>DASUGI010000169.1:0-46065 GCA_036274115.1 Verrucomicrobiia bacterium
AGTGATTCTTTGGCTTCGGCGCGAGTCTTGTCCTGCAAGCCGACCCAGCCGATGCATTTCCCATCACGGGCAACGAAGATCAAACTCCAACCCTCGGTTTCGTTCAGATCTACTGACTTCTCGAAACCAGTATCCACGCCGTTGTCCTTGAGCCATTGGGCGCGGCCCACCAGAATCTTTGCGCCACTGACATCGGCCTTCACACCGCGTCCCGCGGTCTCGGTGAAGTCTTTGGGCTCAACGAGCGGGACGCCCGCTTCGGCGGAAATCGTGGCGAGCGCTTTGGCCGTTGGGTGATTGCTGTATTTCTCGGCACTCGCGGCAATGCGCAACAGCTCGGCGGGTTTCACATCGCCAATCGGTGCGAGGCGGCTCACCGCCAACTCACCTGTCGTCAAAGTGCCGGTCTTGTCAAAGACGAAAGCATTGATCTTGGCTGCCGATTCAATGTCAGCCACATTCTTAATCAGAATACCCAGACGCGCGGCAGCCGAGAGCGCCGCAACCATGGCCGTGGGTGTCGCGAGAATGAACGCGCAGGGACACGAGACAACGAGCACGGCAATCACGCGGCCCAGATCGTGCGTAAACGCCCACACGAGCGCGCCAATGACCAGCACCAGCGGCGTGTAGAAGCCCATGTATTGGTCCACGATCTTCATGATCGGGAGCTTGGTTTTCTCGGCAGCAAGAATCAGTTCGCGGACGCGGCCCAATGTGGTGTCCTGTCCCGCGCGGCTGACTTTGATCTCCAGCACTCCGGTCAGATTCTGGGTGCCGGCAAAGACTTCGTCGCCCGCTTTCTTGTCCACGGGAAGGGACTCGCCCGTGATGGTGGCCTGATTGAACGAGCCCTGGCCGTTCACGATGACGCCGTCCGCCGCGACGTTGTCACCGGGGCGAATGCGAATCAGATCTCCAACGGCAAGCTGGCTGGCAGCCACTTCTTCTTCGGACTTGTCCGACTTGATGCGACGGGCTTTGGTGGGTGTGAGCTTAATGAGCGATTCAATCGAAGCCCGCGCTCCCTCAGCCGTGCGGGTCTCAATGATCTCGCCCAGCAACATGAAGAACGCCACGACGCCCGCCGTTTTGTAGTCACCCGAGGCAAACGCCGCGAGCACGGCGATAGCCACGAGTTCGTTGATCGTCAGCCGGCCATACTTCAAATCCTTGATGGCCGTGACGCAAATCGGATAACCGAGAATCACCGCGCCAAGGAGCGCGCTGGCACTGGCAATGGTGTGCGAATTGGGAAACACCCAATCCACGATAAAGGCGTTCAGCACGAACACGACCCCCAGCAGGGTTTGCCACGCGTGAATCGTGCTGTGCTCGTGGTCGTGGCCGCAGCCGCACTCCGCACTGTGCTCGTGCGCGTGCTCTTTCTGGCTCAAAAGCGATGTGACTTGCATGTTGGAAAATTTAAATGACCAATGCCGAATAACGAAAGCCCGGGGCCCGCCAACCCGGCTCGGCTTCGGTTTTCGTCATTCGTATTTCGGATTTATTCACGGTGCTGTTTCGGTCTTTTGCTTTGGCAATTCGCGATTCAACAATAGTCGCAATTCGGTCGCCTTGCCATCCGGAGTGGTGGGCAGGTACATCTTGTCCTGCACGTTGGTAAATACGCGGCCCATGGTTTCGATCAGACGCAATTGTTTGAACAACGCTGGATTGCTCTGATACGCGGGCAATAACTTCCGGAAACTCGCAACGTCGGTGGTCAAACGGTCCACCATAAAGGTCTTCTCCGTCTGCGCAGCGTCCACGGCGGCGGCAGCGTCGGCATCGGCGCGGCTCAATACCTGATTGCGATAGGTATTGGCTTCGGTAATCGCCATCCGGTTGCGCTGGCCGGCATCGGTCACCCGCTTGAACGCATCGTCCAGTTGCCGGGGCTGACGGGTTTCCACCACACATTGGTCGACCACCAGGCCGAGTTTGTGATCCTGAACCAGCTTCGAGACGCGCCGTTGCACCGCGTCCTGAAACGCAATCTTGTCAAACAAGGCGTCGTCCATCTTGAAACTGGCGGCGGTGTGAACCAGCGCATTTTCCAGCATGTTTTGCACGGCGTTTGAAATTCCTGCGAGACTGTAGGTTTCATTGGTCCCGACGGTGAACTGGAACACACAGCGCACCGGGTCTTCGATGCGATAACGCAGCGTGGCCTTGACGTGAACAATATTGCCGTCGCCCGTCAACGCGTACCCGTCGATGGCCGGGTTCAGCGGTGTGCCCATGGGCGCGGGTGGAATTTCACCACGCGCCTCCTGCAGGGAGCTTTGAAGAAACCAGTTGGCCCGCGCGCGGACTTCCTGAATCTCGGTAATGGGAATCCGAATCACTTCATCAATCGGATAGGGCCAGGCCCAATGCGCCCCCGAGCCGAGCAGCGCCTGCTCGCCTTCGCCCACCGGCTTGCCGAAGCGAAGTTTGATGGCCTTCTCCTGCGGTCCGACCGTGAAGAAGCCAGAGAATAAAAACACCACGAACAGGGCCAGCATCACAAACTTGACGATGCTGAAGCTGCTGCGCAACGCCTCGGCCAGCGCTTGCGAACCGCTATCCACCGGCGTCGTGGGTTGGGGGGTTGGCTGCTCGTTGCTCATGCCACGTCTTATTTGTTGGTCACCGAGCCAGTAAACAGATTGAACGGCAACGTACGACTATCGAAGATCAACGTCGTTTTTGACCGGGTCGAGGCTTCCAGCGTTTCCAGACTGGAAAGGAAATTCGCCAATTCCGGATTCTGCTGAAAGGCGGGCAACAAATCGGCGGCCACCGTCTCGCCGCTGGCACGAATCTCACGCGCTTTGCTTTCCGCGGTTGAAATCACCTTGGATGCCGCCAGATCCGCAGACGACTTGATCTTGCGCGCTTCGGCCTGACCTTCCGCATCAAGTTTGTCCGCAAGGCCTTTGCGTTCGGCGGTCATGCGGTCGAAGACCGATTGCGTGACGCTCTCGGGCAAACCGAGTCGTTTGATGCCCAGGTAGTCGATGCTGATGCCGCAGTTTTGTAAAGCCAGCTGCGCTTGAGCTTGAGCCCGGATTTCGGCTTCGATCGCATCAAACTTCAACTGCCTGGGGTCGGCGTTGACGAGCTCCCCGAGGGGATGCTGCCCGACCCGGCTTTGCTTGGCTGCAGTCACGATGTCTTCCAACAGGCGTTCCGCGGCGACCGTCGAGCCGCCGGCAAATTTCGGAAAGAACGCCTTGGCATCCGTGATGCGCCAGCCGACATAAACCTGCGTGAGCAGGTTGTTGCCATCCGCGGTGAAGGCTTCGGTGAACTTGTCTTCGAAGTTCTGAATGCGTTTATCGAGCTTGTAAACCTTCTGAATGGGCCAGGGCCATTTGAAGAAGGGAAAGGCGCGGGGCTCGGTGATCTCGCGGGTGGTGCGGCCAAACGTGGTGACAACGGCAACCTCGGAGGTTCGCACCTGGAAGGTGAACAACAGCAGCACAAAGATCACCGCCAGCACGGCGCTGATGATGATGGTGAGCAGGTTTTTTTTCATTGTTGGAATTACTTCTTCGGTTGGGTAATCGCAGCGCCCACTTGTTCGATGTAGGCATCTTCTATCTTCTGTTGCAGATCAAACTGGATGACATTGTCGGTGTTCGTGGCCACGAGAATAAACTTGCGTGCGTCCGCAATCGCGCGCGGAAACACCTGCGCATAGAGCCGTTGTTTGTAAACGGTCGGCGCCGCCTGATAGGCAGGGATTTGATTGGTGAACGCCGCAGCGCGAGCTGTGGCGGTCAATTCCAGCCGAATGCGCTCGGCTTCAGCGGTGTTTGTGAGCGCCAGCGCCTGGGCGCCGGCCATCGTGTTCGTGCTGGTGGCTTCGGCTTCAGCGGCAATGATCTTCGCCTGCTTCTGGTGAAACGCACTCACGACCTTCTGGTATTCCGGCGCGACCTTCACCGGCGGATGCAGGTCCTGCAATCCGACAAACAGGACGCGGGCGCCAAGTTTCTGCGCATCCGCCGCGGCCTGAATCCGGTCGCGCAACAGCATCGCGGCTTCCTGCCGCGCACTCGACATGAGTTCATTGATATCGGCACTGACGAGGTAACTGACCACTTCACGGGTGGCCAGCTGTTGAAGCAAATTCGAGGAACTCTCGTGGTTGTAAACCCATTGCACGAGGTTGGTGATTTGATACTGCACCGGAATGCTGACGGTGAGGAGACTCACCGGAGGCGTTTTTCGGCCTTCGGGACTGGCAGTTGCCCCGGCATCCACGCGTTCTCGATTCGCCACCAGGAAATTGTCTTCCTTGGCATGGGCCACCGTCCACAAGACGACCTTTTGCGCGTGCTCGTCCTCCTCTTCCGGCGCACCCACCCGCAGGGTTTGAATCTCCTCGGTGCGATACCGATAGACTTTGTCCATCGGCCAGGGCCATTTGAGATGGGCGCCCGGATTGAGCACTTCGCGGCCCGCAACCGGACGACCAAACCGCTCCAGCAACGCGTGTTCACCGGGATCAACAAAAACAAAGCAGCTGGAGAGAAGCAATGCCGCCAATTGCAACAGGAAGACCCAGCGGGCAGCCTGCTTGAACGCGGTGTAAAACCAGGTCTCGGAAACCTTGAAGCCGAATTGATAATCCAGCGTTTGCGCCGCGGTGGCGACGAGTCCTTCGGGTTGCGCCAGCACCCCCACGAGCCGCGAGTCGTAGAGCGGTCGGGCGACACGGCCTTTGACTCGCGGGCGATAAATCTCAAAGATCAGGATCGCGACGGTCTCCACCGCGATGAGCCCCAACACGATCACCAGTCCGCGCGCCACGTAGAGGTCGGTGTTGGGAAATTCACCTTTGACTCCCGCCACAGCCAGCGCTACGAACGCGCACAGGTAAGCCGCCAGCAACAAGTGATTCGCACTCGGCCGTAACAGCCGATGGTTCTCCAAACGGGCAATGGTTGCGGAGAAACGCCCGATCAGGAACAGAATCAACGCGAGCAACGCGAACAGCGACATCGCCACCATTTCCTGCCGGAACGGCTCCGGTGCGAGCACCTTCGCCAACCAACGCCAGAGGAAAAGCGCCGCGACGCCCTGCAGGATCAGGAGCACCACCGTGAACCCGGGCACGAAGAATTTCTCAAACTGTTCGCGCGAACGCTGCGCCGGAAAGACTTCGGCATCCTTGCCTTCAAACAACGTGGCACTCGCCTTGGAGCGCGCCATCTCTTCGAGTTCCAGCTTTTCCAGCCGCTCCCGGTCTTCAAGTCGCATTTGGAACCAGCTCACGAAGGCGACCAAAACCCCCAGCCCGAGAAAAACCGCGGCGACCTGGCCGGAAAGCACATTCGAGTACCGCGCGAGTCCGAACACCGCGCCGCCGACCAACAGCAACGTTACCAGATTCACCAGCCCGTTTTTTTGCAGGTTGCGTTCCATGACTTAACTCAATTCCCGTTCTTCAAACAAGGTTACCGCCAGCGCCAGCGCCGCGCCCACGTAGCAGAACACGTAGCCAAACGCCTTGCTCACATAGCCCCATTGAAACGTGCTTTTCCCCGAATCAAGGGCATCCGCGAGCCAAAAATTTTGCCAATTCGGAATCAACGTGTAAAGCACCGTCCCCCACCAGGAGCCTCTGTCGGCGGGCCGACCGAACAGATAATCCGACATCAAACCCACCAGGAAAAACGCCGAGCAGATGGCCAGCGTCGGGATCATGTCAAAGCGGGTCGAGCACGCCAGCGCCAGCGCCGCCAGAATCCAGAGGGCAAACAAAACCAATACCGCAGCCGGCACCAACCGCCAATCCACCGTCGCCGCCTGGTTCATGGACTGTAGTTGCTGCGTGAAATTAAAAATAACAAACGCTGCCACGGTGACCATGACCACCAGCGCAAACACCCCATCACTGACAAACGGGCGACGCAAAAAGAAATTGCTGAACCCGCCCAAAGCATAGGCCACCGCCACTCCCAAGGCAAAAATGCCCACAGCCGCAAGGTCCGTATCTCCGTAAGCGTCAAACGCCATGCGGCTGGCGATCAACGCGGCCACGGTGTTCACATACGTCAGCACCGCCAGTGCGACCGCCAACCCGAAGTATTTTGCCAGGAGAAACTGTGCGCGCCCCACTGGTTTGGACAAGACGGCCAATGCCGTGCCGGCGCGAATCTCACGAGCCAACGAGGCCGAAGCACTCAGCACGGCGCCAAACAAACCAGTCAACAACATCACCGCCAGCACCGAGTTCTTGACCAGCTTGGGCTCGTCACCGAATGCAAAATAATACGGCGTGGCCAGAAAGATCTCGAACGACGCGGACGCGGTCATCAGCAGCAGAAACACCGGCTGCCGCACCAATTCCATGAACGCGTTGGTCGCTATGGTTACAAATTGTCGCATTTTGGGCGCTTTTAAGCGTCGCAGAGATTACCGGGCTCGACGTTGAATGCAATGGGTTAATCATGATTGAACCCTGCCATCCCGAAGGACTTCAACTCAACCGGTTGTCTGGTTTCGCACTAGATTTCAGATTCCCACGAAGGCGGCAAGTGTGCGTTTGGGCGCACAGGCTCGGTCAGGCCAGAAAAACTTTTTGCTCTTCTAATCTCCCCATCGCGTCATCGAGGAAGGCGGTCCGTAGCCACGTGAACGCGGAACTCCAGACTTCAAATCTAAAACCTACCAACGAAGGCCAAGCTGCCTGTCCTCCCGGATCAGTTTTTGACCGTTTGAAAGTTGGCCGCTCTGGGTTTCCCACCAGCTTCGATGTAGGCGAGCAAATCCAGAATTTCATCCGCCGTCAACTGGTTCAACAAGCCCGTCGGCATGGCGGAGACTTTCGAGGGCTGACGACTGGTGATTTCCGAAACGGGAATTTCCACCGTCGCTTCGGGCGCAAGCATGTTGGGAAGAATGATGATGCGCCTGTCGTTCTCGTCGGTGATGCGACCGGACACCATATCGCCATCCGTCTTGACGATGTTGAAATTCTGGAATTGATCGGAGACCACCTTCGAAGGTTCGATCAACGATTCAAGGATGTCGCGGCGCGAATATTTGCTGGAGACGCCCGTGAGTTCCGGGCCAACCGAACCGCCCTGATTGTCGAAGCGATGGCAGGAAACGCACTGCGCGTCGTTGAAGGCCGCTTTGCCACTGTTGAAATCGCGGCCCTGAGCCACTTCAGGAAGGCGGGCTTCCAGTTCCGCCACGGTCCATTCCTTGATGAACTTGCGTTCCCTGGTTGGTTTCCACGGTGGGGCATCGATGTTTATCTCCAGCAACGGCGCCAGGGCCGTGCGTTCGGAACTGGTGAGCGTGGCATTGGCATCTTTGCGGATGTTGATGAGGAACTTTGAGTAGCTCGAACCGTCGCCGTAATCGCGGTCCACCTCTTTGAACCAGCGCAACAGTTGCAACGGATGTGTCCGACTGGCCAGCGCCTGGTTGGTCCAGACATTGTAGGTGCCGCCGCGGGGATACGTGACCTCGCCGCGACCACCTTGCTTGGCGGTGGCGAACCAGCGGAAATACTGCTCGCGTTGCGGCAGCGTCCAGCCGGACTTCACATTGCGCAGGTGGAACATGTAATGAATCTGCTCTTCCTGCGTCGGCGCTTTGGCGATCAAGTCGAGTGTCTTGGCAATCACGTCCGGGGCGTTGAGGTATATCAACAGTTGCACCAGTTCGTAGTTCACCTTTTGGCTGGTGGAGGGATAACGCGGACTGAGTTTTTCCAGAGCGACCTTGGTCATTTCCTCTGATGGCCGACCCTGGCGAATGAAACTCAATTCAATGACGCGCAACTTCTCCAATTGCAGTTCCTCACTCAATCCACTCAGTGGGAACTTCGCCAAGGCGCGCAACAAACCGTCTTGCGTTTCCTTGCCACCACAGCGCGCCAGTGCGAGCAGGGCAGTGAGGCCGGCCTGCGGATTGGTTTCCTTGATCGCCCGATCTTTCCAGAGGCCAACGTCCTGCCATTCGATCGCGGTGCGCGCGGCGAAGCGAATAAAGCGGTCTTCGCTCGCCAGATGCGGCCAGGCGAAATCAATGGCTTTGGGATCTTTCTTGTAGAACGATTCCAATTTCTTCCGCAGGGCGCGGGCGTCGGCCGACTGTTTCAATTCCTTCCTGGTAGGGACATGTTCCACCGTGTCCCTGGTTTGGGACGCTGCGGAACGCGTCCCTACCGATTTCCCGTCGTAACTGACGCGATACAATCCAGACTGCGTGCCGCGCCCTCCCGTGATGAAATACATCGCGCCATCTTTGCCAAACTCGAGGTCCGCCACGTTGAGCGGTTTGCCTTTCACGAAGTTTTCGTAATCGCCGATGTAACTTGCGCCTTCCGGTTTCAGGTGAACCGCGAGGATGCGTCCATACGACCAATCCATCGCGAACAGCGCCTTGCGATAGCGTTCCGGGTAATTGCTCTTCGTGCCGAACTTCACGCCCGTGGGCGAGCCAATGCCGATGTTGACGGCGGCCGGCAACGTATCGGCGTAATACTCCGGCTCATTCGACGTGCCCGAACGCCAGCCATACTCGCCGCCGGTCACGCAATGAATGATGCGTGTCGGCCGATACCATGGCAGCCCCCAGTCCCATTCCATGTCGCTGTCAAACGTGAACATCTCGCCTTCGGGACTGAAGTCGAAGTCGTAGGAGTTCCGGAATCCAGCGAGCATCAGCTCCCATTTTTTCCCTTCCGCATCGGTGCGCACGACGTAGCCACCGGGGGCCATGATGCCGACGGCGTGACCATTTGCATCCCAAAGCCGGGTGAGAAGAAAATCCTCCTGATAATTCTTGAACGGCGAACTCGGCAGGATTCCTTCCGGCACTTTCGTGTGATTGCCGTTCATCACGTAAATCATCCTGTCCGGTCCTTCGACCACGGCGTGATAACCGTGCTCGCCTTCACCCTGAAACTTCTTCAGGAAATGAACTTCGTTCGTGTCGAACTGGTCGTTGCGATTCGCATCAATCAGGCGATAAAGCCCCGTGCCGCTCGGCCCGTGGCCGTTGACGTAAAGGCTGTCGTGCGCATACAACATTCCCATCGCCTGCCTCAGTTTTGCCGGAATGGGTTCGACCTTTTCAACCTGCCCTGCCTTTGTGAGTGTGACCCGAAGGAGCGGTTGCCGGTCATCCTGCGGCGAAATGATGAGGCGTCCCTTGTTGTCGACGGCCATGGAAATCCATGAGCCTTCTTCCGCTTCCGCAGTGCGAATGAGTTCGACCTTGAACCCCGGGGGCACGGTCAGCGTTTCGGCAGCAGTGGCATGCGCCGACTTCAACGGATCACCCCACGGCTCTTGGCCCACTTTACCGAGACTGACAGCGCTCACCCAATTCGTTGGTTTAGCCACAGACGCCAACCACGACGCATCGCTGACAATCGTTTCGCGCCGGCGGCCCGGCAGTGAGAGTTCGAGGCGGACCAACACACCGGCAATCGAAGTTTCATTGGTCGCTTGAACCGTCAGTTGATTCTCGCCCGACCGGATAAACTCCGTGACGTCCATGCGCGTGGCGCGCTCAAAGCCATTCACCTTGATGGCGGGCGAACCGTTCAGTGAAATGCTGGCGCGATCATCGGCGGCTGCAGACAGCACCGCCCGGCTAACTCTGCCTTCGATCGTGAACGTCTTCCGGAAGAGGCGCACTTCGCCATTGGTCGCGGATTGACCCGCGTTCGAATGCCAGATCCACTCCGGCGTCAGGGTTTGAGTTTGGGCAACGGATGTCGTTGCGAGAAAACCCGTCGTGAAAGCGAAAAGGCAAAGACAGACAATCTTGGTCATGGACTTAGCTGACGTTCAACGAAATTTGAAATTCACTGTAGCGATACCTGCCCATGAAGCAAGGCAACTAACTCCTAATCCATCGGCGGGCCTTCATTTCGAAGCGCGGGAGCGAGCCGAAAGCGACCGCGTCCACGGGCACACGCAAATGCAACGCCGTCTCCAGGGCGGTTTGCACCTGCAATGCCAACGCACTCGGATCGGCGCAAACGTCTGAGGGCTCGAGTTCAACCCGCAATTCGACCAGAGCGGCAGTGCCGTTCACCTGGACGCGATACTCGGCCACATCGCAGAACCGGCGAATAATCTCTTCCACTGCGGACGGATACACATTCACACCGCGCACGATCACCATGTCGTCCACGCGGCCAAGAATGCCGCCTGCAAGTGACAAGTTGTGGCGACCGCACAAACAGGGACGAGGGGCGAGGGGCGAGGAGCGAGGAGCGAGCTTGACCACGTCGCCCGTGCGATAGCGCAGCAGTGGCGAACCGATGCGGCCCAGCGTGGTTAGAATTAATTCTCCGTTCGGCGCGGGTTGGCCGGTTGCGGGATTAATGACCTCCGCGTAGTAGGCGGATTCAATGACGTGCAGCACGCCAGGTTGTTTGGGACATTCAAAAGTCACCGGGCCAACTTCGGTCATGCCGTGATGATCAAAGATGCGCGCGCGCGGCCAAAGTGATTCGAGCTTCGCGCGCGTTGCCGGAATGCTGCCGCCCGGCTCGCCCGCCACAACAATGGCTTTCACACCCAATGAGGCCCTGTCGATTTTTTCGGCTGTTGCCACTTCAGCCAAACGCATGGCGTACGTCGGCGTGCAGCAGAGAACATTTGCGCGATTGTCACGCATCATTCGAAGCCGCGCGGCACTACTGAGGCCGCCGCCGGGCAAGCACAAACAACCCAGGCGCGACGCTGACTCGAACGCCAGCCAAAACCCAAGAAACGGCCCGAACGAAAATGCAAACATGACTCGGTCGCCAGCCCTCACTTCGGCCGCCCGGAAAATTTCCGTCCAACTCTCAATCATACTTTCCCAGTTCTCCGGGGTGTCGAGCCAGCGCAACGGGGCGCCGCTCGTGCCGCTGGTTTGGTGATAACGCGTGTAGCGATCGAGCGGATACGTCAGGTTGGTTCCGAAGGGCGGGTGCTTTAATTGGTCAGCAACGAGTTCAGCTTTCGTCGTGAACGGAAAGCGCGCCGGGAAGTCGGCCAACGAAGCAACGTCAAACCCGGCGCCGACCTCTTCCAGTTTCTGCGTGTAAAACTTATTGCCAGGAATTAGCTCGGTGAGCAACGTGCGCAAAGCGTCGAGTTGCGCCGACTCGATGGCCGGACGGTCAGGATGCGCGCTGCCGGACATGTGCGCTTACTTGGCGGTCGGCGTCACGGGAGCGGATTGGCTTGCGGCAGGATGAGCCGATGCCGCGCCGGTGCTCGACGGTGCATACTTGGCGACCATGAACGCGCCCGCTGCCGCCAGCATGCATCCGAGAACAAAGGGCATCGGCAGTGATTTCAATCCTCCCGCTGGCGGATGCACGCTCATGGCAACAACGGTGTTTACAATGGGCGCACCAGCAAAAACAATCGGCATCACCGCTGCGGCGGCTGCGCCCTTGTAGATTTGCGCCGCGGCACCGAGCGCCAGCACCAAAGTAAAAGCCCCGACCGCGCCGGCACCGCCAGCAATGAGACTCCACGTAATACCGCTTGAACCAAAGCCCCAGTTTGTGCCCCGCAACTTCAACACGGCCAGCGCGGCCAGGCCGATTAACGCGTAGGCGACACAGACGAACAAAAACGCCTTCAGCCCCGCATTCGCTGCTTCCGGCCCCATGGGCATGCTGCTGCGACCTTTGTGGAGCAGGACGCCGTAAACACCCCAGGAGGCGACCGTGAGCAAAGCGTAGGTAATCCAGTTCATAATGTGCGACTGTAACGACGAACGAATCCGCCAGCAATTCGATTTCGGGCAACTTTTGTTCAAGACTGAATGCTGCCCGGCTGCTAGAGTCCAATTCATTGTGAAACGAGGTTTGTTATTCCTGCTGGCGGGAATGTTGCTGGCCGGCTGCGCAACCAATGGCATCGAGACACGCAAAAAGGAACGCGCGGCCGGTTACGCCGCGCTCTCACCTGAATTCAAGACGTTGGTATCTGACGGACAAATCCGCCGCGGCATGACCGAAGACGCTGTTTACATCGCGTGGGGCAGGCCCGCGCAGATCCTCCAGGTTGAAGACATTAATGGCCTGAGAGTGAGCTGGATTTACACGGGCGGCTGGTTGGAAGAAACGCGCTATTGGTACGGTAATCGGCGCGTCCCGCAGACCGACTATCAACCCCGCTCCTACGTTAAGGCCGAAATCATCTTCACCAATGGTGTGGTGGATTCCTGGCAAACGCTGCCGCAACCGGTGTATTGATTGAGCGTGACGCGGGCCTATTCGAGCAACCGCGCTGGTGCTTCCTGAATCTTGTCGGCAATCTCTTTCGGAATCCGCGTCGCCTTCATTTCCCCATTCACCTTCTTGATGCAAACCACCGTGATCTTGCCGCGCGCGACTTCATAAGGTTTTGGCGCGTTGAGTTTGCGCAATCGAAACGCATACGTCAGCGCCTTGGATTTCTTTTGCGCCACGAGCAAATGAATTTCGACTTCATCCTCGAATCGCAACGGAGCGGAAAAATCGGCTTCGGTATGCACCCGCGGCCAGCCCACTGAGGCCGGAGTCTTCGGGGGAGCTACCGTCAATCCCAGTGATCGAAAGAACGCATGCTCAGCCGCCTCCATGTAGCGATAATAAACCGCGTGATGCACAATGCCCGCCATGTCCGTATCGCTGAACTCCACCATCCGCCGAATCTTGAACTGGTAAGCCATGGAGGGATTCTAGATTTACGATTTACGATTTACGATTGGAAATTGCGGTTTCAAAAACCCGCAGGGTTCGCTGCGCCATGGCTTCGGCAGTGAAGTTTTCGGAAACGGCTCGTCGCCCCGCCTCGCCCATGGCGCGCGCCTGTTCGGGGTTCGTCAGCAATTGCCCCAGTGCATCGGCCAGTGACTTTGCGTCGTTGGGTTCGCACAACAAGCCGCCGCCCGTCGCGGCAATAATCTCCGGGAAACCACCATGCCTCGGCTGCACCACCGGCACGCCCGCCGCCATCGCCTCAATCAGGTAAAGTCCAAAGGCCTCGCCATACATCGCGGGCACGGAGAAAACCGTCAACGACTGGAGAAACGCCAGCTTCTCCACCCGACTCAGGTTCGGACTGAAACTGACCTCGCCAATAAAACCCGCTTCCGCCAGCCGCACGCGCAGCGATTTCACAAACGGCTCATCACCGGGGCCACAACCGCCGCCGATGTGCAACTTGAGTCGCGGCACCGTTCCACGATTCTTGAGATGAATGAAGGCTTCAACCAGAGTGTCGAGTCCCTTGTCTTTGCACATCCGCGCGAAGTAACCGAGCACCGGCGCTTTGGTATTTCGGATTTCGGGGTTCGGATTTCGGATTTCAAAACCGTCCAGGCTGATGCCGTTGTGCACCACATGCACCCGATCGGGCGGAAGGTTGAGCCGCTTTATCAGGCAATCCGCATTCCAGCGACTCGGAGCAATCCACGCATCGACATCCACCGCGCGTTCCGCAAGAAGTCGCCACGCCGGCTCACGTTGGGCGTCGGGCAAGGAATCGAGATACGGTTCTTCGCCTTGCAGCAAGCAAACGACCGGCACGCCCAGTTCCGCTTTCAAGCGGCGCACCATCCCGATGAGCAATGCATTGGAGAGGCAAATCACGTCTGGCTTTTGGTGTTCGCGCAGCCAGTTGATGAGTTCCGTAATTTCGCGGTTTTGATTACCGGCCTCACCACGCAACATCGAAATCAACAACTCAGCGGCTTCATCCGCACGCGTCTTCACCGCGCGACCCGCGGCCCATTCGAGCACGCGACGGGAGTTTAACAAACGCCGCAGCCAATTAGGCGCATTGCGATACAAGGCGGATTTCTGTTCGAGGTAAACATTCACCCCGCCAAAGAAAATCGGCTGGCCTGCGCTCTGATCCTCGTCCTCAACGTTAAGGGGCAAGTAGAGCGGCAGCATGAGGGCGTCGTGCCCCATGCTACGCAGCGCCGCAACGAGCGCATTATCGTGGAAACAATTTCCACAATACATGCCGCCGGCGCCGGGCGTTAATTGAACGATGTTCATGCGAATGAAACTCCGCGTCGGAATGTAGTGTCTGGACGCAAGGGCGCAACTTTCATTCACCTCAGTTCGGCAATGCCATGGCAAATGGGTTGCCACCTGCCGGGAGGTCTGCTAAGAGAATCAGCGGTCAATGCGGGTGTGGTTCAATGGTAGAACGTAGGCTTCCCAAGCCCGAGACGAGGGTTCGATTCCCTTCACCCGCTCCACTGTCAATCAAGGACTTGCACAGTTGTGCAGGAAAAGTGCAGGAAAACCGCCCGGTTTTCAAATTCTTTTCGCTTCTGTCCGATACCGCTGACGCATGGTCGTTTCGTGAAGTCTCGCGTCTGTTCTTCAAGCATCGCAAAGCTCCGCGCGCTAATCCTAAAAGCAGCAGCCGGGTCAGTGCGAGGAGGGTCAAGGTGGAGCGCAGGAACGAGCAATACCTTGAGGCCCGCAGCACTGACCTAAAATTGAAACAGCAACGTTGCGCGCCTTGCCGCCATGCGTGGCAGAAGCACGACTGCATCCGTTGCTGAGTAGTGAGGATACGCAGTAAAAGAAGAAACACTTTTAAGGAGAGACAATGAAGCAATCGCAACCCCAAGCAAACCGAAGCGGATCACGCAATGGCTGGTTTGAAGTGGACAAGCAAGGCCTCGCAAAAATTCTTGAACGAAAGGGCAAGGAGTTTGGCGTTTTGGAATTGATTCAAAATGCGTGGGACGAACCGGGCGTCAGCAGTGTGACCGCCACACTCGAATATCGCGGCAGAGGGAGAGCAACGCTCGTTGTCGAAGACGATGCGCCGGAAGGCTTCAAAGACTTGAGCCACGCGTTCACTCTTTTCGCGGAGTCGGCCAAGAAATCGAATCCCGAACAGCGCGGCCGTTTCAATCTTGGTGAAAAACTGGTTTTGGCCCTCTGCGATGAAGTGACAATTGAGACCACAAAAGGCGGATTGCGATTCGAGGGGAAAAGCCGACACGCGCTGCGGTCTAAGCGTTCGGCTGGCAGCCGTATCGAATGCGTCATCAAGATGTCGGATGAGGAATGTCAGAGTGTGGAGCGGGAAATCAGAAAGCTGATTCCGCCGGCTGCCATCGCGACCATGTTCAACGGCGTTCGCATTGAGCCACGCATTCCCACGGACGAATTCTTGGCAACGCTACGCACAGAGGTAGCGGGAGAGGAAGGCTTGTTGAAGCGTGCGGAACGTCAGACGACGGTCCGCCTTTACGAGCCGAGACAAAGCGAGCGGGCCATGCTTTACGAAATGGGAATTCCTGTCGTGGAAACGGGCGACAAATGGCACTACGACATCGGACAAAAAATTCCCCTCACCTTGGATCGCGAGAACGTGCTTCCTGCGTTCCTCGCGCAGGTCCGACTCGCCGTCTTCAATCGCACGCATCGGATATTGAATGCTGAGGACATAAACAGCGAGTGGGCGGAAAGCGCCGTCTCGTCGCCGGAATGCTCGGCATCTGCCGTTCAAAGCTATCTCAACAAGCGATTCGGTGAAAAGCGCGTGAGCTTTGACCCATCCGACACCGAAGCGAACAAAATCGCGACCAGCCAAGGCTACACAATCGTGCATGGCGGAATGATGTCGGCAGGCGCGTGGAAGAACGCCAGAAGCGCCGGGGCGATCTCGCCGGCTGGACAAGTCACGCCCGGGCCGAAAGTTTGGACAGGTCAAGACGACCCGAATGCCGCTGTGTTCAACGAGTGGATTCCAGAAGCAAAATGGACGAAGGGCATGAAGGAGATTTCCGAGTTCGCGCAGGGAATGGCGACCAAAGTGTTGGGCAAAGGCGTTGTGGTGAAGTTTTGCGCGACAGCGCATCACCTGGGCGCAGCGTCATACGGTCCGAGCGGCGAGCTTGTCTTCAACAAATTCCGCCTGGGCGCTGACTGGTTCGAGCGTGGCATCAATGAGGATGTTGTCCGGCTTTTGATTCACGAATTCGGACACGAGTTCAGCCTCGACCATCTCAGTTCTGAATACCACGAGGCGTTGTGTCGCATCGGGGCAAAGATGTTTGCACTCGGAAAGCGGCAACAGTTGTGATTGTCGGAGCGGTCCAAAGCCGCACCTTTCACTTCTTGGCATCGAGAAGAATCTGAGCGGAACGATGGGGAAGCCCGCCGTTCACGTTCGCTTGAATTGATGCCTGAACTGGCGGCGTGCTAGTGATGCGCCGCTGGTTCTGCACCTTTCGCCATTCGACGAAATCCTGCCAGAAGACAACGCCTTGGATGCGCGGAAATCCGGGTGTTTGAAACCATTCACGGGCCGTGGAATAGGAAATGCCCGCGAGAACTGCAAACTCCTTCGCATTCAATGCCTGGTCGCGACGGCTCTTTTCCAGCACGTCTTTGTATTTGATGCCTCGCAGTTGTTTGTCCCTACTCATTCGCGTTGCGCCAATGTGCGTAGATCGTGTTGGAAACCTTGTCCTTCCACGCACGATCCTTCCGCCGTTTCAGGATTTCCTCGGGGTCAAAAAACTTCCGGGCGTTTCGGGTGGGTTTGCCAAGTGGCTTGAGCAGCTTCGCGCGAACAAGGCAAGGAACGTCGTGCTCCGCGCAGTTCAACATCCACGCAACTTCCTCCGCCGTGACTCGCAGAGGCAGGTCGCGCAACACGGAAAGAAACTGTCTTCGCTGTTCGTTCATCATCACCGGCCATGCGGGGGCGGTTTTGCCACGCAGCCGCTTCTACTGGTGCAGTCGCAACGGACTCGGAACAGGGAACAACATTTTTTGAAACGATGGCGCGCGGACTGGAATCGAGTTGAGTGGGGACAGTGAAGCGAATTATGCTTGGTGGGTTGCCGCGAATGGATACCGACCTTGAAAAACTGGTGGTTCAGTATCAGCAGACGGACGATCTCGACGAACGATTGAGATTGGCCGACGCAATCATTTATGAGGTTGGCCCGACAATAAAGGCTCACATCGCGAAACTATTACCCGATCCCGCCACGGCGGAATCGGTGTTCCTGAAAACGCTGGAAGGTATAGTGAAGTCGCTCCGCCGATTTAATCGAAAAGCCTCGTTCGTGTCGTGGTGCTACAAGATTGCACGAAACAAGTTCCTCGATCAGTTGCGCCATGATTACGCGGATCGATTTCACCCGACCGATCCTGACGAATTGCAGCAGTTGATTGATTCGAGGAGCGCGGCCAGCGGGATGTCGCCCGGCGACAAACTCGATTACGAATTCCTGATTTCCTTGCTCAACAAGTCCAAACCAGATTGTTACGATTTTCTCTATAAGCGGCATATTCTCGGTTGGGAATACAAACTCATTGGCGAAAGCCGTGGTCTCGCGGAGCCAACGGCGAAGATGCGGACAAACCGTTGCCTGGAGCACGCTCAGGAGCTGGCCAGTGACACGAAATAGCGTATGAGCAAACCTTCACAAGCAGAACTGGAGCAAAAATTTGAGAAACTTGCTGCTGAACTCCGCAAAGGCTGGGGAAAAACCCACCCGATGACGGAAAAGGAGATGGCGGCCGTGCGCCAAGCTGTGCGGAAGCAGTGGCAGGAGGAGCAGAAGGAAAAAGCAAAGCCGCAAGAAAAGTCCCAAGCGAAACAGGAAAAGAAGCAAGCCGCGAAAAAGACCAAGACACAGAAGAAGAGCAAAGATCAGGATCGTGGCCGAGACATGGGGCACAGCCATTGAAGCGAGCGAGCGGAGCGGGCTTTCAGTTGCCCCGCAGCGAGCGAGCCGCAAGCTGGCGGCTCGCATACGAATCTCGAATTACTCTTCTTGCAGCGCCGGCAAATCGTCCTCCACGGTCCAGCACGGATTTTTGGAGGGCATTGGCTTGAGCCATTGCCGCCACTTCCGCTTCTTCCCTTTCCTGTTCCGATAATGATTCCCAAAAGGCGTCAAGAGCTGATGCACGCTGCTCCGATTCTGTTGATTTGATCGTCGGCCTGTTATTCCTGCGCACAATCAACGAACGTCCACCGTCGCCTCGGTTCTGTTCCTGCGCCTTCTCGCGGGGAAACTCCTTCGGTGGAGAGTAATTACGTTCAATGGAAGAGACGAGAAACCCGGCAGGATTGCGAGACACTCGCGCGTCGCGGCGCCGGACAAGCCAATCGAAAACCGCGACGTGGTAGTGGATTCGTTCCTCGCCGGCACCGACAACCTTGATCGCAACGCTTGGCGAGACTCCCCGCTGCACCAAAACTTCGACGAGCGGATCGCTCTGAGTTGACTCGAATGCGTCCGATGCCAGTGCAACGGCAGGTGCGCTCGCGAACGACACGTTCCACTGGCCACGCCGGACCTTTGTGAATCGTTCGCCTGGCGGCTGCGGTCGAATGAATCCGCGCTGCTCCAATTCAGCTACGCCCTTCAGAAGTTTCCGTTTGAGGTTTGCCGCATCGTAACTGCGCGCGAGTCCAATGTGTTCGCAGCAAAGTTCCCGAAGATCGAAGGTGCGGCTGTCGCAATGCCAGAACCGCTTGTCGAGAAAGCGATAGAGCCGTTTGGCGACGGCGCTCTTGAGCGATTTGAAGAACTCGAAATCAATGCTCTTGAGGTTTCCTTGGGTGAAGCTGCGGAAGATCACCTCATTCCAAACGAAGGCGGACATTAGCGTTCCGTCTGCCGGCACTCCGACGTCTGGAGGAGGCTCGCCGCGATGGCAGAGCCACACATTGTCGAGAATGTGGAACGATTCCTTCAGCCAGGATTGGCGTGCTTTGCCCCACCACGAGTTGTTGTAGTAGGGACGACAATAACAAGCCAGTGTACGACTACCTGTTCCGGCCATCGGATCACATTGATCTTCCGAGGCTGTCAAAATTTACCATCGCCGAATATGACTTACGTCCCCTGGTCGTCAGCGAGGCAATTCTCCATTTCTTACACTGGCTCACCGATGGGAAGTATTTTCATGGATTACACGCCCACCGCGACATAGCCCTGACCTTTTTCCCAAACCGCCGCTCAATTACTGGTGTCGGTCAGACCGCCAAAGCGAACGCACCAGCAGAGTATCTGAGTTTGCGTCGCTGGATAGTCCGCAAACCTCATTGCTATCCGTTCATTGGCGTTGCTCCAAAAAACTCTGTCCCACCTTCCGCTCGTTGTTCCCTGTCCGCAAAGACCAACAAGCTGGAACGCAGTTCTCCGCATGGCAATGGGCGGGTGAAGGTTTGGACCTCACCCGCCCACGACTTCATTGAGATGGGAGAATTCCCGTCACCCCTTTCGTGTGTGCATTTGTGCCCGGCACCACCCGTAAGCACGCACGCGCCGTTTCAACTGCCTTGCTGAAACAACGTGAACCTCGCGGTTCGTCCTACTTGGAGCACTCTCGTCAGTCTAAGGTGTTTGAATCACTGGCTGACGCAGCCAGCACCGGATACCACTCCGGCAACCTCAGACCTTGCGCGGTTAGTTTGACTCTTCACTACAGCAGTCACGTCGGTCAGCGCTTGCGCGCTCACGTTTTCAGATATGTCCAAGGCTCCCGCCCGGCATAGTTTCCAGCACGCCACCACGCGCTGATTTCAGGAGGAAGAATACAGAAGCGCCTCCTTACCCGTTCTGAAAAGGTTTTACCGATTCGGCTTCGTCTCTGCTGTTGCTTACTGGCAAGGGCTCGCGCCCCTTTCATCGTTGAGCTTTTCATGGTCTGCTTTTCTCGGCAGAACCCCGGAACGTGTCAGATTCCGGCTGATCGGTGTCACCACCGTCAGACTCCCGACGCCAGCGTGCGTTAATCGAACCAGGGCTTTGCACCCGTTTGGCCATGTGTGGCTGTGGTCCGATTCCCGCCGAGGGATTTGGAAGTTGCTGAACTTCCTCACCCATTGAATCAAACGGCTCTGTCGAGTTGCACGACAGAGTGTTTCCCGCTCGCCCGCATTCGCGGCGCATTGAAGTGCATGAGATAGAATTTCATGATTACTCTCCGGCTGGTGACCGGAGGATTACTCTGAAAAGCCTCTCTCGAACTGGACGAGCCTGTCTCCAGGCATCCAGCTCTACGGGACATGAGCGTGACGGGTGGTAAAACCGTCTCCTTAGCCGGATGGTGAATCCGGTTTAACGGGGCTCAAGCCCATCTCAATTCGGTCAAGAAATGCGTGTGCAAGACCTGACACAGCCCGGAAGCAAACCTCCCGAAGCATCCCCGTTCTAACACGGTTTTGGCCCGCGTTTGAACGGTTTCGTAAGGTCCAGCAGGCGTGTTAAGACAGTTTTGACCGGGAGTTGAGACAGGGATCACCGGGAATGGAGACAGGTGCCACCGGGATTTGGGACAGGTTTTACCGGGAAACGACACAGGAATTTCCGCGTAAGCGTCGGAAACCCTTCAGCATCCTGGCAACCAACTTCTTAACTCTGTTTTCTAAACTATCAAAACAACAACAGGAAAGGTTGTTGCCATTTTGGAGAGGGGAAACTTGAAAGCGAACACGCGCATCGAAGATGATGCAATGCCACAGAAGAACGGGGAGGCGAAGGACGAAATGAATCTGGCGGAGTTTCCGCTCTGCGCGCTGTCGCATCGGTTGAAGCCAGAAGTGAAGACGCTGCGTTTCGAGGACCGCATCCACGACAAGAGCACGGGCAACACGATTACCCGGCAACTGACCATCACTGGCTCGGACGCCTACGGCCTGCCAACCGAAAAGGACGATGAAGTTCTGCTTGGTTTGATTCAACTGACCCGGCTGCGCGGCTTCGCAGACCGCAAGGTATTCTTCACCCGGCACGAATTGATTCGGATGCTCGGCTGGCGCGACGACAGCAAGAGCTACGCGCGCGTGGAAGCGTCTTTGAACCGGTGGACGGGCGTCACGCTCTTTCACGCCCCAGACTTCTGGTGTGCGACCAGCCTGTCGCAGGCACAGGAGAGGGCGGATTTGACGTTCGCTAGTCGGTAATACTCCGGCTTCCACGGAAGCCAAAATTTTGTATACCTCACCAACCGCAATCTGACGGTTGATGGTGCTCTTTCCAGCGTGAAGCCGCTCTTTGCAGTAGTACCCATAATCTGCGAATCCCTCGGCACGGTACAGCCGGAAGTCGCGGATTTCGACAAAGGCTGTTGGTACCTTTTGCCATGCGTTTCGATTCTGTTTGATAATCTTCTCGCGCTTGAGAAGTTCCGCCCGCATTTTCGTGCGCAACGATAGCGTCAAGTCGTCGAACGACACATCCTCAGCCGCTGTCGCCTCGGAGCCAGACTGCTTATCGGTGACGTACATCACAGCGCTCTCGCTCTCGGCTAGGCAGATTTTTCGATCTGCCTCACAGAAGATTTGACACGGCTCACGGCACGAGTGGCCCGGTCCAACCATTTGCGATCTTGTGCGGCGTTTTGAACCTCGATGGCCGCGAAATATTTTACGGAATTTCTCGGCCCGCTGCCGAGTGGTTTGAGCAGACCAGCCTTGACCAAGGTGGGAATGTCGTGCGGCTGAAATCCGGTTATCGAGGCTGTTTGTTCTACGTTCAGACGCGCAGGTAGCCGACGTGCGGAGAGCAGGAGCCAACTATTGTCGCGATTAAGGTTTATGTCGTTCACAGGGCACAACTATCAGTACCCCGTGCAGCGACCAGCTAAAGCTGTTCACCCTTGATCGTATCTGGTTCAGGGGGGAATGTGCTTGAACATCTTAGAAAAAGAATTCCAGAGGACTTCCCGTATTTTTGCAGTCACATCGTCCCTGACCATCCCATCTGTCCGTTCGCCCATACCACGTGAGGTTGGATTCTTGCGTGCTGCGGAGCCGCCAATACGCGCAAGATAACCGTCTTTATCTGGTCGATTGTCAGTCTCCAAGAGTAATCTCTGCCAGCCAACTTCAAACCAAATGCGTATGCTTCTGCGCGTGGGTGCAGGCAGTTGTAGCACACGCGTATTGGTTGATAGCCAGTGAACCATCCAACTGGCGGTCTTAAATGCTGGCGAGTGCCAGTGCGATTTTCCGCCAATCATAGCTGCTTCACCGACAGTTAAAGTTTTCAGGAGTCGATTGCCAATACTCTGTATGCGCTTGCTCTTGCTGATGAAGTAGGGCCACGCGGTAGTGGTGCGGGCTATGGATCGAAGATGCTCCGGGTAGTAATGAGCGATCTGGTTCAACTCAGTCACAAACCTATAAGTCAAGTCAATCAACAGTTCCGCCGCTTCAGCGTTTCCGTTGCGTGCCAGTTCTTCGAGCTTCATCAGTGAACCCCGTGCCAACTCATACGTAATGCGTATTTTTGTGGATTCACACACTGCCTTTGATTTGTCAGGCGGCGGTGGCGGTGGCGGCGTGTCCGTTATCAGCCAATATGGGCTACATTGCTCGAACAGCGCTGGGCCACAGCGTTTGCAAAGAGATGGCTTATAGACTCCATCAAATTGTGCAGGCGTTCCGCTGGGAATAACAACCTCCCCTCGACATTGGTCACACTTTAAGCGGACTTTCACGCCCGCCAATCTATCGAACACCGAAATTCCGTCCAAGGCGCATCCAGCAGAAACTCCAGCAACTGCACATGCGAACGGCTTCCGGACATAAGTCCGCATACGTTCAAATCTGCTTGAATCATTCAGCAAAAATGCTATAACCCTCTTGTAATAAGAGGCTTCACTGGTCGATTCCGAACCTCGCCTCCAACCTTTTTGTTGGGCTTTTGAAGGAAGAACGGTCGAGTGACAGTTTCAGTGAAATCTTCAGTGGCTGGCGACGCCACTGCCGCATTATCGGTCGACCGGACTTTGCATTTCCAAAGCTCAAGCTGGCGGTGTTCGTTGACGGCTGCTTCTGGCACGGCTGTCAAAAGCATTCCACTTACCGGTCAACAACCGCGCTTTCTGGAGAACGAAGCTCACAACAAATAAACTTCGTGACAGGCTTGTCAGGAGAACACTTCGCTCACGGGGTTGGCGCGGGTTGCGTGTGTGGGAACACGAGCTTGCCAGAAAACAACAGGAAAAACTCGTGCGCCGAATTGTAGCATTCCTTTCTCACTGACCCGTGTCCGCAAGTGCCGGTTTCATTCCCCTGCATCCTCCAAGGCCTCGATGGTGAACATGAATCGGACCATTTCCTCGATTTTCGTTCGGCTCGGGCCGTTCAATCCGTTTCCGTAGCGCGGGTCGTAATTTTGGCAATAGTCTGCGGCCAGTTTGTAACCATCCGCCGGGGAATTCGTGTGCCCGAGTTGAATGGACAGGGCGTGTTCGATCAGCATGAGATTCCAATTGTGAACGATGCGCACCGCTCCCCATCGCTGCTTCTGGTGTTCGTTCTTGGAAATTCCGCAGTTGGTCATGCAGCGCCTGCGCTTTCTGGCGGTCCAACTGTGGACGGCATTTGTCCGCTCCCGCGAGCAACACCTTTGCTTCACGAAAAAGGTCCGCCGCCGCTCCGCCGGTTTTGCCTTTGCGCGAAGTGGCACGAGCCGCAATCCAGACTGCGAATGCGGCAAACCACCTTTCGGCATCGTATCCTGGCTTGGAAAGAATCGGTCGTAGGAGTCGAGGCCAAGTTGATGCCGCCGCTCCATCGTGCGCGTCAGAATGGCCGCACCAAGCTTGCGGGCAAAGACTTGCAGGCAGCGGCGCTTCAAAGAAAATCCAAACATGACCGCCGCCCCCCGAGCGCGACCTTTCGAGAACTGCGGGCACTTGCCATTCATCGCAGGTGTGAAGAAACGCCCGCACGTCTTCCAGCCAGGTCGCCTTGTCGAAATCAGCGGCGAGAAACCAGCAAGTTTCATTGGTCAATAGTGGATAAACTCCAGCCGTCAATTTTCCGGTGAGATGATCGTGGATGACTTGATTCGTCAGCGGGAAGTATTCCTTTGGCTGTTCGGTATGGGGAACACCCCAAACTCGGCGGTGGGCAGGTGAATAGCCAGCCTTGCCATTGTTGCGCCCCTCCCAACGCACCGCGTAAACATCTTCCCGCCCTCGAAACAGACTGCGGAACAACTTCACCTTTTCCGCCGGGCTGGACTTCGAGTTGATGGCCGATGAGCCAGTGGTGGAAGGCGCTGAATTCGGCTGCGCGGGTTTCTTCTCTGGCATCCCCAAACGATCCCGCAATTGCCGGTTTTCCTCCCGCAATCGGTCGCACTCGGTCAAAGCTTCGGCCAGCTTTTGCTCAATGGGTGTTGAGGCATTCAACGCGAACAGGATGTCGGAACACGAGCGGTCACGCGATGAGAATTGCATCCAAGTTGTGTGGGCAAGCGGCCCGAATGTGAACCGCAGCGTGCCTCGCGCCTGTAATTGTTTGGCTCGCTCGCGCCGTCAAGGTCGTGTCCTCCGCTCGTATGCCTCACGTCGGACTTCCACCCTGACCGCGCTCGCTTCGCCGGGGAGGATGGCGCTTAGGATGGGAAATCGTCACCTGATTAGTTTAGGCTGTATAGTTCAAGCATGGCTTTACTAAACGGCCCATCTGCCGAGCAATTGCCTCGCTTCGTCCATAAGTTGGTGCTCGAAGGCGCTGGCGTAAGCATCGAGCGTGGATGCTTTGAGGTGTAGTTGTCGTCCTGTTTTCCGCCAGCCGGACACCGATGCGAAAACCTCGCCGAGAATTCTCTTCGACTCGGTCGCCTTGAGTCCAAAGCGCGGCGCCGCGGCGAGCGCGCTGGCGATGGTTGGTTCTTCCTGATCTTCGGTGATGGCGGTTTTGCTCATGCGGACACGATCCATTTCCGGGACAGGGTTGATGTCGTAGGCTGGTGAGAGCGTCCATCGTCCGGGCGAGTGCATCAGGAATCCGTGGTTCCGCAAATGGTCATCGTAGTTGCTGGCCAGCAGCGAAAAGACCAGTCGTCGCCACAATTCACGGAGGTCGCTTGGAACATCATTGCCGAATTGCCGGATGCCGTCGGCCAGCAGGGTGTAAGCCCCCGGATTGCCTTGGGGCAGCCCCAGCAGAGTCGCAGCAGAAATGAACGGAATGCGTTTTTTGCCCGCGCGGTCAAACCTGGTGATGACCGCAACACTGTGTCCGCCTACAGGGACAAGCCGATGCTCTGAAACTTGGATACCTGATTGTTCAGCAAGCGTCAGCGCGAGAACTTCACCCGCCGCAATGTCCCGCGTATCATCCGGCTTGGAAAACTTTGCGATGGCGAGTTTTTCATCTGCCAGGCTGACCGCCGACTTGGGACGCGCACCGCCGAGCGGCGAACCTGCGCCAAGGAGAAAACGCAAATCCTGGGCGGTTTCAGTTTCGCTGTGAATGGCGTCCGTTGCTCGAAGCAGTGCGCTGAGGCGAACCAAAGGCGGAAGTTTGCCCGTCGCAGGAGCGAGAAAAGGGCTCTCGGAGTCGAGCCGGAAACGCAACGCGCCGACGCGCGCCACATCGTCCAGTGCCAGCACATAATCAATGTCTCGATAGGGTTTCTGCGTCAGAACTTTCTTACGAACGGCGCGCTCAATCAGGATTCGTCCCCAACGGTCAGGTCCGCAATCTTGAATCGCCCCAAAGAGCGTCCCGCCATGATGCGCGCCCCGTTGGAGCGGGAGTGATGTCGGGTCAATCGCAAAGGCATCGTCGCGTTGAAGCCATTCGGGTGCATACTCGAAAGAAACCGACGCCCCTCGTTCAGCCGGATGAAGCCGCCCCACGAGGTGGCTCTGGCCCTGCCAATCAATGTGAACTTCGAGGCTCATGGGCGTGGGCGGCGGATACGTTGCGGCAGCCGACGTTCATCGAGGCTAAGCGCAAGTTCATCGCTGGCGGGCGCGGCGAGATTCGCCAGCCGGTCGTGCAATTTGAGAACAAAAGTTGCAGTCACCAAAGTGCCGAGGGCAACCGTTGGATCGCCGCGCTCAAGCCGCCAGAGCGTATCGCGGCTGACGAAAAGACGAGCCGCCATGTCGCTCGTGGAAATGCCACGCTTGCGCCGCGCGAGCGCGAGGTCGCGGCCCAATTTGCGGAGCGCATGGGCAGCAGGCAAGGGAATCGAGCTTGCTTTCGACATGGCAATAGTGTCCGGCATTGCAGACATTAAGTCAAACAGCGTCTTGTTTGTCGGACACTGCTGTTGTGCCCTTGAAGAGCCGCAACCTGTCACAGCAAAGTCGCATTAATTAAACGGCCGCTCTCTGGGAACCCGGCGCCCTTCCACCGGGTGTGGTCGAGCAGCCAATCGGCCATGCTTTGGCCATGCGCATGCGAATGCGGCGGAAAGATAGCGGGTGACTTACCGTTTGCGGGTGCTGCCACTGTCCGCGGCGAGATGAGCATTGATGCGCAAAGGAGTCCAAGTGCCAGGGAGCCGATATTTTGATGTAGAGTTGATGACATAATCTTTTCTGGTTTGATGTTTTGGGTTTTTTTCGAATCGTTGGCTGCGTGTCGTGGAACCGCAGTCATGGATCAGTGCGCGTTTCAATGCAAAAGCCATCAATCGGAAATCGGACTTTGGAACGTGAGTTTCGATTGATGAAGCCTGCGGCAAAAACGGAATCGCGCGCTTTCAGCTTGCGGTGAACTTTTCTGTGGTGCCGGCCGGCCGGGCTGAGGAAGCGCACGCCTTTTGGCGCTTGAACGTGCGTCCGACTATCGGGCAAGTCCGGCGTCCGCCAACGCTTTTTCGACCGCCGGCAGATCCCAGAGGGAGAGATCACCATCGTCGCGGGCGACGGCGAGTTGTTTGCCGTCCGGATGCCAGGCGATCCAGGAGATCGCGCCGTCACCAGCAGGCAAGAGATAGAGCCTGCGGCCACTGCCGGTGTCAAAGACGGCGACGCGACGTCCGTCGTGGCTGACGGTTGCGAAGCGAGCGCCATCCGCACTGAAGCGGAGATTGAAAACGCTGGACGAGCCTTTTTCGCCGGGCTGGAGCAGCGGGAGTTTGCGAACGATTTGTTTGGTGTTCAGGTCCAGGAAGTGAAGCTCGCGGCTGCCGGCCGCTTCAACAGTAAAGGCCAGTTGCGAGCGAGCGGGAACAAAGGCCATCGCTTGAACATCACCGGGAAGTTGAGCTTCCTCGATCGGTTCAACTGAAAATTCAGAATCCATCCGGCCAACAAACACCCGGGCGGTGCGATAGTTCATGGTCATGCGGGAAAAGGCAAACCATGGTCCCGCCGGATCGAGTTGCAGATCGGCAGCCAATCCTTGCCCTTTCTGCGCGATCGTGAGCTGAACCGGGTTGTTATTGGTCGTGTAATCCCAGACCCGCAATCCGTTGCCCAAAGCCAGGAGGTAGCGTCCGTCGGGAGAAAACGCGGCGCCCGCGGAACCCCATCGGGATGTTCCCGACTCGCCCAAAGCGCGCACGGCTTTGCCCGTCTCGGTTGAAATGATTTGAATCTCCCGTTGCTGATAATCCGTCACGGCGAGGGATTGACCGTCCGGACTGAAGCTCACGGTTTGCCCGACGGCGCCGGGACGATTGATGGCCTTGCGCAACGAGGCTGATTCGACATCCCACAATCGGATTGAGCCGTCTTTTCCAGTCGAAGCGAGAATGCGGCCGTCCGGGCTGAACTCGGCACATGTGACACCCCCGATATGCCCGGCGAGATGACGCCGCTCCTCTGAATCACCAAATCGCGCGACGCTCACACCGGCGTTGTCCGCAAAAATGAGCATCGATCCATCCGAGTTAGCGGCCAGACTCTGCACCGGCCCGTCCGTGCTGACATACGATTCGCGGCCGGAGGTGGTCGAAAAGAGGCGCAAGCCCGCGCGCGGGTACCCTTTAAAGGCAATGGCGGCTCCGTTCTGAATGAAGGCGCCGCCGAGATCCGCTCCCTGGGGAACGCGCAGCCGCCCTACTTCGGTGAAATTCCGCGTTTCCAGAAGGAAAGCGCCGTTTTCTGCGTTGCAGAGAAGGAATTTTTCGTCCGGACTGAACTGCACGATGGTAATTCGGCCCATGGCTTGCGGCGGCTCGACATGGAAACGACGCTTCGGGTCGGTAAAACTGAAAACGTCAAGGGCGGTGCTCAGAACGTATTGGTTGCCGAGAGCAACCAGTCCAAGACCGGGCGCAATATCGGTTGCCTGGCGCACGGAAATACTCTCGGCGGGGAGGCGCGCCAGAATCGCGCCGGTGTCGAGATTCACCAGCGCATCAAGATCGCCCTCCGATTTTTCGATGGAGATAACGCCGGCGTCAGTCACACAGATCCTCTTGATCATTTTTGTTTGCTCAGCGCCCAGCTGGCGGTACGTCCACGAAGTACTGCCTCTGCGGCTCCAGCGAATAAGTTCAAACGGATATGCATTGGTCAACGACGTCTGAATCATTCGATAGAGCGTCTGGCCATCCGGGGAGAATCCAAGAAAGGGGAATGCCGCGACCGGGAATTGCGCGAGGAGAGTACCCGTGTCGGTAGCGCGGATGGATACGTCCTTGCCGCGAGTGATGGCGGCAACATCGCCGCGCGGGCTCAACGCCAACAGAGGAGTGCTGGCGCCTTGGGAACCTGGAGGATCGATCTCCAGCGGAGTTGGTTTGTTTCCGGCCGGATCGCCCAGGGCCTGACTGAATTCCGCGCGGATTTCCTCAAGACGTTCGGACGCTTTGGGCAATTCCAGCGCCAGCCGAACGCGCTTCCGTAATTCATCGCGATATCCCAGTGGCCGGAGTGTTGAAATGGAGCGCATCTCGCGGATCAATGAATCGAGCAGGCGCTCCTGCGCCAGATCGCGCTGCAGAGCCGCTTCCGCTCGCGCCGCCTGGGCGCCCTCTCGCTGCGCTTGCTCGGACATTCGCGCGTTCCGCTCCCGACGCCAGGACCAGCCAGAGATGGCGGAGGCAGCCAGGAGCGCGAGGGCTATCGCGGTGCTGGAGGCGAAAAGAAGCTTGTTCCGCCGAATCCCTTTTTGCAGACGATAAGCAATGCTGGGCGGACGGGCGGCGACAGGCTCGTTCGTCAGGTGACGACTGAGATCTTTCGCCAGACCGCTGGCGCTTTCGTAACGCCGCGAGCGATCCTTTTCGAGGCATTTCATCACGATCCAGTCAAGATCGCCTTTGAGCTGGGAAATCAACCTGACCGAATCGACCGAGCGTCGCTTCGCGGTGGTGGTGAGCGCGTCCGCCTGAAGCGTTGCCAGGCGCGTGCTGGGGCGGACCGGCTCCTTTTCGCGGATGGTTTTGCGCATCTCATCCACGCCGCGGGCCATCAATTCGTTCGCATCAAACGGCGGTGTGCCGATGAGCAGTTCGTAAAGCAGCACGCCCAGGCTGTAAATGTCGCTGCGGGTGTCGATGTCCAGCCCGCTCATTTCCGCCTGCTCGGGGGACATATAAGCCGGCGTGCCGATGAACTGGTGCAATTGGGTGTAAACCGTGGCATCCGTAAGGCGACCTTCAGTGGCTTTGGCGATGCCGAAATCGATGACCTTCGGGACGGGCACGCCATCGTGCAGCGTCACGAGGATGTTCGAGGGTTTGATATCGCGATGGATGATTCCCTTCTGGTGGGCATGTTGAATCGCGTGGCAGACCTTCATGAAAAGATCGAGCCGTTCCTTGGTGCTGAGGTTGTTCTGGTCGCAATAATCCGTAATCCGAATGCCGCGCACCAGTTCCATCACGAAGTAGGGCCGGCCCAGTTGCGTTGTGCCGGCATCCAGGACCCGGGCGATATTCGGATGATCCATCATCGCGAGGGCCTGCCGCTCCGCCTCGAAGCGTGCGACCACGGCTCTGGTGTCCATACCGAGCTTGATCACCTTCAGGGCCACCCGCCGGCGCACCGGTTCGGTTTGTTCGGCGACGTAAACGACGCCACACCCGCCTTCGCCGATTTTTTCCAGCAATTTGTATCGGTCGATTACGTCGTGGGGCGCAGGATCACCTCCGTCAGCTACCAGTTGGGACACATCGATCCTCATGGTGAGGAAGTTTTTCCTTTGAAAATGGCCCTCGAGTAAAAGATCGAGGCGCTTGCGCAAAGCGGGATTGCCGTGACAGGCCTGGTCCAGGAAGGCGGCGCGTGCGGCGTGATTCAGCTTAAGCGCCGCCTCAAAAAGGGCTTCTTCCGTTGTTGTGTCTTCCATCACGAATCAGTGCGACGTTTCGTGGCCAGAGCCATCACCGGTTTGCCCTTTTATTTCTGCATACAGCCAGGAACGTGCGTAGGCCCAATGCCGCTCCACCGTTGGGACGGAAACCCCCAGGGCGGTGGCAATCTCGTTTGCACTCAACCCAATGAAATAGCGGAGCTTAACGAGCTCGGCTTTTTGGGGAGACTCCCGGGCGAGCTTTTCCAAAGCATCGTGCACCGCCAGGACGGCTTCGCTGCTATCCTCGGCGGCGATGGTGAAATGCTCCAGGTTCACCCGTTGCTGCTCTCCGCCGTGACGGAGGCGGGCCTTGCGGCGTGCGCGCTCCACCAGGATGCGCCGCATGGCCTCGGCAGCGGCCCCGAAGAAATGCCCCCGGCCGTTCCAGACTTTTGGTTCTGCTCCGCCACTCAAGCGCAGCCAGGCCTCATGGACGAGCGCCGTTGCTTGAAGCGTCTGGCCCGGTTTTTCCTGAGCCATGCGAGCCGCCGCTAATGCGCGGAGTTCTTCATAAACGAGTGGGAGAAGCTGATCGGACGCGTTGGGATCACCATCCTCAATCGCGTTGAGCAACTGGGTAACGTCGGACATGCTGCGATTCTATCGGGTGTGCTCCGCGCAAGCGAGACTGTTGAGTGGGTCAGTGAATGTGATTGAGTGACGGAGTGGTCCGCTTGTCTCCCACTCTCACTCGTACTCTTACTCTCCCTCCAGCGTTAATGCTTCGATGTTGGATGTTGGGCGAGTAAATGGTGAATCAGCGAATGAGTGACTGAGCGAATGTTGAGCGTTGAATGTTGAATGTTGGATGTTCGATGTTTCCCCTCCCGCCTCTCAACCCTCAACCCTCAACCCTCAACTATCTTGTCCTCCGCCTCCCCGGGCTTGCGTCTCGGCATCCGCCCGGGTTGTTCGAATCCGCGTCTCGATTAAAGTGTCTTCAGACAATTACGGTTGGTGTTGCGGTTGCAGTTTTGGGGTCAGAGGGGCGTGCGAGAAGAGGCAGCGTGAAATCCGGGGGGGAGGACACGTTGCCTCTTCCTCCTTTCCTCTCATTCAACATCCGACATCCAACGCTCAACATTCAACATGGGTGAATCGGTGAATCAGTGATTGAGTGAATGGGTCGATCAGTTATGAGGTAGTGAGTTAGTGAATGAGTGAAGTTTACTCTTTGCGGCTGCGGTGCCTTTTAGTGGCTCCCCTCGATGTTCCAAGTTCCAAGTTTGATGGTTCGAGGTAGGAGGTTCGCTGCCCTTTGTCCCTTCTGTGCCGTTCTGCGGCTTTCCCCTCGTTGAGTGTGAATGTTTGTCCGGCCTAAAGATCCGGCTGGCTTATCAGCGATGTCTTTCGTGCCAATGCCTGATGCAATAGCCCGCCACATATATGTCGCGCAATGCGCAGGTCAGTACAAAAAACGCATAGGCACCCGACAAGCCCTGGAAGACATCGCTGCCAAGTGTACCTCGCAGGACGAAGACAACGATGAACAGGAAGCATGCTGCCTTAACTAGAGCATTGGCATATCCAGGCGCCCTCGCCTGACCTCGTCCTTGAATCGCTCGCTGGGGCGTTCCAACTTTTGGGCAAGTTTAGCGGGCAGGTAGGCGCCGAAGAAGCAAGCCAGGAAGCCAATAAACGGTTCCTTCCACAGGAAGAAGAACGCAGCCGCCATGCAGCTGTACTGGAGTATGTAAGTGATCCAAAGCACGGCCACATTTTCTGCACCGGACGACCCAGGCTCACGGCGCGCCGTTGCGTGAGGTGCAGTGAGAATCACTTTCGACTGTTTCATATCTTCCCTCGTCTGGCAGGTAAGGCGCCACGGCCAAATTAAGCGGGCTACCTCTATAAATCCTCTCTGTTGCCGTAATTGTGGCGTCCTGGGGGCCGGGTAGAGTGAGGCCGTATGGATACCGCTACTTTGACCGAGTCGCCAGCCACCCACCAGGGCGGCGACAAAATCTGGAGCATGCTGAGTCATCTCTCGGCGCGTTGGTATTGGCGATCGTCGCCACGGTCAAAACATCCAACGGTGGGTGTTATCGCTATCCGTTAACCCTGCAGCTCGTGCCCTGACAAATGCGATCAGAATCTTCTCGCAACAAATTCGAAACGACCGGGTTCATAGAACAGGACGATGAAAGCGATTTACGCCAGGACTAATCCCGCCTTCAAGCGGACGCAATTACTTCCCGTGGTCCTCAACCTCCTCCCGCCGGCAACGGGCGCCGCCGCCGCGCGCGAGTTTTCCGCGGTCACTCCGCCGACGATCGCGAGCGAGCCAAAGGTGACGAACATGCTGACACCCCCCGGGCAACACCGTTGGGCGCTGTCAGTCGGCGAGTTGGTGAATGAGTGAGTTAGTGAGTTGTGAATGAGTGAATCGTTGAGTGCTCCTTTGCCTCCTACTCTCTCCGGCTTCAAGGTTCAAAGTTCGATGTTGGATGTTGGATGTTGGATGTTGGATGTTTCCACCCCTCAACTTTGCGCCTCTTGCGCCTCTTTGTGGCTTCCGTTCCCGCAGCGTTCGTCACTCATGGTCTGCGGATGAACTTTCGGCGTGGTCCGGATATTGCGCGACCAGTGGCTTGAAGCATGTTCTAATCGCCCTGAGGTATGAATCGTTTAACGAACAACGGCTCCAAGTTCCAGATCCTGCTGGTGGAGGATAACCGGTGCGAGGCGGAACTGACCGAAGCGCTGCTGGGTCAGTTCCTGACGTGCCAGGTGAAAACGGTTTTCACGCGGATACAGTTTGAGGAAGCGTTGGAGCAGCTGAAGCCGGACTTCATACTGTGCGATGCCGGCTTGCCGAGTTTCGACGGAATGACCGCACTGAGAATGGCCGTCGAAAAGCAACCCGGCGTGCCGGTGGTCTTCTTTACTGGCAACAACGATCCCGAAAAGAAGGCCGAGGCGATGTCCAGCGGCGCGGTGGATTACGTGTCCAAAGATGATGCGCCCGCGCTGCTGCGCGTGCTGCAGCGGCTGTGCGGGAATCCGTCTTCAGGGCCCGAGGTTTCGGAACGGGACAAGTAGGTGTAGCGGCAAGCATCCCTGCTTGCCGTGGAGGGAGGCATTCTGCCGCCCGGAGCCTGGTGAATACTTAAAGTGGCGCTGACTTTTTCCAACAGCGTTCTGCAGTCGCCCAGCCATTTCCGGGCTGGAAGCCTGACTCTAGGGCAGGCAGGGATGCCTCGCCGCCACTGCCGCCGGGACGGCGGCGCTCCCCCGGGGGGTGGCCCGTCCTCGGCCACAGCAATGTTCCATGAAGAAAAACGTGCATCGGAGGGTTGCGGCTGCATGACAATGTTAACGTCGCTGCGCCCCGGGACGGGCGCACTCCGGGCGCACTCCGGGAGCGTTGTTGCGTTCCGCGTGTCTCGAATTGTAAAATGTCCGCGGGCAAGAGGGTTGCTTAACCGAACGCCCATATCGAATACCTGAGCCATGCCAGACAACGAGCGCGCCCGTGCGAAGGAGGGCAAGACAGACGACAACCCGCCCGACCAGATTCTCCTGATTGATGACGATGCGGACTTCAGCCGGCTCATCGTGCGATTCCTGCGCAAGGGCGGATTCGAGGTCACCAGCGTCAACTCCGGCGACGAAGGAATTCGGGCGGCAACGCGGCTCAGGCCGGGCCTGGTGATTTGTGATTTGGACATGCCGGGGATGAATGGTTACACGGTGCTGGGTCGATTGCGTCAGGATCCGAATCTGGCCGACACACCGGTGGTGTTTCTCACGGGCAACTCGAAGCCGGAACAGGTTCGCGCGGGGATGAACCTGGGCGCGGACGATTACCTGACCAAGCCGATCAAGAGCGAGGAACTATTATCGGCCGTACGCGCCAGGCTGGAGCGGGCGCGCATCGGACGGCTGAGCCAGGAACAGCAGGTGGAGCGCGCGTTGCGGATGTTTTCCGGAGTGGTGCATGATTTGCGCGATCCACTGTTCGCGGTTCTCGGTTACACGAACATGTTGCGCCAGGACACCGCACCGCAACAACCCCAACCCGAGGAGCGCGACAGCCGGATTCTGAATCGCATGCAACAAGCGCTGGCGCGCATGCAGGCGATTGTAGAGGAAACCCTGTTCCTGGCAAAGTCGCGGATGCAGCGGTTGCCGTTCGATCCGCAGTCGTTCGATTTGCGCGTGCTGGCCGAGCAAGTGATCACGGATCAAGCCCAGGGCGGGCGACTGCAATTCGAGTGCGTTGAAGAGGAGTGTCGCATGGTGGGCGATCCGTTGCGGTTGCGCCAGGCATTGGAAAATCTGCTGGCGAACGCGCTGAAATATTCGGAGGGCGCGGTGTTGATCACGCTGTCGCGCTGGCAGGAGAGCTGTCGGATCGAGATTCAAGACAAAGGCATCGGGATTCCGGAGGCGGAGCGGGCACGCGTGTTTGATCCTTTTTTCCGGGCTTCGAACACGGGCGACAAACCGGGACACGGGCTCGGGCTGCCCATCGTTAAGACCTGCGTTGATTTGCATGGCGGCGCGGTGAGTTTTGCCAGCGAAGTCGGACAGGGCACGACTTTCACCGTGGAGCTACCAGCCACTTCATCGCGAACGGTCCGAGCCTCATCGGTAGCGGACCACAGATCCTCAACCATTGCAGCAGAGGCACGCGCCACAGCGTCGCCGGCGCTGGAGGGACAATCCAAATTGACGGCCATCATCGTTGATGACGACCCACTGGTGCGGGATGTATTGCGTGATTTGCTGACCCGTTCTGGAGAAATTGAGGTGGTCGGCGAAGCAGGCTCGATTGCCCAGGCGCGTCAATGGGTCCTGGAGCGCGCGCCGCGCGTGGTGTTTCTCGATATCAATCTGCCGGATGGATTGGGATTCGAGTTGCTGGAACATCTGGGTGCGGGGACGTCGGCGGTCTTCGTGACGAGCGCGGAGGAATATGCCGTGAGTGCGTTCGATACCGACGCGGTGGATTACCTGCTGAAGCCCGTCAGTGCGGAGCGGTTGCAAAAGACCCTCGGCCGGCTCCGCCAGCGGCTCGGCCGGGACGACGGAACGACAGGAACCCGCTTGCAATTGTCCGACACGTTTCTGGTGAAAACCATGTCCGAGAAAAAACTTATCAAGGTGCGGGAGGTCAGGAGCCTGATTGCTTATGGCGAATATTCCTGGGTTTACTGGGATGAGGGAAAAGGCGCGCTGCTGCGCAAGCCGTTGAAGCAATGGGAAACTGAACTGCCCGAAGACCGGTTCGTACGGGTTCATCGCAATGCCATCATCAATCTCGGGTTCATGGAACGGGTGGAGAAACTGCCCGAGGGCCGGCTGCAAGTTCACCTGCGCAACTCGGACAAACCCGTTTCCGTGAGTCTCCGCCTCGCGCCCGCTTTGAATCGTAAGCTGAAAGCGTTTCGTCCTTAAGCTGACTTTAAGCGACAAACGCTGTCCATCTGCCCACCGAGTGTCTCACCCTGCGACCGGCCTGCAACCGGCCCGTGTCGACTACTGTCTGCGCGTAACGCAGTTGCTCGCGTTCGCTGCAATTATTCGCGCGATGCCTGAATCCGCCCGGCACGATTTAAACCTCGTGCGAAGCTGGTCTCGAAGCCCGCTCGAGTGGCGGCGCGAGACTGAACGATGAAGTCAATCGAGGATCAGCAGCAGTGGCGTTCCGAACCCTTCTGGATGGTTCGGCAGGCGACTGGGGGAATTGTTGGAGGGGGAATGGCCGGGGAGATGAATTCTCGAAAGTCTCGCCTTGAGTTGGGCCTGAGTGACTCGTGGCGACCAAAGGAGGTGGCGGCGGCACTCAGAGGTTTGGGAGTTGTGGTGGCCATTACCGGTAAAGTGCAAGGAGTGCCGGTAATGGCTGCCGTCCCGCGGGCCTGGCAAGAAGCTGACGTAGCGCAGATTTGCAATCTGCCGTATCGCGGATTTCCAATCCGCTATGCCCCGCCAACTCACAGCGCGCCTCGAGGAATTGACACGGTGCCGAATGAAATTCGACGATACAGCAGATTAAAATCTGCGCTACGGCTTGGAGGCGCTCACTTTCGGTCGTGTCCAGCAGGCAATCCGTATTTGGCTCCTGAGCCGTGATGAATGCCTCTTCGCCAACCTTAGCGGCTTCGCTTTCCGAGCCGCGCCTCCAGCATGGGCTGAGCACGGCCACGCGCGTGGTGATTCTGATCGCCATCTATTTTGCGGGCGGCCTCCTGGGCAAGGAACTTTCATTCTTGTCGAGCAGCGTGGCGCTGGTGTGGCCGCCGGCGGGAATCGCTCTCGCCGCCATCTTGCTGTTTGGGTACCGGTTCTGGCCGGGCGTGGCGCTGGGGGCCATTCTGTTTTCTTTCGTCAACGGGATGCCGTTTGGGTTTTTCACCTTCGGCACGGCGGTGGGCAACACGGTGGGAGCAGTGGTTTGCGTGTTTTTGCTCCGCCGGACGGTGATGAGGGAGCCGTCCCTGGAACGGGCGCGCGACGTGATTGTCTACATCGGGTTGGCCTGTTTCCTGGGCACGACCGTGAACGCCGCATTCAACGTGGTGGGGCTGATTTACGCCGGCGAAATTTCCCCGGACGATTTCTTCTCCAGCCTGGTGGTGTGGTGGGTGCCGAACGCGCTGGCCGGATTGGTGGTCACGCCATTCCTGGTTTCGTGGTCCACGCCCAGCAACGTGCGGTGGAAGCCGCGACTGGTCGTCGAAGCGGTCGTTTGCGGCACGGGGTTGGTGGGTGGCACTCTCATCTCCTTCAATAGCTGGTTTGTTTACGGCATCCAAAACTATCCTTTGGCGTATCTGCCGTATCCGTTTTTGATCTGGGGCGCGCTCCGTTTCGGACAGCGCGGTGCCAGCACCGGAACGCTGGTGGTCTCGGCTTTGGCGCTGTTCTCTCTCCTCCAAAAGCGCGGGCCGTTCGTGTCGCATAACGAGATTGAAAGCCTGAAACTGATTGGCAGTTACATCGGCATTCTGGCGGTCACCAACATGCTCCTTGCCGCGGCCGCGGCGGAATCGCGCGCGGCGCAACAGGCGGTGTTGCGCAGTGAGCGTTCCTATCGGGCCGTGGTTGAGGACCAGACGGAACTCATTTGCCGTTTCAATCAGGACGGCGTTGTGACATTTGCCAACGGCGCCTACTGCCGGTTTCAAGGCAAGACCGCCGCGCAAATGCTCGGGAAGAATTTTCTCACGGACTTGAATCGCGAAGACCTGGACGTGCCACTCAGCACGTTGAACACGTTGTCAGAAAGCCAACCGGTACTGGCGTTCGACCGCAAGGTGATTGGCGCCGACGGTTTGAGCATCTGGCATCAATACAACATTCGGCGACTCTCCAGCGATGATGGAGAGTCGTTCGAATACCAGGCGGTGATTCAGGACATCACGCACCGCAAGCGTTACGAGGAGGCGCTGCGCTCCAGCGAAGAAAAATTCCGCTCCCTCGTCAGCAACATTCCTGACGTGGTCTGGACCGCCACTTCTGCCGGGCAGATTACCTACCTGAGCGACAATCTCATCAACGTGCTCGGTTACTCGAGCCAGGAAGTTCTGCGTTCCTCCAGCGATTTTCTGCTGGAGCGAATTCACCCGAACGATCTGCCGGACGTGGAGCAGGCCTTCGTCCGGTTGTTCGAATCGGGTCAACGACTGGACATCGAGTTTCGGTTTCGACGGAAGGATGGCGAATGGATCTGGTTGCACAACCGCGCGTCCGTGAGTCGCCGGTCGGGCGGGGTGTGTTGCGCCGAGGGTATCCTGTCCGATATCACCAAACGCAAACAGGACGAGCAATCGCTTCAGCACACCAAGGAAGTCGCGGAGGCCGCCAACCGCGCCAAAAGCCAGTTTCTCGCCACGATGAGCCACGAGTTGCGCACGCCACTCAATGCCATCATCGGCTTCTCCGAGATTTTGAGCGACCAGACTTTTGGAAGTCTCAACGACCGCCAGTTCAAGTATTCGTCCAACATCCTCAACAGCGGCCGACACCTGTTGCAACTCATCAATGACATCCTCGACCTTTCGAAGGTGGAAGCGGGCCGTTTGGAGCTGGCGCGCACCAACTTCAGCCTGGGCAAGATATTGCAGGATGTGCAGACGATTGTTCGTACCCTGGCCAACAAGAAAAACATCCAGTTGCAGGTCAAGCTGGCAAACAACCTTCCAGCCATTCACGCCGATGAACCCAAGTTCAAGCAGATCATGTTTAACCTGCTCAGCAACGCGATCAAGTTCACGCCCGATGGCGGGCGCGTGACGGTCGAGGGCGCGGTGGAGCGTTCCGCCTCGGGTGGTGCGGAACTGCGAGTGACCGTGCGGGACACGGGCATTGGCATCCTGCCCAAAGACCACGAGCGCATCTTCGCGGAGTTTGAACAAGTGGACTCTTCGTATGGCCGGCAGCAACAAGGCACGGGGTTGGGCCTGGCATTGACCAAACGCCTCATCGAATTACACGGCGGGCGCATCTGGGTGGAGAGCCAGGGCATCGAAGGCGAAGGCAGCATGTTTGCGTTTGTGTTGCCCGTCGAGGCGGAGCCGGAAAAACCGGTAGTCCTTCCTTCGCAGCCGAGCGAATCGGTGCGGCCCGTTTTGCTGGTCAGCTCACACACGCCGGCGGCACGCGGGCGGGTTTGCGAATACCTGGCAAATGCCGGCTACGATGTGCAGGCCTGGAATGATCTTACGGAAGCAGCCCAGTACTTGAAGACCTGCCGCCCATTTGCGCTGGTCCTGGAGGAAAGCCAACTGGCGCAACTCGCCCAACTCGATCACCCGTCGGTTCCGCTCATCGTGTTCAAGGTTGACCCGGCGGGCCGACTCAGCTTTCGGCATATCGCGGATGGACAGATCTGCAGTTTATCCCGGCCGCGGCTGATTGATGCCATGCGTGGCAACGGTTTGACGCACGGGCCTGAAGTTAAAACCGTCCTGGTGATTGAAGACGAGCAAGCCTTTCTCACCTTGCTGGCGCGTACGCTGGTGCAGCGCGGTTTTCACGTGTTGCAGGCGGCGACGGGACAGGCGGGCTTGGCGCTGGCGTTCAAGCATCGCCCCGGCGTGATCATTCTGGATTTGAACCTGCCGGATCTCCGGGGCTCGGACATTGCGCAGCGGCTGCGCGCGCACCCGCAAACGCGGAACATCCCGGTCCTGATTCAAACGGGCATGGTTCTCAACGATGCCGACCGACAACAGCTGGCCGGCAACGTCCAATCGGTGACCTCGAAAACGGAGCCCGGGAGATTGCTTAGCGAGGTGGAACGTTGGGAAGAACAAACCTTGATGGCCGAAACTGTGGGAGTCAACTAATGCAGGATCGTCACACCATTCTGATCGTCGAAGACAATCCAACCAATTTGGAACTTGCGAAGGATTTGCTGGAAGCGAGCGGCTTCGTGGTGCTGTCCGCCAGCGAGGCGGAGCAAGGCCTGTCGGTCGCCCGCCAGGCGCTGCCGGATCTGATTCTGATGGACGTCAGTCTGCCCGGCATGGACGGCTTGTCCGCCACTCGCGAATTGAAACTTAACCCTGCCACACGGCACATCCCGGTCGTGGCCCTGACCGCGCACGCCATGAAAGGTGACGAGCAAAGCGCGTTGAATGCGGGCTGCACCGGGTATCTGACCAAGCCCATCGCCACTCGCGATTTCGCGGCGACACTTCATCGCTGGCTGGGTAACCGATCTTCCGCCGGAACACCACAATTACAATTCACGATTACAAAGGAAACATGAACACAAACTCCAATCCCATCCGTTCGAGTCTGGGCTACGTGCTGATCGTAGACGACGAGGAACAAAACCGCATCCTGCTGCGCGATCCGCTGGAAGCGCAGGGTTATGAGATCGCCGAAGCTGCCGACGGAATCGAGGCGCACCAGATGATCCTGCTGCGACCGCCGGATGTCATCCTGCTGGATGTCATGATGCCCAATCTGCACGGGTTCGGGTTGTGCGAGCGGTTGAAAGACGATCCGCGCACGGCGTCGATTCCCGTTTTGATGGTGACCGCGCTTTCCGAGCGCAAGGAACGTTTGATGGGTATCAAGATGGGCGCGACCGATTTTCTCACGAAACCCGTGGACATGCAGGAAGTCCTCCTGCGCGTGGGGAATGCCGCGCGCTCCAAACAACTTCACGACCAGCTTCAGATTGAACGCGCCCGGTCCGAACGGTTGCTGGAAAACATGCTGCCCGTGCCGATAGCGAACCGTTTGAAACACGGCGAGACCACGATTGCGGACCATTTTCCCGAAGTGACCGTGCTGTTCGCGGACCTGGTGAACTTCACGTCTTTGGCAGCGATGATCGGATCGGAGCAAGTGGTTTACTTGTTGAATGAATTGTTCAGCACGTTCGATGAACTCGCCGCCCGGCGGAATCTGGAGAAGATCAAAACCGTTGGCGACGGCTATCTGCTGGTCGGTGGCGTGCCGCTGGCGCGGGAGGATCACGCCCGGGCGGTGGTGGAACTCGCTCTGGATTTCCGAAAGGCGATCGCGCGATTCAACCAGGAGTATCAGGCCTCCATCCAGTTCCGCATCGGCATTTGCAGCGGACCCGTGGTCGCGGGTGTGATTGGCCGCAAGCGCCTGGCTTATGATGTCTGGGGCGACACGGTAAATCGGGCCTTTCGCCTGGGCGCAACCGGAGCGGCGGGCAGCATTCAAGTCGCGGCCTCCACGCGTGAATTGCTCCCCGAAGAATATTTGTTCGAGGAACTCGAGGGAGGAGCGGGAAGCCTGGTCCAACCGCTGCGCGAGGCGGACTCAGCCGCGAAGTCAATGGTCCGTGAACCGTCGTTGGCATGAAAAGAAACATGACGCAACGGCTGACCATTCTGATCGTTGACGACGGCGACGGTAATGCCGTTGAGTTGCTGGTTTCCGAGTTGAAGAAGGCCGGGTTGGCGCCGCAGTGGAAGCGCGTCGAGACCAGGCTCGATTTCCTGACGGAAATGATGAACCTCGCCGAGCTGATTCTTCCGGAGGCTTCCATTCATGAGTTCAGCGGGTTGCAGGCGGCGCAACTGTTGTTGGAGAGCGGCTTGAAAATTCCTTTTACACGGGTTTCCGTAGCGGGCGAAGGGGAGGCTCTGGAAACCTTGAAGCAAGGCGACACCGATTATCTGTTTAAGAACCAGCGCGAACGCTTCCGAGAGGCCCGTGGTCCGGCGCACAAAACATTTTGCAGTGCCAAAACGACCACCGCAAACGCGGGACATCGGACTCATCATGGTGACATCGCGGCGCGCAACATTCGATGCTGGGCCCGAAGTCCCGGAGGTGAGGGATCGAGTTATCTGGCGGTGATAAACTCACACGAGGTCAAGCAACAGAAGATTTCAGGAGGATGCCAGTGAGTTCAAGAACGTGCGTCAAGGACGTCTCAGGATCAACGGAGGCCCGCACCGGCGAGTCACGCCGTAGAATCGTTTTGGTGGTGGAAGACGAGGCGTCCGTTCGTCAATACACCGCCGTGGCCCTGGAGCGGCTCGGCTATCAAGTCTTCAAAGCGGCCAATGCGAAAGCCGCGTTGGAGATGGTCGGCAGCGAGGAATTGAAAGTCGATTTGCTGCTGACCGATCTTCTCTTGCCGGAAATGGATGGTCGCGAATTGGCCAAAGCTTTAAGAGACCGATTTCCTCGGATGAAAGTCCTTTATCTTAGCGGCTACACGGCTGCGGCAGCGATTCGGCAGGGGGTTCTGGACGTCGGCTCGCCTTTTCTGCAGAAGCCTTTTGAGTTGTCGGCGCTGACCAAACAAGTTCGGGCATTGCTGGGTCAGGAATAGTCGTGAAACACGTTTTGGTCCGGCAAAATTTTCCATCGCGAGTTGTGCGTCTGGCAGAAATTTCCGTGAGCGCGGTGCCGAGCGCTCCATTTGCTTTGATTGCTTTGGATAATGGACGTTGCGCCCGCGCTTTTTGCAGTGGCAGGGCGGCTGCTAAGTTGGTTCCGGCAGCGAGGTGCGTGCTGAACCGCGAGTGCTGCGAAAGTTGATTTATGCAAACAACGGTTCTGGAAGGCGTAGAGATCAATCCGAAAATGGTTGGGGCCATTTTCACCGAGGTGGTGGGTGAATCGCTACGGGTGTTCTGCCTGTATGTGAACGGCGACAGGTTTGAGTGCGTGGTGCCGGCGGAGGAAAACCAGCAGAACATCGCCACGATCTTTGCGCAGCTGGACATGCCGGAGAATTGCGCGAGTCTGATTGCCGAGCGCGTGGTTCAGGGACGGCTTTATTCGCAGGACCACAAGGGCGCGTGGATGTATACCTTGCTGGCGACTGACGGCAGCCATTCTCCCGGACTGAGTTCGCGCATGGATCGGTTGCCGTGGAAAACGGTGTGGCGCACCCAAACCACCGAGGTTCTCCTCTTGAAGGATTTTTGGTCCCGGAATTATTGCTACGCGGTAAGGGCGGAACTCACCGGAGAGGATCTCAAGAATTCGCTCGCAAAGTATCGCCCGTTGGTTCATCCACTGTTGCCGCCGACCAAGCGCACCTTGCCGCTGGTAACGTTGGCCATCCTCTTTCTGGCCGTTGGCCTTCTGGCGGGCGGAGCGGCCTGGTTTAGATCTCGAGGCGAAGCTCCCCTGCCGGTGCGAGCGAGTGCTGCGGAGAAACCTCTGAGCGGCACCGAAGTCGCGCCCGCAACAAAATATTGCCTGCTCCTGGATCGGGAGATTCAAGGACCGTTCGAGATGCCGGCAATCCTTAAGATGCGCGCCTCCGGAATGGTAACATCCGACACCTTGATCCGATTGGACGGAGCATTGGATTGGCATCGCTTCGACGATTTTGTGGATCCCAAAGCAAGCACGGAGAAGGAGCGCTAGATGTTACGGAAATTTCAAATTGTTGTTCTGCTCACGATGGCCACCGGACTTTTGGCCGCTGAAGCCCCACGAACCGGCAAAGCCAGCCAGGCCGCGGCCAGGAGCGAGGCGACCGAAAGATTGCTCGCGTCGGGCAAGACTTGCGCGCAGAGCCTCAAGCCTGCGGAAGCTTTGGTGTGGTATCGCCAGGCGGCCCTGGCCGGATCGATGGACGCGGTTCAACTCGTGGGTGAATTGTTCCTGCGCGGCCAGACCTCAGCGATCCCGGAACAGGCGGTGCCCAGCAACATTCCGGAAGGAATCCGCTGGACGTTCTGGGCGGCCACAAATATGCACCCCGCCGCCTGCCGCGCAATGGCGCGAGTGTATTTCGAAGGGGTGGGCGTAAAGACGAATCTCGTTCATGCGTATGCCTGGATGCGGTTGTTCAGCGAGCTGGACCGGAAAGCCGGCGCAAGTGAACTTGACCGCCTCGTGCGCCATCTTGAGCCCGAGCAAATCCGGGAGGCGCAGGAACTGGTGGCCGATTTCAAAAAGCAGCAGTGGCCACCGTCACCGTGCAAGAAAGTCGTGGAAGGAGATTCGCGGCTGACCTTGAGCGGGATTTCGCTCGCGGGAGACAAATCGTTGGCCGTCATCAACCGCAGAAGTGTGGCGCAAGGTGAAACCGCCACCATCGCGCTCGCAAAGGGCGAACTCACGCTCACCTGTCTTGAAATCAGCGCGCAATCCATCGTGGTTGACATTGCCGGCGAAAACGAAGCGCGTCTGCTGCGCCTCCGCTAGATAACCTGGTTCAGTTCCGCTCCGGGCGGCGTGGTCCTCAACACGTCCGGCGCGGCTTTCCGAATTGTCACTTTTCTTCTGCACGGGTCTGCGGGCATTCACACCGGTTTTCGGTTGAGGTTCGATTTCGAAGACACAATAGTAGCTCCAGCACATTGATCTATGCCTATCGAGAAAATCATTGTCCTCGAAGACGATGTGATCGTTCGCAGGACGCTGGAGGAACAGTTGCGCAAACGGCGATACGACGTCGCCGCCGTGTCCAAGCTGGCGGACGCGGAGGAACTGCTCGCCAAGGACACGTTCGACCTGATGTTCGTGGATGTGCGGCTGCCCGACGGCGAGGGAACGGATTTGCTCCGGCAGTTGCAATCGCGGCCCCAGAAACCCCTCGTCGCGGTCATGACCGGGTTTGCGTCCGTGGAGTCCGCCGTGAGCTGCATGAAAGACGGTGCGTTTGATTACCTCATCAAGCCGTTTTCCTTCGACCAGATTGAAGTCATCCTGAAGAAAGCCGAAGGGTTCACCCAACTCGTCAAAGTCAACGAGTACCTCAGCCAGGACGAAAACGAGCAGGCGGGCTACGAACTTCTGGGTCGAAGCGAACCCATGGAGGCGCTGCGGGAGCGGATCAGGAAAGTAGCGCGCACCGAGGCCACCGTGCTCATCCAGGGTGAGAGCGGCACGGGAAAGGAATTGGTCTCACGTGCCATCTACCGGGCAAGCCCGCGGGCGCAAGCCCCGTTCATCAAGGTCAATTGCGCGGCCATTCCGGAAAACCTCATCGAAAGCGAATTCTTCGGTCATGAAAAAGGCGCGTTTACGGGAGCCCTCAACAAACGGGAGGGGCGCTTTGAACTGGCGCATGGCGGCACCATCCTGCTCGATGAAATCAGTGAGGTTTCGCCCCAGGTCCAGGCCAAGTTGCTGCGCGTCCTGCAGGAGCGCGAACTGGAGCGCGTCGGCGGCAATCGAACCATCAAGGTCGATGTGCGTGTGATTGCCACTACGAATCGGCAGATCGAGCAGAGCGTGGAACGCAAGGAGTTTCGCCAGGATTTGTTTTTCCGGCTGAACGTGGTGCCGATTCAGGTTCCGCCCTTGCGCGAACACAAGGAGGACATTCCGCACCTGGCCGAACGCTTCGTGCAGCGTTTCGCCCGCAAGCATGGGGCGCGGGTGGAAGGCCTGACGCCCGGCTGCATCGCTGCGCTGCAAGCCCACCATTGGCCCGGGAACGTGCGCGAGCTGCAAAATTGCATTGAACGAGCCGTGATTCTGAGCGGCGATGGAGAGCCTCTGAGCGAAGCCCACCTTGGGCTTGCTGCGCCGTCCCACTCCGCAGTGATGAATCCGGTCAAGGCCACCAATCCCGGCCCGATCCGGAGCGTCGCTTCGGAAGACAACGGAGAAATTGTTCCGCTCGAAGAAATCGAGAAGCGCCATATTTTGCACGTGTTGGAGCGTTGCCAGGGGAATCGAACACATGCGGCGAACAAACTGCGCATCAACATACGCACCCTGCGCAACAAGCTGAATGAATACGGCGCCGAAGGGACCACGCCAGCGGCATAGCGCTTCAAATTGGAAAGGAACCGGAGCTGTGCGGAGCAATTCTGGAATTCGTCATCCTGGTCCGCCTCTAATCTTTGGGGTGTCATGGCTCCATGCTTGCGGTGCGGCGGGCGTCTGTTGTTCCGAGCGTGCCCAAAGATTTGGGGCGGGCAAAGATTGAAAAGGAATCGGATCTGTCCGAAGCGCGATACAGCAGATTAGAAATCGACTACGCGCTGGCGGCTTTTAACGCGCCTCAGACTCGCTGAAATCTGCTTCCGGCAGCCAGACTCGGAACGTTCTGCTCTTTCCTTCTTCGACTTCCACCGTGATGGCACCGCCAAAATTTTTTACCGCTTCAGAACGAGCGTAGAGTCCCGTGCTGTGATCCTGGTTCAGTGGTTTGTGGGTCGAGAAGATTGAAAAGGAACCGGAGCTGTGCGGAGCAATTCTGGAATTCGTCAGCCTGGTCCGCCTCTAATCTTTGGGGTTCATGGCTCCATGCTTGCGGTGCGGCGGGCGTCTGTTGTTCCGAGCGTGCCCAAAGATTTGGGGCGGGCAAAGATTGAAAAGGAACCGGAGCTGTCCGAAGCGCGATACAGCAGATTAGAAATCGACTACACGCTGGCGGCTTTTAACGCGCCTCAGACTCGCTGAAATCTGCTTCCGGCAGCCAGACCCGGAAGGTTTTTGGCTTTCCTTCTTCAACGTCCACCGTGATGGTACCGCCAAAGTTTTTTACCGCTTCAGAACGAGCGTAGAGTCCCGTGCCGTGATCCTGGTTTAGTGGTTTGTGGGTCGAGAAGATTGAAAAGGAACCGGAGCTGTGCGGAGCAATTCTGGAATTCGTCAGCCTGGTCCGCCT
>DASUGI010000170.1:0-13758 GCA_036274115.1 Verrucomicrobiia bacterium
CTGGCTTGTTGCACGAGCAGACGCTCTTTCATTCCACCGCCCGAGATCAAGCCCGGTTAGGTCAACGTGCCTGAGACACCTCGTGCAACAAGTTGCAACACCAAAAGTGCGAAACGCTGCGTTTTGATTAGGTTTTCAGCAAATCAAAGAAAGAGAGAGTTTCACCAATAATGACGCAGGGAAGGTGCTCGTTTGGGGTGTTATCACGCAATGGCTGTTTTGGTTTAGCAAACCAGCGCCTTCAGCCACTCGGCCATCTCTCCACCGGGCAACAGTGAAACGCTTTCACGTCCGTTCCTCAAGCGAATTCTACCCGCCCTCACGCTCAGGCCAGCGCCGGAACTCCTGAGAATTGCTCCGAGATATGTCGCCGGAAGCCATTCAAAAGCCGTTCGCGCGCCCATACCACGAAAAACACGTTCACCACCACGGCCGGCACGCAGAACAGAACCGAGGGCAGCAACAACACCAAAAGCAAAGTGAGCCCAGGCGCCAACAGCGGACTTTTCATGGAAGCCGCGTACCACATTCCGACCCAACCCAACGCCAGAAAGTCCGTAATGGTATACGCCGCCAGCAGAGCACCACAGCCGTAGCCCGTGAGCATCGAAGCCATTTCGGCACTCGGCCCAAGCACATCCCGGCCCAGGACGGTGCGCAAACACAAGGGCGCGCAGTAAAGCACCAGCGGCCCGGCGAACAATCGCCACAGATTGCGCCATTGTGATCGCACGATTTCCGAGTCGCTCAGCGGCGCGCACATCAGCACCTCCAACAAACCGCTGCGGCGGGCGTCAGTGAAAAAGCGGCACGCGACCATCACAAAAATCGCCTTCAATCCAAACGCCACAATCTTGCTGGCAACGAAGATGGCCGGCCAATAGGAATCGCGCTTGTCCGCCGCGGAAAGATTGATGGCCACGGTTGCGGCAATCGCCCACAGCCCCGCAATGCTCCAGCAAAGAACTTTCAACCCCGCACTGCTCTGCAGCAGCCAGACCAGGGGTTGAGTTGCGGGAAGGACTCCGGAGCGGCGACGCGGGCGCGGGGTGATTTCCTTTTTCGTTGTGCGTGGTGGTTTGTCCTGCCACGCGGATTGAATCCTGCCGCTCGCAACCGCCAGCAACGTCCAGCCCACAGCATTCGTCAGAAGCAGCGAATACCAGAAAACCGCAGGTCGCGTGGAATAATTAGCCTCAAGTGCCGCGTGAAAGGTGAATGTCGGGCTCAACCATCCCACCGGTTCCCAGGCCGCCAGTGACTGGATCGAACCCGCCAGCAGCCCTATTGCGTGCGTGGACAGAAATAGGCCCATTAGAGCGAGCGTGCCCGCCACGGCGCGTTGGGATTCCCGTGACCACGCGGAAACGCACATTCCCACGGACAGTGAAAGAAACAAGGTATTCAGCAACGCCAGGGCAACGCGCCAGAATTCACCGCCCGTGACTCCGCCCATGGCCAGAGACGCTCCCATCACCGGCACGATGGCGAGCATGGCGTAAAACGGTTGCAAGGCGCGCGCGACAAACTTGCCCAGGACCACATCGTACCCATTGAGGTCCGTTAGAAACAGAAAACCCAGCGTGCCGGTGCGTTTCTCCTGACTCAAGCAATCGGCCGTCACAAGCACGCCGGCGACCAGGGCGAACACGAACGCGTAAGCAGCGAGAAAGAAGAACAACATTCCACCGCCTCGATTTCCCCCCATGGCAAGCGACAGAATCGCTGCCACCACGCACACCACGGTCGCGGCCAGCCGCACGCGGCCCATGGTTTTTTTGCGCGAGGCCACGCGCAATTCTCTTTCCACGATGGGCAGGATAGTCATTTGAGTTGGACTCCGCGCCCGAGTCAGCCGCCGGACGTGGGGCCGGGCACATCGCCCTTCCCAAACCATCGTTGCCACCACGATGGCCGGGCTTGATAGCGTTGCGCCGCGATCACGCGGAAATTTAACAACAAGTTTCGCCGGGCCGTCAGGCCAAAAAGCAAATCCACCCCGATCCCCAACACAAACCACACCAGCAAGGCAAATCCGTCCCAGCGAAAAGGCCGTCGCAATTCGTAGGGTAACAGTTCAATAATCGTCATCACCACTCCCAGCCCGATCCATGGCAGTGCCAGCACGGGGACGATGGCCGCGCCAAAGGCGTGCTTGGGATTGCGTACCGCCAGGCCCGTCCACATTCCCAACCAGTAGAGCGTCGTGGCATCGGCGACGAACATCACCATCCCCGCCAGCCACATCCAGATCCAAAAGGTCTGGGCACTCGGACTGTTCAAGTCCCGACCCGTAAGACCCGAAATGATCAGCCACACATCCACAATGAACATGACCAGCACCGGCAGCAGGAACTGACGCTGCAGCGCCAGGAATTGTCCGTGCAGAATCTGCCGCACGGACAGCGGCGTCGAGAGCAGCAGTTCCATCGCCCCGATTTTGCGATCCTCAGCCAAGCGGCGTCCCGCCTCCACGCCGATGTACCATTTCATCGTGACACTCAGCAGGAATCCCGTGGCGAAATACATGCCGGAATTAAGCCAGTCCCGGCCGAATTCATAAATGCCCCACGCCCAGGCGGCGCCCACCAGGGCCAAAGGCAGCCACGCCCAAAAGGCGCGGGAACGCGGTCGCGTCGCCAGCCAATAAAACGCATTTCGATTCAGCAATCTCGTCCGGAAAGCGTGTCGCACTTCCGCATCACCTTCCATTCCGGTTCGGAGGATTTCGTTGCGTTTGGCACTGGCGCGAGTGGATGCCCGATCCTGCCAGGAACGCGGCGCAATCAGGCTGGCCAATCCCAGGAATACCCAGGCGACCACATGCACAATCCCCAGAGATAAATAAAAGCTCTTGTTTCCACCCCGGGCGAACAATGAATCCACGCCCGCAAAATAGGAGAACACGGGGCTGGGCAGCAGGAACTCAAGCGGATAGCTGCCCTTCCAATTGGCCAGCCAGTAAAAGAGCAAACCCAGCGCCGGACCACCGCCCACGACCACCAGAATCAACGCGAACGCCCACAGGATCGCAGCGCGGCCACTCCGGAAAATCGCAGACGCCAGCATTCCCGCCGAGAGCGACATAAACAACGTATTCAACAGCACCAGCGAGATGCGACCAAACTCGGCCGCGGCCACACCGCCCATCAACAAGGGAATGGCCAGCACCGGCAGGACCGCAATGACGCAATAGAAGACCGCCAGTGAGTTTGCAGTGAGTTTGCCGATGATAACGTCGTAACCGCGGAGGTCCGTGAGGAACAACAAACCCAGAGTGCCTTCTCGCTTTTCCTCACTGAGACAATCCGCCGTGGAACGCAGCCCGGCGAGAAGGCAATACAGCATCAGCCCGCCAGTCAACGTGTAGAAGATGATTTGCCCGATTTGATGTTGAGGTTCATTCCGGGTTGCTAAAAAGATCCACGACGCAATCAGCACCAGACTGAACGCGACCAACAACCGAAGCCAATACGTGCCACGTCGTCGTGCCGCCACGCGCAGCTCTCGTTCAACGATGGGCAGAAAAGTCACCGCGGGAGTTAGCCGGAGTAGCCGACTTGATGCAAATGATTTTGAAGCAGCGCTTAATATTTAGTTTTGAACGGGTTGGATAGTGGTTGATCAACGGGATTCCCAAGCCGCATTCTTGACTTTTCCAGTAGAGATTGTTTATTTCATCACGTGAAACTGTCTGTTAGAGGTGAGTATGCCATTCGAGCCCTGCTCGTGCTGGCGCGCGATTATCAGGAAGACGACTCGGTCGTCCGCATCCAGGAAATCTCGGAGCGACAGAACATTCCCAAACGCTTTCTCGAACAGATTCTCAATGACCTCAAGTCCGCTCATGTGGTCGAAAGCAAACGCGGTGTCGCGGGCGGTTATCGACTGCGCCGGCGTCCCGAGCAGATCAACCTTGCTCAAATTGTCCGCCACATCGAAGGCCCGCTCGCCCCGGTGGGCTGTGTCAGCGAAAAGTTTTATGAGAAATGTTCCTGTCCCGATGAATCCCGTTGCGCGATTCGGAGCGTGATGAAAGAAACACGCGATGCCATTGTGAGCATCATGGAGCGCGTGACGCTCGCCGAACTGGCCGAGCGCGCCCGCAAGCTGGAGCAGGAGCCCATGAGCGCGCTGGACTTCAATATCTAGTCCGCCTGCCACCGGCAGAAACGTCGTGCGCCGCCTGCCTCGATTCGGTATCTCAACTACGTGAACGCTGGTCGTAATCTCGTCAACCTCGCCCTTATTGGTTTCATGGGCACGGGGAAATCGTCCGTGGGCCGTCTGGTCGCCGACCAACTGCATTTTGAATTTCTCGACACCGACCACCTCATCGAGGCTCGCGCCGGAAAAACCATCAATGACATTTTTGCCCAGAACGGCGAAGCCACGTTCCGCGAACTGGAGGCAGGCCTCGTCCAGGAACTGGCGTCCCGCACGCGCACGGTCATTTCCACGGGCGGCGGGCTTCCAATTAACCCGGAGAACTTGAACAACCTCAAGCAACACGCGCTCGTCGTCTGCCTCTGGTCGTCGCCGGAAAAGATTCTCGAACGCGTCCGCGAGCAATCGCATCGTCCCCTGCTGCAAACTCCGGAACCGCTCGTAAAGATTCGTTCGTTACTGGCGCAGCGCGAGCCGTTCTACAAACAGGCCGACATCCTGCTGAACAGTGAATTCCGTTCCATTCGCGAAGTCGCGCAGCAGGTGATTCTGCAATTCCGTTTGGCCACCAGCCAGAAATGAAAGCGGCCATCCGGCAACACGCGCTCGAACTCGGCTTCGACGATTGCCGCTTCACCACGGCAAGATCTCCTGAAAGCGCCGAAAGACTTCAACACTGGTTGGAGTCCGGTCAGCATGGTGAGATGTCGTGGATCGCCCGCAATGCCGAAAAGCGCGCCGAACCCGAGCGCGTTCTCCCGCGCGCGCAGAGCATCATTTGCCTCGCGGCGAGTTACTCCGGAGAGACAACGAGCGCGAACACCCCCGCCCCGAATCATAAATCGCAAATCGTAAATCATAAATCCGGTCTGGTCGCCCGCTACGCCCGCTTCACCGATTACCACGACGTGCTCGCCGAGCGTCTGAAGTCTTTAACTGCCTTCGTGAATCAGCTCGGTGGCGGTGCAACGCGTTCGCTCTGGCATGTCGACACCGGCCCGATTCTCGAACGAGATCTCGCCCAGCGCGCCGGAATCGGTTTCGTCGGCAAACACACCAACGTTATCAGCCGCAAGTTGGGCAACTGGATTTTCCTTTCCGAGATTCTGTCAACTCTCGAACTCGAACCAGACGAATCGGAAAAGAACCGCTGCGGCTCGTGCTCACGCTGCATCACGGCCTGTCCTACTCGCGCCATTACTGCTCCGTTTCACCTCGATGCCCGCCTTTGTATTTCCTATCTCACGATTGAGCTCAAGGGTTCAATCCCGTTGGAACTACGCCCGCTCATCGGCAATCGCATCTACGGCTGCGACGACTGTCTCGCAGCCTGTCCGTGGAATCGCTTTGCGCAGGAAGGCCAGCTGATGAAGTCGCACACGCGCGAAGATTTTGCCGCACCAGATTTGATTGAACTGCTTCAATTGGATGACGCGGGTTTTAAGGCGAAGTTCGCCAACACACCGATGCTTCGCACCAAGCGCCGGGGACTACTGCGGAACGTCTGTGTGGCGCTGGGAAATGTTGGTGATGCGAGCGCTTTGCCTGTGTTGGAAAAGGCCACTCGCGATTCCGAGCCGCTGATTGCAGAACATGCCCGGTGGGCAATGGAACGTATCACTTCGAAGTGAACCGGAATTATTCCGGCAACTTCATCAACTCGTCCGGAGTGTAGGGTTGAGAGCGACCGCCGAGATCAGTTCTCACCTTCTTCACCTGCTCAGGGGTCACAAATGGAGCTTTGTTGCCCCATGAATTACGAATGTAGTTGAGCACGTCAGCAAGTTGCTCATCAGTGTAGGTCGCGCCCATACCGGCCATGCTGGGAAGGTTATTATAATCCTGCCCCTTCACCTTGATCGGGCCCGTCAGGCCCACCTGCGGAATGCGAATCAGGCGATTCACCCCCGTGGTAACCACCCACTCGGAACCCGCCAAAGGCGGTGCCTGGCCGGGCTTCCCGGAGCCGTCGCTATTGTGACACAGCGCGCAGTTCGATTCATACAACGGTCGGCCCTTGTTCGGATCGGGCCCACCATCACCGGGCTGAAACTCGTTAACATTCGCCCAGGAAGTGTACGGCGGATAAACCTTTGCATGGAACCAAGCCCCATGAAGATCAAAATACCAGGCACTCAGGAACAGCAGGACCAGTGTCCCAACAATCAACCACATCGGCACCGTGGTGGTTGTCACCGTCGGTTCCGCCTCGGGTCCGGCTGAAATGGCTGTTTGCGGTTGGTCGGTCATTGGGCGGCTGAATTGGTTGCCGGTGCGGCTGGCGGTGCCGGCGGCGGCGTGAACGGCGCTTCCTGCAGCGGCACATCCGTGGTCCGCAAACTGACAAGATATGCGGCCAGGGCGCGAGCCGCGTCCGTTTTCACGATTTCCTTTCCTGCTGGCGCAGCACCGGCAGGCAACGCCAACACGTCCGCCGGATCGCTTTTGCCGGCGGGGCGCTCTTCAAACAGGAATCGATACGGCGGCATCGTGGAATCTTTCACTTCACTCTTCGGATCGTATAGGTGTCGCAGATGCCACTCGATATCCGGCTGCCGCGCGCCGACATCCGCGAGATCCGGACCGGCCCGGCGTGTGCCGAGTTGAACCGGTAAATCGTAAGCGTAGTCTTGTGCGACGGTGCGACGACGTCCCCAGCCGCGTGAAATATCCGATCCGGTCGGCACAATCTTCACTCCTGCTTTAGCGCCCGTTTCCCGCAGCGGCTTGACGATGGCATCGGCTGCCGCAACCGTCGCCACGGTCTTGATCACCTTGGGCAGGTTCGCCAGCGTCTCCGGCTTGCCGAGATTCTCATCCACACTCCTCAAGGCAGCGAGTGTGGCGAGGACGTTCGTTCCCGGCTCGCTCAACACAATGTCGCATCGCACGCCGTCCTGACCGACTTGCTGGCTATGACAATAAACGCAACCCAACGCGGTATAAACTTCCGCTCCCTGAGCCGCCAACCCCGGCCGTGCCACGGGATAAAGTGTCTCGGTCCCCAACGACTTCTCCAGCGGCGCCCGGCCCAATTGCAATTGCGGCGCGAGCACAAACCCCGCCCACGACGCGGAAAGCGCGATGAACGCAGCGAGGAAGACAATCGCACTGGATCTCACGGCTTCACCCCCACGGGTTCAAGTTGCTCCGTGGCTTCTTCGTAAGCCGATCTGCACAGCACGCGATAGTAGCTCACGATGGCGGAGACGATGTTGAACAGGAAAACCAGGTTGGCCGCGAGCAGCAGCAGTTCGCCCAGCGTGCTCAGCCGGAAACCCATCATCGCGGCTTTGGCAGCATCCAGGAAAGCGACGTCGGGATTCGCGAGTTTCAATCCCTGCGCGATTCCACCCGCCATCAAGGGCAGCGCGAAAATTACTGTTCCCACCATGAACAACCAGAAATTAATACGCATGCGGCCTGCGGCGATCCGGTTCGTGCCGACCACGTGTGGCAGAATATGGTAAATCGCGCCGAGCATCGTCATTCCGAAGAACCCGTAAATGCGCAGACTCGTTTGCCCGTGAGTAAACCAGGTGTAATCCGTCACGCGAGCCACACCCGGCGACGTGGACAGCGCCAGCAACACCGTCGCCAGCACCAGCGCCCAGGCCCCCAATTTCGTAAAGCACAACGGCCCACCGTTGCGGGACACGGGCGTGCCGCGCCCGGTCAGAATCACGATGGTGGCAACGGCGAGCGCGGGAATCAGGGACAACAGGCTCGCTGCACTGCTCAGGGCCGGCATCCACGCTGGTAACGCCGCGTGGTTGGGAATCCCCGTCCACGTTCCGAACAGAATCACAGTCAAAAAGGCAAAGAGCGCGAGATAATAGCTGTGCAATGGCCGGCCCGTGAGTTTGGGCAACAGGTAAAATGCTGAAGCCAGTCCGACAAGCGTCAGCCAGACATTAAGGAGATTGCCGACGTACCACCAGTTCACCGCCGCCTGCACCACCCCGCGAACCGGGAAAAATTGCAGGAGCAAAGTTGCCGTTGAGAAAATCCATGGAAACCAGAACAACGCCGCCAGGATGAACCATTGCGACGGGTACAACGCCTCAACGGTGCGCTGCGAGTAGGTCACAAAGGCCCACACCGTGATCATCACGAAGGCGATGAACAAAATGACCGCAGCGTAGCGCGGCAGTTCGAACCATTCGTAGCCGGTGGTTTGTCCGGCCAGAATCGCAATCAATCCGACCAACACCCCGAGATGCCAAAGCTTGGCAAAAAAGGTGATGAGCAAGGGACGGGCAAGCTCCACCTGACCCAGCCGCGCCAACAACCACAGGCAGACCCCCAGTCCGGCGGGAACGCAAAAGCCATACACCAACAGGTGCGACCACGCCGGATAAGCGCGGCCATAACTCAGCCATGCCTGATCCGCGAACATCGCGGGCGCATGAAACTTCAGGGACGCCACCAGGCTGAAGACAGAACTCAGCACCAGCCACGTCGCCGCGCCACCGAACAGTGTGAACAGCGGCAAACGGCAGGAAGCATCAATCCGCGAGGTGGACGTGGTTGCGGTCATTAAGAAACAGCAGAAACGTTATTCGAAAGCGCTGGGTTTCTCCGGCGGCTTCGGCGGAAGCGCGGTGGCTTTCTCCACCCGGGCAATCAAATCAGCGTGGGCCTCCGCCGGATTCTGCGCCCGGCTTTCCGTAAGCTTCATGGCGTCGGCAATCGGAAGACGCACGACCCCTTTCGCTTGATCCACCCAGCCGACAGTATCGAGCGCCGAGGCTTCAGCATCGCGCAATTCCGCCAACGCCTTGGCACGCTCGGTGGCGCGTTGGGCACCGAGTGCCGGAGGCGTCGTGTATTGACGCGTCTTCCAGACCAGCGCGGCGAAGATCAAACACACCAGCACAACCGCAAACGTCACGGAAAAGCCACGTCCGCAGCAATTTGATTCGGATTCATGCTCGTTCATTAATGGCCTCCTTCCTGGTGCGCGGGCCCACCATGCATTTTGTCGGCCTGATCCAGTTCCCCGCCGGAAATCTGCGTTGGCACCGGATGATAAAGCCCCATCGCTTCGATGAGCCGCGGATCCTTTTGCGGGAAGGGCGGCGCACTCGCGAACTGCCGCAGGAAGATCTTCGCCAGCAACCCGCCCATGAACGCCATGATGCCCAGCGGTAACCAGACCCAGGCGAACGGGAATCCCTCGGGAAAGCGAACGGGCAGAATGTTAAAGCACATGTCGTTGAAGTGCATCAGCCACGCCCAGATGACAAGGGGCACCATGATCGCGAAGTTGCTTTTCACATCGATGCGCAGCAACGCGAGGAACGGGACGAAAAAGTGGCCGAAGATGATGACCATGCTCACCCAGAACCACGAACCTTTCTCGCGCAGCACGAACCAGAACGTTTCTTCGGGCATATTCGCGTTCCAGATGATGAAGTATTGCGCAAACGAGACGTAAGCATAGAACACGGTGAACGCGAAGAGCAGCGAGCCGAGGAAATAAAACTGATGTTCGTGCAATACGTCGGTCAGGATACGTTGCCGGTCCAAAACCATCGTAATGACGTAAACGGTTGCCAGGGCCAGCCAGACGCTGCCCGCAAAATATTGCACGCCATACATCGTGGAGAACCACTGATGCTGCAGCCCCATCATCCACATGATGGCCGCGAACGTGAGCGAGAACCCATACAGGAAGATGCCAATGCTGGAAAAGAACCGCATCTTGTGCGTGCATTCCGCCGAACCGGTTTCGTCCTGCTTCAGCGACCAGTACTTCAGGCGGTTGGACAGTAACCACCAGATCGCGAAGCAGACGATCGAAGTGATATAGAAACCTGCCGTCGTGAAAATCGGGTGCTTGGCATGCAGTGCGTGATCGGGATGTGCCTGCATGCTCATCCACGGAACAATCTTGTAGGCCAGCCAGGCAATCGGGACGAACAGGATCGCCAGCCAGGGGAACAACAGGCTCGCCAGATGTTCGCAGAACCGACGCGTGGGCACCGACCAACCGGCATCAAAGAGATGGTGTGCCATCACCAGGAACAGGGCACCCAGGCCGAGGCTGAGATAGAACATGAACGCCACCAACCAGGAATAACCAAAGTTGACGAAGCCATCATGCATCCCGCTGAAAATCGCGCCGCCCACCGTGACCAGGCCGCCGATCAGCATGAGCTTGAACGGCAGTTGGCGCCAGCGCGTCAGGTCCATCGGCGGAGGCAACTGCGGATCTTCGTTCGAAAAATCGTCTTGTTGACTCATACGCTTACTTGAGTTTCGATCGCAATTCCGGCGTCAGGTCGTCCACCGACCCGAGCCGCGCCAGTTGCAGCGCCCGCACGTAGGCAATAATCGCCCAACGATCCTCGACCGAGATCTGCGGCGCATAACCTTGCATGTTGCCTTTGCCCCAACTGACCGTGTTGAACAGCGAACCGTCCGGCTGAATGACAATCGCTTTGTCGTGCAGATTCGCCACCACCGCCATGGCTCCAATCTTCTTGGTGATGCCATTGCCTTCAGCCGTTTGACCATGACAAGGGGCGCAATAGATGTTGAAACGTTGCTGACCACGCGCGAGCAAAGCACTCGTGACCGGCAACGGATTCAACTCAATGAAGTTCGTCGTGCCTGCCGCCGTTCCCGCCGGCCGGCCTGTATTTACGGGCACATTGTCGAACGAGTAAACCACCTGGCCATTCACGGTCATCGGGTCCTCCTGCGCGATTGTGCCGGGTTGCGGCAACTGCGAACTGAGGCCGTTGGCAAAAAAGCCATTCGGCGTTTGCGGCCGCAACTTGAGCTGCCGCTTCATATCCGGGAAAAGCTGAATCGGGCGATTGCGCGAAAGGTCGCCGCGCCGGCCGGCAATGAGCACCACCGCCAGGACCGTGATGCCGAAAATCAAAAGAAAGTAGCGCATTACCTTATTCCTCCACCATTTCGATGCGGGTGCTGCCGGCGGCTTCGAGCAGCTTGCGGGTTTCAGTTTCGGAATACTTGGGATCGGCCGTTTCGATTACCACAAAGAACTTGTCGTGCGTCGCCAGCGCGAAACGCTTGTGCTTGAGCAACGGATGATGCAGGCGCGGCAGGCGGTTCAAGAACAGCATCCCGAACAACGCACCGAAGGCACCGAAGAGAATCGTCAATTCGTACGAGGGCGGAAACGCGCCATACGGACTGAACATCGGCTTGCCGCCAACAACGATGGGATAATCCACCGCATTCATCCACCAAATCATCAACATGCCGGTGGTGTAACCCGTCACCCCGCCGATGAACGAGAACCAACCGACCTTGGAGTTTTTCAATCCCATGGCCTTGTCCATTCCGTGAATCGGGAACGGCATATAGACATCCCATTTGCGAAAGCCGGCATCACGAACCTTCTCCGCCGCATGCAACACGTCCGCCGTGTTGTCAAACTCGGCGATGACACCGTAAGCTCTGGCCGCTGTGCTCATCAGTGTTTCCCTCCATTTCCACGGGCCGCCGGATGATGCGGGTCCGCCTGCGCCGTCACGCCTTTGACTTCAGAGACGGCAATCATCGGCAGGAAGCGCATGAATAACAGGAACATCGTGAAGAACAATCCGAACGTTCCGAGGTAAGTGCAGATGTCCACCCAGGTGGGTTTGTAGTAATCCCAACTGCTCGGCAGGAATTCGCGATACAGACCGACAACCACAATCACGAAGCGCTCGAACCACATGCCGATGTTCACGAAGATGGACAGAATAAACACAAACACCAGGTTCTGCCGCACTTTCTTGAACCAGAACAATTGCGGGATGATCATGTTGCAGAACATCATCCAGAACCAGCCCCACCACATCGGACCCAGCGCGCGGTTCATGAAGTGGAATCGCTCCATCGCGCTGCCGCTATACCACGCGATGATGAACTCCATGAGGTAGGCATAGCTGACGATGCAGCCCGTGGCCAATGTCACTTTGCACATCACATCGATGTGCCGCATCGTAATGATGTCTTCGAGATGACACATGCTGCGCAATGGAATCAACAGCGTGAGCACCATGCCGAATCCGGAGAACACGGCGCCCGCGACGAAGTACGGCGGGAAGATGGTCGTATGCCAGCCCGGCAACTGCGACACCGCGAAGTCCAGGGACACGATGGAGTGCACGGACAACACCAGCGGTGTTGAAAGACCGGCGAGAATCAAATACGCCTTCTCGTAATTGCTCCAGTTGCGGTTCGAACCGGTCCAGCCCAACGCAAACAAACCGTAAACGAACTGTTTGATCCTGGTCTTCGCGCGATCGCGCATCGTCGCAAGGTCGGGCACCAATCCCACATACCAGAACAACACGGACACCGTGAAGTAAGTCGAAACGGCAAACACGTCCCACATCAGCGGCGAACGGAACTGCGGCCACACACCTTGATAGGTCGGAATCGGGAACAGCCACCAGTCGAACCACACGCGACCGACGTGCATGGCCGGATAAATACCGGCGCACATCACCGCGAAAATGGTCATCGCCTCGGCGGCGCGATTCACGGCCGTGCGCCAGCGTTGCCGCAACAAAAAGAGAATCGCGGAGATCAACGTTCCGGCGTGACCGATACCGATCCACCAGACGAAGTTGATGATGTCCCAGCCCCACATGGTGGGATGCTGATTGCCCCACACGCCGACACCCGTCGTGATCTGGTAGAACAGCATCGCGCCGAGCAAGCCAAGCAGCGTGACGCTCGGGATGAAGGCGGCCCACCACCACTTCGGCGTTTTGCCTTCAGTGACGGCGGACACACGGTCAGAGATCCAGCCAAAGCTGCGGTTGTTCTGGACCAGCGGAATACGCTCCAGTTCCTTCGGAGGAACGGGCACTGCGATCTGAGTTGTCGCCGCTTCAGACATTAGTGCGCTCCTTTCTCACCCGCCGCGCTGGGTGCTCCGTGACTAAAGGGATTGCCATTCTTTTCTTCAAATTCCTGGAAAGTTAGCGGCCCATCTTTCTCGTAATCTGGCATCGCCGGATTCGGATTACGCACGCGCGCGAGATACGTCGTGCGTGGTTTGGTCTCGAGGAAATCGAGCACCGAGTAATTGCGCTGTTGCGCCTTGAGCTTCGAGACCTGGCTGTTCGGGTCGGCGATGTTGCCAAACACAATTGCGTCCGCGGGACATGCTTGCTGGCACGCCGTTTGAAACGCTCCGTCACGCACCACAACATCGCCGGATGCGCCGGCTTTGACCTTCTGCTCAATCTTCGCATGCTCGATGCGCTGCGTGCAGAACGTGCACTTCTCCATGACGCCGCGCATGCGCACGGTCACGTCCGGATTCTTGATCATGCGGATCAAGTCAATCTCGTCTTCGGGCCGCATGGTGGCGTCCTGGTTTTTCCACCAGCGCGCCAAATCCCATTCGCCATCCGTGCTGTGCAACACCGTCGTCGGATAGAACGGCCCCTTGAGTTCCTTCAGCGGACGCTTGTTGTAATCGAGATAATTGAAGCGGCGCACCTTGTACGGGCAGTTGTTGGAACAATACCGCGTGCCCACACATCGGTTGTAAGCCATCACGTTCAGACCTTCATGGTCGTGAACGGTCGCATTCACCGGACAAACGCT
>DASUGI010000171.1:0-43631 GCA_036274115.1 Verrucomicrobiia bacterium
ACAACGGCTCGGGCGGCGGACGCGGTTTTGACATCGCATGGGCGCAGGATGGTTTGGGCAACAGTGTCTTGCTCGACAGCATCAGCTTTGTGCGCGTGGAGGTGCTGAGTGGCAATGCGGAAATCGACGGTTTCGCCGTGGTGCCTGAACCGGCGAGCGCTTCCCTTCTGCTGTTGGGTTCGCTGGCATGTTGGGCCTCACGCCGCCGCCAATAACCGCACAATTCCCCATGATGAGCGGCCCTCAAGCATCGTCTCGCGTGCCAACGGACATTGACCCCGCGCGTTGTCCGCTGTGCGGCGGGCTGAACGATTGTCGCCTTTGCACCAGTGCGGCCTACAAAGGTCCGTGCTGGTGCGAGTCGGTAAACATTCCACCTGAACTGCTCGCGCACGTGCCGGAAGAAGCGCGCCAGCGCGCGTGCCTTTGCCGCAATTGCGTGATGGCCTTTCACCGCGAACAATCCACAACCGGTCCGCTGGCTGTGGCGGCTGGAGATTACTATTTCGATACGGATGGATTGATGGTCTTCACCGCTGCGTATCATCTCCGCCGAGGTTACTGCTGCGGCAACGACTGCCGGCATTGTCCTTACGAGGTGGCCAAGTGAATAGAGACGCGTTGAGTCGTCACCACCCCTCACCCTCAATCCCTCTCCCCGTTGAGGGGAGAGGGAAGTGTGTTGCGAGCCGCTTTGGTTCTTCGACAGCTCGATCTGAGTGGCGAGTTCACTTGGTGATTTCGAACAAACCGCAGCGCTCGATCGCGTTTCCCTCTCCCCTCAAAGGGGAGAGGGTCAGGGTGAGGGGTGGTATTGCAACGGCCGCGTTGTATGCGCTGATACTGTCTCTTGCAATCACGACTCTGCCAATGAAGCTCTCAGCCGCGACATTCGCGGAGGATTTCTCAACCGACCCAAACGCCAACGGCTGGCAAATCTTCGGCAACAAAAACCTCTTCTACTGGGACTCAACAAATCACAATCTCCGCGTCACCTGGGATTCCTCGCAAACGAACAGCTATTTCCATCGGCCCCTCGGGACGATTCTCACCAGCGACGATGATTTCAGCTTGGGCTTCGACCTTGCCTTCGAGGACTACGCGAGTGGCACGACGCCCGGGAAACCTTTTGCCGCGCCAGCCGCCGTTGGCTTCCTCAATCTCGATCAAGCCACGCACACGAACTTTTCACGCGGCGCAGGCATCAATCCCACCTACGGCCCAAGAAACCTGGTCGAATTTAACTTTTTCCCGGCGTTTGACGTGTTTCTGCCGACGATTGGCCAGGTTATCGTTTCCACGAACAACTCGTGGCTCTACAACACTGACAACCTGATGGAGATGACGCCCGGCGAGAGCTTCAGCATTCACATGGATTACGTTTCCACAACGCGCACACTCACGACGACGGTAACCAACAATGGCGCCCTATACGGCCAGACCCAAACCATCACGGTGCCGGCGGACTTCGATTTTCGCGTGGCAACGCTTTCGATCAGCAGTTACAGCGACGTGCGCGACCTCGGTTCAATTCTCGCGCACGGTACGGTGGACAATCTGGTCGTGACTACGCCGCCGTCGCCGGTTGAGAATCTGAGCGGCAAATTCGTTGGCGGTCAATGGCAGGCCCAATTCACCAGCCGGACAAACTGGCTCTACACTTTGGAGCGCACGACTGATTTCGTCGCGTGGGAAGCAGCTGAAACCGACACACCCGGGAATGGCAGCACGCTGACGTTGACCGATACCAATTCATCCGGGGCAAACGTTCTCTATCGCGTTCGCGCCAATCGCCCCTGACATGAGCGCCACTCCACAACGCATCGTTTGCCTTTCCGCAGAGGTGGCGGATTGGCTCTGGCGCATCGGCGCGTGGGATCAGGTTGCGGGCGTGACCAGCTATTTCGCCCAACCCACTGGTGTCCCGCTCAAGCCGCGCGTCAGCGGTTTCAGTTCGGCGAACCTTGATCAAATCACACAACTGAACCCGGACCTGGTCATCTCGTTCTCGGATGTGCAGGCGGGAATCACTGGAGCATTGGTGAATCGCGGCATTCCCGTGCTCGCCACCAATCAGCGCACCCTCGCCGACATCGAAGCCGCACTCGGCCTGCTGGCCCGCGTCGTTGGCTGCGAGGCCGTTGGCGAACGATTCTTGCGAAAGTTTCATGAGGAACTTGCTCCGGTGGCGACCAATGGTCCTCGTCCACGCGTTTACTTTGAAGAGTGGAACGATCCTTTGATCGCCGGCATTGGCTGGGTCAGCGAATTGATCGAGCGCGCCGGTGGCGAAAACGTATTTCCCGATCTGCGGAGTAGATCCGCCGCACCGGACCGGATTGTAGCCCCTGAAAGAGTTGTCCAGGCCAATCCCGACATCATCTTTGCCTCCTGGTGTGGCAAACCCGTTTCCCCGAGTGAAATCGCTGCGCGTCCCGGATGGGAGAATGTGACGGCGGTGCGCGAGAAGCGCATTTACGAAATCCCGGGCGCAGACATCCTCCAACCTGGCTTCCGTTTGATCCATGGCTACGACCAGATCCAGCGCCATCTTCAAGCACTGACATGCGACGCCGCGCTTTCACATTGATCGAGTTGCTGGTTGTCATCGCCATCATTGCGATTCTGGCGGCGCTGCTGTTGCCGGCGTTGTCGCGCAGCAAGGCTACGGCGCAGCGCATCAAGTGTGTGAGCAACCTGCACCAGCTCGGCATCGCCACGCAGATGTATTGGGACGAGAACGGCGGAAATTGTTTCCGCTTTACCGAGAAAACGAACTACGGGCGGTTGTATTGGTTTGGTTGGATTGAAGGAGACAATGTCCCAGAAGGACAGCGGCAGTTTGATCCGTCAGTCGGCGCGCTGTTTCCTTATCTGCAAGGCCGCGGCGTGGAGTTGTGTCCGTCGCTCAGCTACGCGCGGGCTCAGTTCAAGTTAAAGGCCAAAGGTGCAGCCTATGGTTACGGCTACAACCTGCAACTCTCCTCGGCGTTAAACCAGCCAGCGAAAAAAGTCGGCAACATAATGCGCCCATCCAACGTCGCGGTGCTGGCCGACGCGGCACAGGTAAACACATTTCAACCGCCCGCCTCGCCGACGAATCCGATGCTGGAGGAATTTTATTACGTGAACACGAATCGCACCGAAGCCACGGCCCACTTCCGTCACACGCAAAAGGCCAGCGTGACGTTCTGTGACGGTCACGTGGCGATGGAGAAGATGGAGCCCGGATCGCTAGACCAGAATCTGCCGGGACAGTTTGTGGGACGACTCAAGCACGAGGTCCTGGCCACCATGAGTCGATGAGGTGTTACGGAGGTGTCAAACCAAGACGGTAGAAGACCGTGCCATTCGGGTTGACATTGGTAGTAAAAAGTCCGCTGCCCGGAGCATTGGTCAAAAGCGGTTGCCAGGTTTGTAAATCTGCGGACGTCTCCAGACGATACACGGCGCGAAGGTCAGTCTGGTAACTGAGTTCAAGCGGGTCAGGGCTGCCGTACAGGTTGATCTGGCGTGGCAGTTTCAACGCAAAGAATCCGAGATCATCCCACAAGATATTCGCGCAGAGCAGACCACCGGCACTGTTCAGATGCGTTTGATCGGCCATGTAGCCGTTGGCGAGCAGCCACTCATAACTAACCGTGGGCTGCATCAGGTCGACGTAGGCGCGACGATGAGTAATGGCGGCGTTCCGCACCATATGATTCTGTTCAATCGTTTTGTATGATCCGGGCGCCGCATTGGTGTCTTCACTCACCCAGGGAGTTCCCAAGTAGAGCACGTCAGCATTTGGCGCTGCCGCCGACCACCATTGCTCGCATTCTGCCAGGTAATTGCTCGTGGCCAGGTCCGCAGCCTCTTTCATGTGCCAAACGATCAAGTCCGGCTGAAGCGCCGCAAAGATGGGTTCGCGAATGGAACGCGGTACATTGCTTACCATCTCCAGAGTGATGCCCCCCCAATCCGTGAACACGACGTGAACGCCGTTTGTTCTGGTATTCAACGTATACGGCCCGATGATTAGATTCGTGCCGGTGACGCCCTCGGCGCGCAGACGATACCGGTTGGCTGAGAGTGTTACCGACGCGAGACGCCCGGTTGGAGACGGGCTGTAGCCGTCAACGGTCAGTACGGTTCCCCAATCGCCGCCATTGGTGGAAATTTGCAGGTGCCACAGTCCACCCTGCGGTTGGGCTACGTAAAAGATGCCGGCCTGGTCGCAATAATTACCTTCCGGAAAAGGCAGATTGATCCACCAGTTCGCGCCTCCGGGAGGCAAAGATTGATACCGAACAAACCAATTGGTATCCGGCGGGATGTAGGCCGTACCATTAGCAACCTGAACCCCCAATGTGTTGCCGTAGTTTTGCAGCGAATAGCCAGCAATTCCCAGACGCGTCACCAGTTTGTTCATTAGATGGCAGGTGGGTGATCGATACGAATCTGCCATGGAATCACCAAACGAAATGACTGTCACCGGGCGGGGACTTTCAGCAGCCGCCCAAAAGTGATTCAGGCAATCGCTGTTCGTGGTAAAGTAATCCGCCGCCCTCGAAATAATCCCTACCGTCAGCAACAGTATGATCAATATGGCTGAAGCGAGCTTTGAACGCAGGATTCTCGGGTTCCTGGACTTCATCCGAATCGCAGGGAAAACGCTATAACTGTATCTCTGACTTGTCAGCCAGAAATATCCCTGAGGAAGTCGGTTTCCGGCGTGTTGACCCTGCGTAGTCCCCGAAACTGAATCTTTACACCCCATTTCGGTTTGGCAAAACGGTCGGGCAACGCGCTGGGCGGGGCGGGAACACCCGCCAAAGTTTGTACAGGTGCTGAGCTCTCCCACAGTTATCATGCCCCCACTTGCCGCTTGAGTGTGTCGCAGATTTGTTTGCTCCACTTTTCCAGCACGGCTGGTTTCGGACCTTCGATAAGGAGGCGGGCTTTGGGTTCGGTGCCCGAGTAGCGCAACAACACGCGACCGCCCTCAGGTTTGACTTCGGCTTCGGCCTGTTCCACGAGCGTGAGGATGCCGTCGAGTTTGTCGAAGGGCGTTTTCTCTCGGACTTTCACGTTGGTGACCAGTTGGGGATAACGCGCCCAGCATTTGGCGAGTTTGCTCAGCGGTTTGCCAGTGGTGCGCATGATGCGGAGCATTTGTAGCGCGGCCACCAAACCGTCGCCCGTCGTGCCGTGATCGCGGAAGATCAAATGACCGCTCTGCTCGCCGCCGAAGTTGAAACCACACTTGAGCATTTCATCGATCACCAGCTTGTCGCCGACACCGGTGCGAACCACGCGTCCGCCCGCGGCTTTGATGGCGGCGTCGAGGCCGGCGTTGCTCATCACGGTGGAAACCAGCGTCTTTTCCGCAAGCGTGCCTTGCTCGAGCATTTCGAGCGAGGCGATGGCCATGATGTCATCGCCATCGATTAACTCACCCCGTTCGTCGCAGAGGAGGACGCGGTCGGCGTCGCCGTCGTGCGCAATGCCCACATCGGCTCGGAACTCCTTCACGCGTTGGCTGAAGTGTTGCGGGTGCATTGAGCCGCAATCCTTGTTGATGTTTTTGCCATCGGGCTGGTTGCCGAAGACGATGACGTCAGCGCCGAGTTCGCGCAGGACGCAAGGCGTGGCTTTATAGGCCGCACCATTCGCGGCATCCACCACGATGCGCATGCCGTCGAGCGTCATGCGGCGCGGAAAACTGGCCTTGGCAAATTCAATGTAGCGGGCGAGTGCGTCATCGATACGCACCGCCTTGCCGATTTCCTCAGCGGTGGGGCGGATGTTTTCGATATCACCGCTGAAAACCAGGTTTTCGATCTCGGCTTCAATCTTGTCGTCGAGTTTGTAGCCGTCCGCGCGGAAGAATTTGATGCCGTTGTCGGCATAAGGATTGTGCGACGCAGTGATGACGATGCCGGCATCGGCGCGCAAACTGCGTGTCACATAGGCAACCCCCGGAGTGGGCAGCGGCCCGATGAACAGGACGTCCACGCCCATGGAAAGAATGCCCGAGGAGATGGCGTTCTCGAGCATGTAACCGGAGAGTCGCGTGTCTTTGCCGATGACGATCTTGTGGCGGCCATGGTCGCGAGCTTCGTGCTCGAGGTTCTTGAATACGTGAGCAGCAGCGCGACCGAGTTTAAGGGCGGTTTCGGCGGTGACTGGTTCAACGTTGGCAATACCGCGCACGCCGTCAGTGCCGAAGATTTTCCTGGGTTGGCTCATGGTTGGTCGGTGGCAGCTTTGGGCGATTTGGGCGGAACCACTACCGTCGCTTCGGCCGGCTCCACGCGCATCAGGGTAATCCCCGGAGGCGTAGCGATGCGCAAGGGCCGGTTAAAATTCTGAGACGTATCAGCGGAAGTCACATCCACGAAGGCGCGAATCTCCCGGTAGGTCAATACGTTGATCATTTGCGACGGACCCTGGACGGTGATGCTGACTTTTTCGGGATCAACGCGAAAGGCACGGACATCAGTGGTGCTGGAAACGATTTGAATTGGAATCTCACTAAACGTGCGCACGCTCGCCCCGTCGTCATCGATGGAAGGCCGGATGCCCCACCAAATGGCCACGGCGAGGCCGAGCGATAGTATCTTCCATCCGAGATTCTTCAGAATTAAGTCCCGGAACATAACTATTTGCCGCCTCCATTCGGAGTCCGCCCCACGTCGGAGCGATTAATGAACGTCGTCCCCGGCCTGTGCTCGTAGTGATCGCCGATCCGCGACCGCAGCCAATTGAGCAAACCGGGTCCGCGCGAGGGGCGAACAATCACCGAGGTAAGAAACGCACGGAGTTCCTCGACGGAAATGCCACGCACCAACTGCCCTTTGTAGGCGTAGGAAATCGAGCCGGTTTCCTCAGAAACGATGACGATGGGCGCGTCCGTTTCCTCGCTCAGGCCCAGCGCCGCTCGATGGCGTGTGCCGAGGGATTTGTTCAAGTCCGACCGTTGCGTGAGTGGAAAGATGCAGGCGGCGTAGGCGATCCGGTCCCCTTTGAGGATGACGCCGCCGTCGTGAATGGCGTTGTTGGGAAAGAAAATGGTTTCGAGCATTTCGGGTGTCGCTTCGCAATCCACGACGATGCCGGATTCGACGGCCTCAAACAACTGGATGGATTGCTCGATGGCGATCAGCGCGCCGATGCGCACATCCGCCAGGCGTTCACACGTGCCCACGACGACTTCGATATTCTCGCGTTGCTCACGAGCCGTGGAGAAGAACGGCAGATTGCCAAGTTCACCAAGGATACGCCGAATCTCCGGTTGAAAGATGATGAGCGCTCCCAGAATGATGAATACCGTGGCGTTGGCCAGCAGCCAGCGCAGCACGGTGAGATCGAGCACTTTGGCGGTGAGGGTAAGCACGATCAACAACAGGGCAAAGCCAATGACCACCGGCCAGCCGCGCGTGCCCCGAATGAAGCGCGAGGCATAGTAGATTCCCACCGCGAGGATGAGAATCTCCAGCGTGGGTCGCCACGTCGCTTGAATGAATTGCCAGATTTGCGGCATTAAAATTTTCTTTGAGCCAGAATCGCTTCGGTCACGCGAACTGCCTGGACGGTTTCGGCCACATCATGTGTCCGGATAATTTGCACGCCCGCCTCCACGGCGAGACAGGCACATGCCAGCGAGCCCGGTAATCGTTCTGCGGTTTGGACGGAATGTAACCTGCCTATAAATGACTTCCGCGACGCGCCGAGCACCAACGGCCGCTTCAGCTTTGTAAAGCTCTCCAACTCAGCGAGCAACTGCAAATTGTGTTCCAAAGACTTGCCGAAGCCAAGACCAACATCCAACACCACCTGGTTCGAGGCGACACCCGCGCGCTTCAAGCGTTCCAGTCGGTCCTCGAAAAACTCACCGACCTCGCGCGTCACATCCGTATAAGTCGGATTCAACTGCATGGTCTGCGGCGTTCCCTGCATGTGCATAATCACATAGCCCGCATTGAATTCTGCCACCGTGCCCCACATGCCGTCAGGAGCACGGTTGGCCGCGACATCGTTTACAATGCTCGCCCCGGCCTCGAGTGCCGCGCGCGCAACGGCGGGTTTCATCGTGTCGATCGAAAGGGGCACCTTGACCCGTTCAACGAGCTGTTCAATCACGGGCAGAACCCGCCCCAACTCTTCCGCCTCGCTGACGGGCGTTGCCCCGGGCCGGGTGGATTCGCCTCCGATGTCAAGGATCTCCGCGCCTTGCGCCGCCAGCTCCAGCGCATGGTCCACCGCTTTACCGGGGTCACGGAATTTTCCTCCATCCGAAAACGAATCGGGCGTGACGTTCACCACCCCCATGATCAGCGCCGGACGAGGGAAACGAAACTCAAACTGTCGGGCCCGCAGCAACATTCAGAAGCTCCCAAACCCAAACTCTAATTGCCCGGGAATGTGCCAGCGCCAAATTCCCAACCCAGCCCCACGCGACAAGCTTGGCAGCCTGGTCATTGGAGTTTCGGAGGAGACGGGGTGTTGGAACCTGGAACTTTTCACTTCTTCCGCTCGATCAATTCAATCTCGTAACCCTCCGGCGCGTCAATGAAGGCGAAGACCGACCCCGTCGAGGTCGGGGTTGGACCATCGGAGTATTTAAGACCGTGCTTCCCGAGGTGCTGCGCGAACTCGGCCAGGCTCTCCACCTCGAAGGCGAGGTGGGTTAAATCCGGTTGCACCTGCACGGGTTCGCTTGCGGGGAAGTAGCAGATTTCGATCAGCTCTTCGCTTTCCGGCGCTTTCAAAAAGGCCAACTCCGAACCGCGTGGGGATTTGTGCCGGCGCACCTCCTCAAGCCCGAGCACTTCGCGATAGAATTTCACCGTGCGTTCGAGATCGTTGACTCGGTAGCGGGTGTGCAGGAGCTTTTTGGCCAGACTCATGGCGGCAGAATAGACGGCGGCCCAACTCAGGCAAAGCCGCAAATCTGCGGAACTGCGTCGAGAAGAAATCGTAGTCCGTTTAATCTTGCCACTGCTTCCGGGCATCCGGTTCAATTTGCCTGAAACTATGGCAACCAAAACCATCATTAAACCCGCGAAATCACCCGCAGCCGTCGGCCCCTACAACCATGCCGTGCGCGTCGGCGACCTGCTGTTCTGTGCCGGCCAGATCCCCATCAGCCCGGCGGATGGCAATCTCGTAACCGGCGATATCAAGGCGCAAACCGAGCGGGTGCTGGAGAACGTCAAAGCAATTCTCGACGACCAGAAGCTGACGTTCGCAAACATCGTGAAGTCTACCGTGTTTTTGACGAACCTCGCGGACTTCGCCGGGATGAATGAAGTCTATGCGAAGTATTTCACGGATAACTACCCGGCGCGCTCCACCATCCAGGTCGCCGCGCTGCCGAAAGGCGCGAATGTGGAGATTGAAGTGATTGCGCACTTCTGAGTACGATTTCAGATTTACGATTTACGAGTTTTACGCGACACCCGCGTAAATCGTAATTCGTAAATCGTAAATTCATGAAAAAGTCCTGGCGCGAGAAACTGGCGGATGACAAAGGCCTGCCCAAGGTGGCTGAGGTCTGCGGCAAGATGACCAAGCGCTGGGGCACGGGCACGATGGTCATTCCCGCGCCCCGCGAAGTCGACGCCTTGATGCGCCAGGTGCCCAAGGGACGCCTGGTCACCATCAATGAACTTCGCGCCGCATTGGCGAAGAAACACAGGGCGAACTTTGCCTGCCCCATCACGACCGGAATTTTTTCCTGGATTGCCGCTCACGCGGCCGCGGAGGCTGAGGCCGAAGGGGCGAAGCGAATCACACCTTACTGGCGCACGCTCAAGACTGGCGGCGAAGTGAATCCAAAATATCCCGGTGGCGTTGATGCCCTCACCAAACGTCTGCGCGCTGAAGGTCACAAGCTTGTCAGCAAAGGTAAGCGCACGCTGGTTGCTGATTTCGAAAAGAAACTCTTTGGGCAGTTACGTTGATGAAAGAAGCAGGCCTTCCCCTCACCCTGACCTTCTCCCTCAAGGAGAGGGAACAGCAATGGGCATCCCATTATAGCTCGCACGTCTGCTTCACCAATCCAGCTGTGGACCGGGGTGAGGGAGAACAAACGCGCAAAAACTGACCATGCCCCTCGGATTTCAACTCGCACTCGCTTTCCTGGTCGGCAGCGCCAGCGGCTGGCTGATTGGCTGGTTGATGGCGCGCGGCAAACAACAAGTGGCGCCCGCTGATCAGCGGCTGGAGAGCGAATTGCGTCAACAACTCACCCAGCGCGACGCCGAATTGACCCAGCTGAGAACTGAAATTGTCTCGATCAAAACTTCACTGGCGACGGCACAGGCCAATCAGGCCAGCGCGGAAAAGTTGTTAGCCGAACAACGTGCCCTGCACGAGCGTGCCTTGATTGAAGCAAAAGAGGCTCAAGCCAAAGCGCTCGCCGATCTGCGCGAAGCCTTCAAAGCGCTTAGCGCCGACGCCTTGAAACAAACCGCGCCTGAATTTCTGCGACTTGCCGAGCAGTCCTTTGGGAAACTTCAAGAGGCTGCCAAGGGCGATTTGGACAAACGGCAGGAATCCATCAAGGTGCTGGTCGAGCCGCTCAAACAGCAACTCGACACCTACCAAAAGCGTTTACAGCAGAGCGAGACTACACAGGCGGCAACCCTCGGCGAAGTGAAGAAGCAACTGGAAACCCTGGCGCTATCCAGCCAGTCGCTCGCCGCTGAAACGGCGCAGTTCCGGTCGGTCTTGAAGTCCAATCAGGCTCGGGGACGCTGGGGGGAAGAAACGTTGCGCCGCGTGGTGGAAGCGGCGGGCATGAGTGCCCATTGCGATTTCACAGAACAAGGCACGGGCGATGACGCAGACCGGCGGCCGGACTTGCTGGTGCGCCTGCCCGGAGAGCGGTTGATCATCGTGGACGCAAAAGTGCCCGAGCTGGATTTCCTGAATGCATTGGACACGGCGGATGCCGTGAAGCGTGCCGAAGCGCTCGCAACCCATGCAGGCAAACTCAAGGCAACCATCAAAGCGTTGGCGGACCGCGATTATCCCAGCCGCTTTCCCAACGCGCTCGACTATGTGGTGTTGTTTGTTCCCGCGGAATCGTTGTTCAGTGCCGCGTTGGAAGGAGACCATGATTTGATCGTTTGGGCTGCGAGCAAACGCATCATGCTGGCGACGCCGGCCTCATTGATCGCATTGCTGCGCTCCGTGAGCGTGAGCTGGCAACAACACGCGCAGACGGAGAACGCGCAGAAAATCGCCAATGCGGCACAGGAACTTTACACCCGGGTGGTGGTCTTCACCGATCACTTCAGCAAGATCCGCGACGGACTGGCCAAGGCAACCGCAGCTTACAATCAGGCAGCGGCCAGTTTCCAAACGCGCGTCCGGCCGGCTGGCGACCGATTGGTCGAATTGGGCGGCGTGTCCGCGAGTCGCCAACTTGAGGACGCGGAGCAATTGGACGCTCAACCACAACGCCTCCTGTTATGAACCTCCAGCGGCAGTGCAGCGGCAGAATCCTGGTTCTTTCGCTGACACTGCTTTCTTTCGGACTGTTCGGATCGACGCATGCGGCCGAGCTTTCAGCACGCGACGTCGCAGGGAAACTCGATGCCGTCAAAGCCGAGCTGAGTCGCGAGCTGACGAGCCGGTTGAGCACAAACACCGTGCGCGGCAGTTATACAACCGTGTGGCGGCAATTCGAAGATTTGGCGATTGCCGCGCTCGCGGACCTGTTGCCGCGGCAGGTTCCGGGGTTAACCGCAACAAATTTCGACAGCCGGAAAGCAATCGCCGGTCGCGAGAAGAACCGGCTCGCGGACTTTGTGATCATTTGTGGCACGAACACGATTGAGATTTCGATCAAGGCCGCGCGGGCGGGCGAGAATCCCGAGAACGACATGGGCACGTTTCGCGATCATCCGAATCGCGAGAAGCTGTTCACGGCTTCCTTCACGGTATGGGTGCGCTATGAGGACCAGGGCGAAGCGCTCCGGGCCGAGCGCGTGTTCTTTGACCGCACCTGGCGTTTTGTGGGGAAGTCAGCTTTGGTGGACGGCGTGAAGTATCGCAAGAAGGACGGCAACATGCGGCCCAAGCCGTGGTCCATGTTTGATTCCGGCAAGGCATATTGGCAAGGCGAGGAGGAGTTTGAATTGGCGGTGAAGCGGTCCGAGGTTTATCGCGCCAACGAATTGGTGAAGGAATATCTGACTGATTTGAGCGAGGACGATCAGAAGCTTCTGCACGACCGGTTGCATGAGAAATTCCAGCGCAACGCGCCGGTGCCTCGCTAGCCAGCAATCACCGAAAATTGTGATATTGCCGGGCTGCGCCTGCTTGCCCATCCTTTGGCAGAATGGAAACTCGCTCGCTGGGAAAGACCGGACTCAAACTGCCAGTCTTGAGTTTTGGCGCGTCGTCGCTGGGGCAGGAGTTTCGCCAGGTAAAACTCGATGAAGCGCTGGAGAGTGTCCGGGTCGCCTTGGACTGCGGGTTAAACTTCATTGATACCTCGCCCTTTTATGGACGTGGCATGAGCGAAGTGTTGCTGGGGATCGCACTGCGTGAGGTGCCGCGCGAGAGTTACACCCTTTGCACGAAGCTGGGACGCTACGATTTGAATCATTTCGATTTCAACGCCCGGCGAGTGGTTGAAAGCGTGGACGTGAGCCTGCATCGCCTCGGCACGGATCATCTTGACATTGTGCTTTGCCACGACATCGAGTTCGTAAATCTGCAGCAGATTGTGGATGAAACGATTCCGGCGCTCCGCCAGATCCAAAAGGCGGGCAAAGTGCGCTTCATGGGTTTCAGCGGTTATCCCCAGAAGATTTTCCGCTTCATCTGTGATCAGGTGGATGTGGACTGCGTGCTCAGCTACAACCAGTACACGCTCCAGAACACGCGCTTCGCTGACGAGACGATCCCGTATCTGAAAGCCAAGGGTGTTGGCGTGATGAACGCTGGCCCTTTTAGCGCCCGGCTCCTGACCAACGCGCCGTTGCCCGCGTGGTTGAAAGAGCCTGAGAATGTAAAGGCTGCCGCCCGGCAAGCCGCGGCGCATTGCGCAAAACGTGGCGTGGACATTGCCAAGCTGGCCCTGCAGTTCAGTCTTGCCAATCCGGACATCACCACGACCATCGCTGGCAGCGCGAATCCAGCCAACATTCGCCAATGGGCGCGATGGGCCGCCGAGCCGATCGATCAAGAGTTGTTGCGCGAAGTGCAAGCGATTTTCCAACCAGTCAAGAACCTTGGCCACGTCGAGGGCCTATCAGAGAACAACTAGTCCAATCACGCCCATGGAACTAGCCGACTTCGTTCATCTCGGAAATCAGAGCCCGCCCCTCCGTTTCCTGATCATCGGCGGCTATGCGGTTGGCGCGCACGGCCACACACGGCCAACCTTCGACGTGGACCTGCTGGTCCGAAGGTCAGATCGCCACATGTGGTTTGCGAGGCTTCGGCCGACGGGGCTAAAGCTTTTTGGTGAAACGAGCGCGTTTGCACAATTCACGCAAACACAAGAAGGTGACGACCTGGACTTGATGTTTGTTGACGATCCGACGTTTGAACAATTCTGGCAGGCGTCGCAGGAACATGACTTTGGGGGAAGCCTCGCTCGAATTCCTTCCTTGAACCACCTCCTCGCACTCAAACTGCATGTGCTCAAGCAGTCGCTGCCACATCGCACTTCCAAGGATGCCGAGGATGTGGAAATGTTGGTTCGGCGGAACAAAATTGAGCTGGCTGATCCGTGTTATGAGCAATTATTCCTGAAATATGGCAACCGGGAAATATACGAAACCATACTCCGAATCGTCCGTCATGCGTGAAGCCGCCGTTGCGCTTGATTTGGAACTTCAGTTGCCCGAGGACCCGGGGTTTGTTTCGAGGCCGCCCCTGGTATCGCTGGCGCAGGTAATCAAGCGCAGCCGCCAACTGCGAGCCTGGTTCCCCGCCGGCATTCGCACCCCGGAAGAGCGCTGGCGAGCCAAGGCGCCCGAGGAGTTCAAGTTTTGAATTGCTCGCACCCCCGTATCGTCGAGGAAGGCACTTGACATGAAAGCCCTGCAACTCGATAAGCCGCAACAGTTCCGTTTCATTGAGACGCCCGAACCGCCCGCTCCGGGACCTGGTGAGGCGCTGGTGCAAGTTCAGCGCGTCGGCATTTGCGGCACGGACTACAGCGGTTATCTCGGCAAGTTCCCGTTTTTTTCCTATCCGCGCATTCCCGGGCACGAACTGGGAGTCACCGTGCTGTCCGTCGGCCCGAACGTGACGAATGTGAAGCCCGGCGATCGTTGCTCGGTGGAGCCGTACATGAACTGTGGCCAGTGCTTTCCGTGCCGCAAGGGCGCCACGAATTGTTGTGAGTCCCTGAAAGTGCTGGGCGTGATGATGGATGGTGGGTTGACGGAACGGATGGTTTTGCCGGCGCATAAATTGCACCCGGCCAACAAACTTGCGCCGGAACAATGCGCGTTGGTGGAAACATTGGCGATTGGCTGCCACGCGATCAACCGGGCGAATCCCGTCACGGGCGAGCATGTGCTCGTCATTGGGGCCGGCCCCATTGGTTTGTCGGTGATTGAATTCGCGAAGCTATCGGGCGCACGAACCATCGTGATGGACCTGAACGAACAGCGGTTGGAATTCGTGCGAACCAGAATGGGCGTGCCGGATACCATTGGTTCCAGGGGCGACGGTGCGGAAGTGGAAAGGTTGAAACAATTGACCGGCGGCACGCTTGCCCAGGTGGTCGTGGACGCGACCGGCAGCAACAAATCCATGGCCCACGCGATGACGTATTGCAGCTTCACGGCGCGGCTGGTGTATGTGGGCATCACGCAGGCGGAGGTCGCGTTTCCGCACGCGCCAGTGATGCATCGGCGCGAACTGACTCTGCTCGCAAGCCGCAACGCGCAAGCACCCGATTTTCCACGCATCATCCAGTTGATTGAAGAAGGCAGGATTGACACCCGCCCGTGGATCACCCACCGCGTGGCCCTGGGAGATGTCATCGAACAATTTCCCACATTCACCAGACCGGAGACCGGCGTGATCAAGGCCGTGGTGAACATGGAATAAGCCTCGATGCGTTCAGCGGTCACCATTTCACTTGTCCCGGAAGCGCGCGGCGGACCTTTCGTGTTTTGGGACGGCCTCGAAGCGAGTTGCCAGCAGGCGTCTGCGTTGGGCTTCGATGCGGTGGAGCTTTATCCGCCAGACGCGGCGGCGTTGAATGCTCCCGACGTTTCGCGTCTCCTCAGAACCCATCAATTGCAGTGCGCCGCGGTTGGGACGGGTGCGGGTTGGGTTAAACACAAATTGCGCCTCACCGATCCAGACCGCTCGATTCGATTGGCGGCCATTGAGTTCGTCAGCAGTATCATTGACGCCGGAGGAGCCTTGGGTGCGCCAGCAATCATCGGCTCGATTCAAGGCCGGCAGGATAACGGTGTGGCCCGCGAGCAGGCGATCGATTGGCTCAGGGAAGCGCTGAGCACACTGGCGGAACGCGCCGCGAATCATGGCGTGCCATTACTGTATGAGCCCTTGAACCGGTACGAATCAAACCTCTTCAATCGCCAAAGCGATGCGGCCGCGTTCCTGAGCAGCTTGCGCCCACCGAACGTGAAATTGCTGTGCGACCTGTTTCACATGAACATTGAAGAGGCTTCCCTTGCCGAGGCGCTGCGTGCGGCCGGCCCGCTTGTGGGCCACGTGCATTTCGCCGACAGTAACCGGCAGGCAGTGGGTTGGGGACATACCGATATGAAGCCCGTCATCGCGGCGTTGCGCGAAATCAATTACACGGGTTATCTCAGTGCGGAAGTGTTGCCGTTGCCTGACAGTGTTGTGGCAGCGCGACAAACGATCGAAAGCTACCGCCGTTGGACGGCAACCTCACAGCTTTAACATGCTCAAGCATCAACTCATTCATCCCAGGATTAACGAAGTGCTGGCGCGCGCCGGGCATCATGCTCGCATTCTGATTGCGGACGGCAATTATCCCGCGTCGACGAAAAAGGGGCCGAACGCAGAAGTGGTTTGCCTGAATCTGGCGCCGGGTCTGGTGACCGTGGCCCAAACGCTGGAAGTATTATTGAGCGCCATTCCTGTGGATCAGGTGAACACCATGGGAATCCCCGCGGATGATCCGTATGCGCAAAAGGGCGAGCCACCGGTGTGGAAGGAATATCGCCGCATCCTCGCGAAGGCCCGGTTGAAATTGAAACTCGAACCCATTTCCAAATGGGACTTCTACGAAGCGGTGAGTTCGCCGGATCATGTGCTGACCATTCAAACCGGAGACCAGGCGCTGTGGGCCAATGTGCTGTTGACGATCGGTTGTCGCACCGATTAAGCGTTGAGCTTCGATGCGCATCGACAGTCACCAACACTTCTGGCGCTTTAATCCGACCGACTACGGTTGGATGAAACCGGATTGGTTGATCCGGCGCGATTTCCTGCCGCAGCATCTCGAATCCGAATTGCGAAAATGTCATCTGCATGGCTGTGTTGCGGTGCAAGCGCGGCAGAGTCTTGAGGAATCGCGCTGGCTGCTGGAGCTGGCCGATGCTTCACCCATCATTCGCGGGGTGGTCGGCTGGGTGGATTTGCGTTCACCAGATGTCTCAATGCAATTGGAACGGTTTGCCAAACATCCCAGGTTCGTTGGCGTCAGGCATGTGGTGCAGGATGAGCCGGATGACGGCTTCATGCTTGGGAAGAATTTTCAACGCGGCATTGCCGCATTGGCTGAGTTTGATCTGACCTACGATCTGCTGGTCTTCCCCCGACAACTCGCTGCAGCGATTACACTGGCGCAAAAATTTCCAAAGCAGCCGTTCGTGCTGGATCATCTCGCCAAGCCGCTGATCAAGGATCGCGTGATTTCACTCTGGCGCGAACAGATTCAGGAACTGGCAAAATTGCCGAACGTATTCTGCAAGATTTCCGGGATGGTCACGGAAGCGGATTGGCAAGCGTGGCGGGCCGATGACTTCAAATCTTATCTCGACGTCGTGTTCGCGGCGTTTGGCCTCGACCGTCTGATGTTTGGTTCGGATTGGCCCGTTTGTCTATTGGCCGGAAGCTATGAAAGGGTATTTGCCGTGGTGGACGATTACGTCAGCCAGCTTCAGGTCGAAGACCGGACAAAGTTCTTCGGAAGCAATGCCGCTTCGTTCTACGGCCTGGATAGCTAAGCAGGCTACAAGCTGTCCACAAACTTCTGCATCGCCTTCTCCTGGTGCTCGATGGATTGCACCAGTTTGAACTGCGTGCGGCAGCGATCCAGGTTGTGGTCGGGCCGATGAATGCGGAAGTAGGTGTCCCCGCTCAAATAGTCAGTCAGGAAGCGGATGCCAATCTCGAACGTAATGAGCTTGCCGGAAAAAGCCATCAGCGACTTCTCCGCTTTGGTCAGGAAGCCATTGGCCATCGCGAGATAGCCCCGGGCCAATTGCTTGAAGATGGGCATGTGCATTTTCACTTTCGAGAGGTCACGTTCGTCTTCCAGTGTTGGGCTGGTGGTGGTGCGCACCATGTCGCCGAAGTCGTAGAGTGCGCAGCCGGGCATCACCGTGTCCAGATCCACGACGCACTTGGCTTCGCCTGAAAGCGTATCGAGCATCACGTTGTTGAACTTGGTGTCATTGTGCGTGATGCGCTCGGGAATCTTTCCTTTCGCCATCGCGTCGAGAATGACGCCGGTGATGGGAGCGTGTTCGAGCGCAAAGCGGATTTCAGCGCGCGCGTTCTTCGCCCGATTGTAATGGTCGTCGTGGATCGCCTGCTGCAGTGCGACGAAGCGTTTTCGCGTATCATGGAAACCGGGAATGGTTTCGTGCAGCCGTCCATCCGGCAGGTCCACCAGCAAGCTTTGGAATTCACCAAATGCCCGGCCAGCCTGGAAAGCTTGCGTCGGCGACTGCACTGCCTCGAAGGTTTGAACGCCTTCGACAAAGACGAACGTCCGCCAGAATTCGCCATCGCGCCCGACGTAATGTGATTTGCCGTCGCGAGTGGGAATGACGATGAGCGAGCGGCGGGTAATGTCGCGCGCGCCGGCAGCTTCGAGTTTGCGGCGCAAATGCGTGGTGACGCGCATGACATTCTTCATCACCGCGACTGGCTTCTTGAACACGCCTTTGTTGATCTTCTGGTGAATGTAGCGAACGCGCATCCCGCCCTGGTCGTAGGTGGCCGAATACGTTTCGTTGATGTGACCGATCTTCAATGTTTCCGCGTGCAGGATCTCGCCGTAAATCTGGAACTGCCTGGAAATCTCCTGAAGTTGTTTTTCCTGATAGGCCATAAACCGTTGGTGTTGTGTAGGGATTGTGCTTCTCACTTTTGCTTCAAGCAATGCCAAACCTCCGTAACATCCACGGCTTGCGTGAGCCCGCCGTCGAGCCGTAACCTCTTTGCATGTTCCCAACCAACGGCTTTCAACCTGGCCACGGCTTTTTGCGTGCCGTTTACCGCGGAATGTGGTTGGGGTTGTTCATCTGGATCGGCGTTTCCGGGTACGCACAGGTACGGCGGGAAGGGGGGAACCAGGAAGCCAAGTGGGAAGTGTTGTCCGGATGCCGTCTGGTGACGAATCAGGTCGTCGACGGAGACAGCTTTCATGTGCTGCACAAGGGTCGCGAGTATATCTTTCGACTCTACTTCGTGGACTCACCGGAAACCGATCCCGCTTTGAAAGATCGAGTCAAGGAGCAGGCTACGTTTTTCGGGATTTCAACCAATGATCTTCCGCGCGCGGGCGCATTGGCGTCCCGATTCACGCGCGAGAAACTCGCGGGCAAGGACATTACTGTGATTACGCGTTGGCAGAATGCCATGGGGCGCAGCAGTCTTGCCCGGTATTACGCAGTCCTGCTGGTCAACGGCGTAAACCTTGCCGAAGAACTTGTGGCCAACGGACTGGCTCGCATTCATGGCCCTCGGGCGAACTGGCCGGACGGGCCACGTTCAACCGTCTTCGCGAGTCGCCTCAAGAATCTTGAGCTGGCCGCTCGCGAAAAGAAGCTTGGGGTTTGGAACCAGTCGGCCTTTCCCTTGGAGACGGATGCACCGATTGCAGGCGCCGCCACCAACCGCTCGACCAGGAGCGCAACAAGTCCGGTGTTGATAGACGTAAACACGGCCACGTTCGAGGAACTCCTGAAGTTACCCGGCATCGGAGCGAAACTCGCGGAGCAAATCATTGCGCATCGTCCTTACCAGACACTCAAGGATCTGGATGTTGTACCCGGAATCGGCCCCACGAAGTTGGAGCAATTGCGGCCCTTGGTTCGCGTGGACCAATTACCGTCGGGGGCGGGCAAATCAAAGTGAGCGGACAGCCACTCGCTCAAACCGACCGAAAGGTCGCCTACGGTTTTACTACTCGGTCACGCGCCTGCCAACTGGCCCCTGCGGCGCGGCGCGTTTCGGCATCGGCCCAGGGATCAATGTTGAAAGTGTCACCCAGTTTCGCATGCAGCGTGTTGGCCACCAGGATGCGCACGGCGAGACTCGGATGGTTCAATCCCGCCAGCAAAGTCGATGGTGATTTGGTAGCGAGTTGGTCGAGTCGTTGCCTGACTTCCGACGGGAGAGGCCCGCGATGTTGCGCGCATAATTCCAGCAATTCCGTCGTCGCCTTGCGTAATGAGGGTTCATCTGCGGCCTGCAGGAGTTGATCCACCACGTCCAGCTTGGCGGCGGTTAATTTCTGCTGCGCATCCGCGGCGCTGGCCTGTTGAAGGGCGTTGGTCAACCACGCGACAAACTGGTCGGCGGTCTGGTAGCCCGTGGTCTTTGCCACCGCCTCGCCACCCGGCGAAAACAGGTGAAAGGCTGGCACGGCGCGAATCCCGTGCTGCTCCGCCACTTTTGGCTGATCGTCAATATCTACCGTCACCCGGATTATTGAGCCCCACGTTTGAGTGATGGCCTGGTTGGTGAAGGTGGTTCGCGCCATGAGTTTGCACGGGCCGCACCACTTGGCGGTGAAATACATCAGCACTGGTTGTTGACGATTGGTCGCTTCGCTCCAAGCGGCGGTCACGTTCGTGCTCCAGCCGGTCGGCTGGGCTTCTGCGATCTGACCAAAACCCAACGCAACGACGACGAGGAGCAAAGAGCGGAGGTTCATAGCTCAATTGCGGGCGGTAGCGCGAGCGGGCTCTTTGCCGTGCTTGATTGCCGGCCAGAACTCGTGCCAATAAAACGGCCGGCTGAACTCGCCGTAGTGACATTTCTGACAATCTCCTGCTGCCAGTGGCCGATATTTGAAGTCGATGGATTCCTCGCCTTCGTAGCGGCGCACGTGCAGGCTGCCCGGTCCATGACAGCTTTCGCAACCCACATTGGCGAGCTTTCGATTGCCAAACTCCCGGCGGTACCCGGTCAAAGATCCAAACCCTACGGTGTGGCAACCGATGCATTTGGGATCGGCGTCCGCATTACGATGCACGAGCGCCTCAAACGCGCCGGCATGCCGCGACTTGGTCCAGACGGCGGCGGCACTGGGATGACAATCGAGACAGCGTTCACTGCCGACATAGCTGGCTGAGGTGCGCACCCCCGGCACCATGTCCGCGCTGAGATGTGCCGGGTCATCCACCGACAGTTTGTTCGTGCGGATTTCGGTGCGATAAGCCTGCGCGAGCTGCTGAAAGGTCGCTGCTTGCGGGATTCGATCGTGCAACAGTCGGATTTCGTGGTGAAACACTTCGGGCGGCGCCCCCGCGCGCAGTCTGAGTCGAAGAATGCCCAGCGCCCGCGCCTCGTTGGTGACGAAGGAAATGAGGCTGCGGTTTTCTTTTCGCAGTTCCTGCGCCGATTGCTGGACTTTGCCGCCGAGAATCACGTGCAGCTCGTAGAATTGCGCGGCCAATTCCGCAAGCGTGGCTTCGTCCGTGAACGCCAGCAAAACCACCAGGTCGGCCTTGCCTTTGATTTCCGCGAGAGTTCGGGTGATGGCTGATGCCATATCGCCGACGCGCAATCCCGTTCCAAGATCTTCTTCGAGCCCCCGTGGGTCCACCACTCCGATGAGTGCGACGCGATGGCCGTCGCGCTCGACAATGCGGTGCGTTGAAAACACAGGCTCGCCCGTGGATGCATCGAATAGATTTGCGCTCAGAATTGAAACCGGGCTGCCGCGTTTGATTTCTTGCAGTTGAGCCAGGGACAGCATGGCCTCCCGGCGGCCCACGTTGAGCGCGTCATAATTCATTGCCGCAAATGCGCGCAACATGTAGCGGTATTGGATCAGGTCATAATCTTCGCGCCCGGCAATGGCATCGCCGATATCCACGCGCACCCCGAATTCTGACTTTTCGGCATCAAGCACCGTCTTCAGTCGCGTCAATCCGCCGTGTTGTCCCGTGAAGCAGCCGCAGGGTTCGAGGCGCCCGTGCGTGTCGCAAGTGAAGTAAATCGGCAGATCAATTTTCGTGCGTCGGTTGTCGTCACCGCAGCCCGCCGCGAACAGACAGCCGATCGCCAGAACCAGGCGGACCAGCCCGGACAGAATCCCGGGTTTTTTGTGCACGGCAGGTTTGGGGCAGTGTTCAATAGAGCACCGCATAGGTGAACACGTTCACATTGACCTGCTCGGGATTGCGCAGTTCGTTGCCGCCGCAGCAGCAACAGCCCTTGGCGTTCTCCACGTCGTTCAAACCTTCCTTGGAATGCACCAGCACCAGCCGCCCATTGATTTCGAGTCCCTCCAACACGGCGGGTTTGCCATTCTTGTCCGTGAGGCGCGAAATCTTGTTCACCAGTGAGAAAATGGGGTGCGACTGGGGAATCGGTTTTAGCGCATACTCGGGAAAGCATAGTTTCAGTTCCTGGCGGAAGGACTTGTCCCATTTCATGTCCGAACACCCGGGACTGACCAGAAGGAAGCCACCTTGCGTCAGGTATTTTCGCAGTTGCTTTCGTTCCTTTTCGGACAGTGTGAAGGTTTCATTGCCCGACATCACACAAAACGGGAAGTCGAAGACGGCGTCAGCGTCGAGCCGCACGGGGCAGAATTTCTTTTTCACTCGCAGGTTGGTCTGTTGAGCCACGTCGGTGAGGAACCGATCGGCGAAACAGACGGAGCTTTGGCTGCCGGCGTAGATCAGGTTGCCGCATTGGAGTTGCGTGAGATCGGAAGTGTCGGAGAACTCAGGCTTGCTCGTCGGAGTGATGATTTGCGTGGGCGTAGCCTGCCCGCAAGCAACGCGGGGCAGGGCAAGTGCGAACGCGACCAGCAGTAGGATGGGATTCAACTTTGTCATGGGGCAGAGGGATTGCGAGTGGTGATGGCTTTGAAGTAACCCTCGACGACGGCGCTGTATTCCTCGATGAGTGCCTCGGAAACCACAGTCCCGGATTGGCGATTCACCGGGTTAAGTCCAGTCACGACATCCGGTTTATCCAACTCGCTTGCAGTCGTGCCTCCCGGGAGTCCGCCGGTACCGCGACCGAGGCGGCTGGGCTGGCGGCCAGTGGCGCTGCCGCGACTGGGCGCGAATTCGTTGCCCATCACGTCCAGCTTCGAACTGTCCTGCACTGCGTAACCCGAACTGCCCGAACCTTCACCCTGGCCCGAGGCAAATCCGAAGCCTTTATTGCGGCCAATGCCGAGCTTCCGGCTGCGTGACATTTGCGAAAAGTTGTTTCCCGGATTCATACTTCGTTGCAGGCGCAGATAAGTGTCCAGTTCATTGCTGGACGGACAATTGCCCCCCTGGCAATCCGCGAACAGTTTTTCCATTTCACTGCGGAGTCGTTCCGCTGATTGGTAAGAAGGCTCACCCTCGCCCGCGAGCATCCTGCCGGTGGCTTGCCGGGCCAACGGCGCGAGTCGTAACTTGCTGATCTGGCCGGCGAGGTCTTCGGCGCTCTTGGCGGCCTGCGGAAACAACTCGCGCGCGGCCGCAGCATCGTCGCGAAGTTTTTGTTCGAGTTGCTCCAAGGCCTCGCCAACTTCCTTTTGCGTTGCGGCGAGTTCTTTGAGCGCCAGTTGATCCTGTCGACTCAGTTCTCCGGGCCGGTTGTAAGCCTGTGCCTGAGCCGTTAGTTCCTGTTGCGCCTGATATAACGCCTCGAAGAGGTTGAAGTCTTTCAGCAGTTCCTGCATCTGGCTCATCTCCGCGAGCACATCCGCCACTTGCTCCTCGGTTGCTGCTTGCACGCGATCCAGCCGGGCGACCTGATCGTCGGATTCCTTTTTGAGGGCGCCGGCCATGTCCGCTGATAACTGTCTGGGCCCTTCAGTCGGCGAACTGCGCGCCGCGAGGTCGCGGGCCGCTGTGTCGTTGGTTCTCGTGCTTTCGCGGATATTCTTTGCCTGTTCTTGCAGTTGTTCCTGCAATTCCTTCTCGACATCGTAAAGTGGATTTTCGCGGACGAAGGTCTCCATGCGTTCCGCCTGCTGATTGAGTTTCCGGTTCAACTCATTTTGCGCGGCCACCAGCGCGTCAAACGACCGGAGCAGGGCCTCTTGTTGTTTTGCATCGGCGTTGGCCAGTTGATCCCGCAACCGTTCCGCGTTTTCTCCGAGTTTCTTCTGCTCATCAATCAGCGCCTGCACGTCATCCATGAGCGAGCGGTACTTGGCCTCCGCGTCGGCGAGGTCAGTTTGTTCGCGCAGGAAGTTGTTGTAGTCCTCGACGCTAATCACCATTAAACGCACGGTCTGGCTGCGGGCAAGCTGAGCCTGAGGCGAAGTGTCCACCGCCTCTGCGAATAGCGAAATGATGTCGCCGGGTTGCACGCCCAGGTCGGCCAGTTTGAGATCGACCGTTTCCGAGGCGTTGCGCACCACGGTGTCATACGTGACGACATGCGGTGGGGAGTAAACCCCGTTCAGACCGCGATGAATGCGGACGGCGCGCAACCCGTAATCATCACTGGCCTCAAATCGCGCCTGGAGTTTGAAATCCATTGCCACGAAACAGTCCCGCGCCGGCTCGTCAACCCTGACGGCGGGCGGCAAATCATAAGTGACCGTCAAGGCGCCTTCGTGCTCACTCGCGGAGGGGATGCCGGTGATGTCGGTGACGGCAAAGCGCAATCGCGCTGATTCCCGCGCAATGAACGCACCGGCGACTTCGTTTTCCGCCGTGTTCGTCAAGGCCACGCGCTGGTCTGGTTGATCGGCAACCGTAATTGTCAATTCGCCGCCGCGCAACGGGCGGTTTGATTGCAGCCGAAAGCGCAGCTCACTGCCGGTCAGCGCCTGAAGTGGTTTGAACAGGTAGGGTTTTTCCTCCGGTTTCAATCCCGTGTAAGCCGGTGGTGCGATCGTCACTGCCACCTTTTCCACCTGTGGCGTCAGTATCAGTCCAATGCGCGCCTGTTTCGAGAGACTGACTCGGTCCTTGGTGTGCGCATACACGACGAGCTCCTGGCGCAGATTATCGAGTCGCTGGTCGAAACCACTTCGTCCCTTGTCAAACATCGGCACGGTTACCGCCTGATCGGGTTGCCCGGGCGGATGCGACGTGAGGAAAACTTCGCGCGGGGGATGGCCGCCGGATTTCACGCGCACCAGGACACTCCCTCCGTAAATGACATTCGTACCCGTGGGTGCGGGCTCAACAATTTCCAACCGGGTAAAAGAATAGGGCGGATGATCGCCATACGGGTCCGCGAAGCGCGCGAACTCCACCACCGAAACCCGGAAGAACGCTGCGAGCAATGCGGCGAAACCCAGCACCACCCAGGCGGCGCGCCAGAAATACCGTCGCAGGTCGCCGGTCCAGGCCATGCGTTCGAGCGGCGTGGCCCGCAACTGCCCGGCGTAATTGTCCACCGCCTGCTGAGCCAGTTCGCGCGTGAAGGGCGACAGAGTCGTATCGGTGCTTTGGTCGCGCAGTTGGAGCAGGTTGATGAGTTGGGAACCGAGCGTGGCATCGCGACTCTCCAGAAACCGGGCGATATGCTCAAGGCGGTTACGGCGAATGAAGGCGAGATATGCCGCCACGCACAACAGGCACAGCGCGCCAGCGATAAGCGTCAGCAGAAGTCCCAATCGCCAGCCCGCCGGCAGATGCAACACGACGTCCAGAACAAACGCCGCCAGCACAAAGCCGCACACGTATTTCACGCAGCGGAGCAGAAACCTGCCTGCGGTTTCGCGTTGATGCACGCGATCCGCTGCTCCCAGCCGGTTGAGGATGTTTGAATTTTCGGTCAGCATAAACCCCACCGCCGTCGCAGGAACCAATCCAGGCCGAACAGTAATCCGATTGTGTAGAAAACCCAAGCGGCATTCCACACCGGGCGCAAACGCGTTTTCGGAGCGGCCTCGGTTTTCTCATCCGACAGTTCCTCCAGCAAGCGCTTCAGATCTGGCGGCTCGATCACCCGCCCGCCACTGCTCTCGCATAAGCGACGCAACCCGACGATGTCAGTCGTTACCTCGGTTTCCTCGAGGTTTTCGTTAAAGACGATGAAACGCGCATCCTGTTGCGTTCCGTCGGGAAATCGCGCAACGGCCCGGTATCGCCCGACGCGTTCGGGCAAGTACTCGCCCGCCAGCCGACCGCCGTCGGTGGCTGAGGTCGTCAAACTGACGCGCCCAATCTCCTTATCCTCAAAAAACAACGTGAGCGGTACTGACGTCACGCGCGAATCCGGCTGCCGCATGGTGAGCCGGAAGTAAACTTTCTCGCCTAATTGGATGTTCGCTGAGTTCGGCCGGAAGGAGAATTGGCGGTTCGGAATGAAATCGCGTCCCGCGAGCAACCACAGGATGAGTTGATCCCAAAACCGGTCAAACGGCAGGTTGTCGCCCGCGAGTTTGGCGTTCAGTCCCCAACGCCACATTCCCTCCACTCCCACGCTGATGACCTGACCCCGGCCGTAGCGGCGGTGCACAATCGCGGGAACAGTTGCGCCCGTGTCGCGGTCGGTTCCCTGCGCCAGAGTTGCCGTCAAAGGCTTGGTTGTTTCAGCGGCCCGCGCGTTGATCAATTCCGGCAGCGCATCCATGCCACCATCGTGTTCGCTCAAAGTCCGAAAGGCCGCGAGCCCCCGGCCTTCCGAAGTAGCATCCACGCGCACCCGGTCGCGACCGGCTTCCGTCCAAATCACCGGTTCGAGTTCGCCCGCGGCCGCCTTGGTAAACGCGCGGCCCCGGCTGAAGATTACCGCGCCGCTGCGTTCTTTGACGTATTGATCGAGCAAGGCGATCTGTGCCGGGTTGAGCAGATCATCCACGGCGCGGCCCAGGATAATCACATCATACGCTCCAAACTGCTCCAGCGTCGTGGGCAGACGCAGTTCGCCGGCAGTGGCCGTTTTTCGAATGGGCCGCACGCGGTCCGGCCCGTAGCGCACCAGGCTGTCCACCTCGAACTTGTCATTGCGCATCAACGAGCGTTGCAGAAACGTGGTGTCCCAGTATGGATCGCCCTCGAGCACGAGCACGCGGATTTGCTGGTCAATTACGTTCAAATAGGTGATTGCGCTGTTGTTGGCATTGTCCACTTCGCCTTCAAGCGGCAGCACGCGCACTTCGTACTCATACTGGCCTACTTCCGGTTCGATGACCTCGAATTCCACCGGCGCCTCCTGTAACTCATCCGCGTTCACGCGCCGGGTCTGCGCGACCTGTCCGTGCCGCAGCAGTTGCACCTGGATGGTTTCAAACTCGCACCCGATCAACCGCAGCGAAGCGGCCACGCGCGTCTTCTGCTTCACGTAGCTGTAAGGCTGGAAACTCGTGATGCGCACGGAGACGTCGCGCACGCGTCCCTGTTTGCCCATGGCCACGGCGTAGATGGGCACCTGGCGCGCGCGGGCGGCGGCACCGGTTTTCACGGGATTGACGAGTTCAAAATCGTGCCCATCCGTCAGCAGAATCACGGCGTGAATGGCTTCTCCCGCCGCGGCGGTATTCAGCAGGGTGTTTACTGAAGTGTGAATGCGCGTCGAATTTCCTCGCGGCACGACATCTTGAATGGATTGCGTCACCGGCTGTGCGTCCGCGTGAAACTGGAACAACCGCACGCGCGGGTTTGCTGGCGACCCATCAGCCAACACTGCGCCCGACTCGCGCAAAATATCTCGGGCGGCGTCAAATCGCGTGGCGCGTCCGACATCCCGCTGCTTCATGCTGGCCGACGAATCCAGCGCCACCACCGTCACCTGTTCGCGTGAAGGCGGCGGCAACATCTCCCGTTCGGAAGGTTGCAACAGCAACCCCATTACAAGGACCAGCCCAAATAAACGGAACAGCAACAACAAGAGATTCTGTTTGCGGGCAATCACCCGTCCCGTGCGCCAATAAACATGCACGGTGACGGCAGCCAGCAGTGCTGCAATCACCGCGACGACCGGAAGCGGCAGGATCGGGTCCAACACAAAACCTGCCTGAGCCGACTCCGTGTTCATGCGGCTTTCCTCCGAAGCAGGAGTTGCACGCCGCTTTCCAGCAGGAGGAAGACGACACCCGCAATAATGAACCAATGAAACAAAGGCCTGCCCGATGCCAGTTCCGCAAAGTCGTCCGCGCCGGCCACGAAATGTGCGGGTCGCTCCGCTGCGAATTCCTTGGGCAACACTTCTTTATCCATGGGCCGCAAATCCGCCTCTTCGGGGCTGCCATTGATGCCGAACGCGTGCAATGGCCGCGGCTCGCCCAGAGTGTAGAAGCCCAATTGTTCCGGAGTGAACGTGATACTGTAACGTTCGCCATTGGGCTCGCGTTTCACTGACACGACCGCGCCCGCTGGATTCTTGAAGTCGGTGCGCAGGTCGTCGCGCCAGACTTCGGTGTGCAAGGATTCTCCGATGGTGTGGGCGATGGGCGGCGGTTCGGTGGCGGCCACCGCCTTGACCAGTTCCTGCATCCAGGCGGGAAAAACGCGCTGACGCGCCAGGTTGCTGGAGAGTTCTCCCGCGGAAAAGTTGAGTAACAACACCGTCCCGCGCCCGTGATGCAGCGCCGCCATGGCGGGCGAATCGTCCGCATAAGTGAGCAGGACGCCATCCGCACGCGTGCTGGCCTGGTAATAGTCATAAAACTCCAGCAAGGCCAGGTTCTGGCGCGCGTCACCTTGAAACAGTTTCAGATAGCGCGACTTGAAATCGCCACGGACGACCTGCTGGGCGCCGCTCCCAACGTTCTGCGCTTTGCGACGTTGGGTCAGGCGTATCGGCATCACCTCCGGGCTGACCGCTTTTTCGAGCGCGGCGAGGTTTTCTGCGTCAGCCTCGCCATCCAGGAAATAGATCAAGCCGCCGCCCTGGAAAACAAACTTTTGCACCGCGGCCACTGCTTCCTCCGGCAGCCGGTTAAGTTGCGTGAAGAACATTTTATTCACCCCGGCCAAACGGCTGGGAGAAAGCTCGCGGGTGCCGATGATTCGTGGCAGCAGCGAACCGGACTCGTTGGCGAACGGATTGAGGGCGGTCTTGAGAAAATACGCGCCGCTGTGGGCGTCCGTCGCCCCATCCGTCACAATCAACACTTCCTCCTTTTCCTGCACGGCCAGGGTCAGGTAGAAACGGTTGTCCAGTTCCAGCGCGTCCGCCGGTAATCGCACTTCGCACAAATGGAGACCCGGGCCGCCCACGGCGACGGGCACGGTTACTTTGCCTTCGGACCACGGAGCGATAGTGGTTTCCTGTTCGAAGTTGAACCGTTGATCCACCGTCACCGTGATCCTGCCGGCGAACTCAGCGCTGGTGAAATTCCCCACGGCAATTTCGAGCGCCACGGTGTCGCCCGCGAGGATCTGGGTTTGCGCCAACCGCGCCTGAAGCACGGCGCGATTGTCCTTTCGGCTCGGGCCCACATCCACAAAGTACATGCGCGTGGCGGGCGGCAGAGCGGTGAAGTTGGCGTTCGCCCAGTTCTTGCGCTGAAAGTCGGACAGATAATAAACCTCCGGCCGCGTGGCCGCGCCAGCCAAGAGGCGCGCGGCCAGGGCATTGGCCAGATTGACATCACCGCGCGTCAGCCCCGGCTTGAGCTTCGACAGAAAACGCCGTGCCTCGGCGTGGTCATCGGAGAAGCCCACGAAACAGGTTTCCGGGCTGGCTTCAAGAAGCAGAATGTTGACGCGGTCCTCGGCCGACAACGAATCAATCAACTTGACGGCCTCATGCACCGCGCGCTCGCGCGAAGTTGGTCCGTCCCCCTTGTGTTCCATGCTGGCTGAGTGGTCGAGAACGATCAGCACATGACGCGCGCCGGCGGCTGCCGGGTCTCCGCCGAAACGTGGGAGCACCGGACGAAGAAACGCGAGCAGCAACAGGAGCAGGAACGCCGTGCGCAAGAGCAACAGAATCCAATGTCGCCACCGATGCAGTCGGGAACGTTGAGCGAGGGTTTGCTGGATCAGTTCCACCGAGGGAAAGCGGAAGTGTCGGGGAAAACCTTTGTTCAGCAGATGAATCACCAGCGGCAGTGCTGCCAGCGGAATCAACGCGGCGAACAAGGTTGGACTCAGAAAAGACATAAAGCCTGAGGCCGGCCGAGCTTTAGCTGACGACGCACTGGTTTCATTTTCCTAAGCGCCAAAGTGCGCCTGTTTCCCACGAAAGCCGAGGTAGGCTTCGATGGCATCCAGGTAGGGATGCGCGGTGTTTACCAACGCGTGATTGATGCGCCGGTTGTGGGCCTCACGCGCGATGTGGTCAATCCGCGCCCGCATGGTCTGTTGATATGCCGCCCGGATTTCCTCCGGCTCCACCTGCACCTGTTCGCGCGTTTCCATGTCTTCAAAACGCGCCGCGGCCACGGCAGGCAAGTCCAGTTCGTCCGGATGCACCAGGTGCAGCAACAGGATTTCAAAGCGACGATGCAGGAACTGGCCTAACGCGGCAAAGCATTCGTCGGCGTCATCCCAGAAGTCCGACAGGATTACGATTCGCCCGCGTTTCTTGAAAACGGGGTTGCACTCATACAGCGCCTGCGCAATGCCCGTGCCCGCGTCGGGCCGGACGCTTTCAAGTTCAGTGACCAGGTTGTGCAAGTGCCGCCGCGTTCCGCCGGGGGGAAGCACGCGCTTTAAATTTTCAGCGAACGTGACCAATGCAGCCTTGTCTCCTTGATGAATCATCAAGTAAGCCAGGGCCGCCGCAATCCTGGCGGCGAACAGATATTTGGACTGCTTGCCCGTCCCGGCATAACTCATGGAAGCGCTCACATCCACCAGCAGGTAAACCACCATGTCGGTTTCCGCTTCATACTGGCGGACGAACAACCGGCGGGTGCGCCCATAGGCGCGCCAGTCAATGCGGTTGACTTCATCGCCGGGCACATACTCCTTGTAGTCGGCAAACTCCACCGAAGAACCGCGAAAGGGAGATTTGTGTTTGCCGACGAAATAGCCTTCGACGGTCGAGCGGGCGAACACGAGAAGGTTTTTGAAACGCTCCAATTCCTCAGGCGTGAGCAGCGAGGATTTGCGCGGCGCCGGCGGCACGGATTTGACCATCCGTGCGACAATCGGCGGAAGGCGGGGCGGAACAGCAGACCCAGCGCGCTTTGGCAACGGAGGCGGCAATGGCGGCGGTTGTTGGCCGATGATCGGGGGAATTTTGCCAGCCATGGTCATTTCCCGGTTCAGTACGCTTTTTCGGCTACAGTCGCCACGACTGCCCGCACGACGTCGCGAGAGCGCATTCCAGCGCCTGTAGCGCGATAGTTGGTAATCACGCGATGTTGCAACACGGGCAGCGCCACCTCCCGCACATCTTCCGTCTCCGGGCTGATACGACCTTTGAGCAACGCCAGGGCCTTTGCTCCGAGAATCAGGTATTGCGATGCGCGCGGTCCGGCGCCCCACTCGACGTAGTCCCGCGTGGCGTCCGGGACGTTTGCGCCCGGCCGCGTGGCTGCAGTGAGTGACACCGCATAGTCGATGACGTGGTCCGACACTGGTGCAGCCAGCACGAGTTGTTGCACGCGCAGCAATTCGTCCGCAGTCACCGAAGGCGTAAGGGTCGGTAGTTGTCGCATGGTCGTCCGTTTGACGATTTCGATTTCTTCGGCTTTTGCCGGGTAGTCCAAATGCAATGAAAACATGAACCGGTCCAACTGAGCTTCCGGAAGCGGATACGTGCCCTCCTGCTCAATGGGGTTCTGGGTGGCCACGACCAGGAAGGGGTCCGGCAAAGCGCGCGAATGGCCGCCGACCGTGACGTTGCGTTCCTGCATTGCTTCGAGCAGAGCGGCCTGAGTTTTGGGCGGGGTGCGATTGATTTCGTCGGCCAGGACCAGACTGGCGAAGATCGGGCCGGGTTTGTAATGATAGTCCAGCCGGCCCTCCCGTTCCTGCAACACTTCCGAGCCGACGATATCGCTGGGCATCAGGTCGGGGGTGAACTGGATGCGTTTGAAGCTCAAGTGCAGGATCTCGGCCAGCGTGCGCACGATCAGGGTCTTGGCGAGACCAGGAACACCCACCAGCAGGCAATGGCCGCGCGAAAAGAGGCTCACCATCAACAGCCGCACAATAGGTTCCTGGCCAACCACGACGCGGTCGAGTTCGCGGGTGATGCGGCCGTAAAGTTCACTGACCTCCCTGGGTGAGATTTCGTTCATGTTAGTTGAGGGCGGTTGCTTATCCCATTTGGCGGGCGGATGCCAGTCGCAAACGGCATGATGCCAGGTTTGACACCATCGGCGGCAAAATGTTGCGCTCTGATTCGCATTTTCGCCAAGGATACACGACCACTTGCTGCTGGAAGTTACAAAGTGGCGTCGGGTTTGTGCCCCGGAACCCGGGACGGTGAACATCCTCGCCTTGCGTGTACTTCGGGCGACAGCCTAAAATGAACTGCTATGTCGCATGCTGACTTTGTCCATTTGCACCTGCACACCGAGTACTCGCTACTCGATGGCGCGTGCCGCCTCGACCGGCTGGTGGACAAGGCGCATGAACTGAAGCTTCCGGCGCTGGCCATCACCGACCACGGCGCGATGCACGGGGCGGTGGATTTCTACAAGGCGGCCCGCGAGAAGGGAATTAAACCCATTATCGGTTGCGAGGTGTACGTGGCGCCCGGCTCGCGGCTGGAAAAGAAGACGGCAACGGGTGGCACGCGCGATATTTACAATCATCTCGTTCTGCTGGCGAAAGACGAGGTGGGTTACAAAAACCTCGTCAAGCTGACGACGGCGGCACACCTGGAGGGCTATTACTACAAGCCGCGTATCGACAAGGAGATTTTAGCCGCCCACCACGAGGGACTCATCGCGCTTTCCGGCTGTCTCGCCAGTGAAATTCCGGAAGCCATCATGAAGGATCAGTTGGATCGCGCACGCAATGCGATTGACTGGTTCAAGCAAACGCTCGGGCCGGAGAATTTTTATCTCGAACTCCAGAATCACGGCATCCCGGAACAGGCGAAGGTCAACAAGCACCTCATTCTCTGGGCCAAAGAATTCGGACTGAAATGCGTTGCCACGAACGACGTGCACTATGTCGAGAAGAGCCACTCGCATGCCCACGACGCGCTGGTTTGCATCGGAACTCAGTCGCTCTTGAGCGATCCCAAGCGCATGAGCGCGGGCTACGTGCCGGAACAGTTTTATCTGCGTTCATCTGAAGAGATGAAGGCGCGTTTCAGCGAGATCCCCGAAGCGGTGACGAACACGCTCGAAGTTGCCGAGAAGTGCAACGTGGATTTCGATTTCAAGACGCTGCACTACCCGGTCTTCAATCCGCCCGAGCATTTCACGCGTGAAGGATTCCTGCGCCACTGGCTCACCGAAGGTTTGTACCGGCGTTATACGATTCGGGCCAAAGCGGAGGGCAAGGAATTCATTGTCGAAGGCATTGACGATCCCAAGCGCCTGCCGACCTTCGACCCGAATAATCCGAACCAGGAGGCGGCCATCAAAGCCGTCATTGATCGCCTCCAGCTCGAACTGGGTGTCATTGAGAAAACCGGTTTCATTTCCTACTTCCTCATCGTGGGCGATTTCATCCGCAAGGGTCGCGAGATGGGTATTGCCTGTGTGGCGCGTGGAAGCGCCGCCGGTTCGCTCGTCACTTATTTGCTCGAAATCGCCAACGTCGATCCGATTCGCTACGGCCTGCTGTTCGAGCGCTTTCTCAATCCCGAGCGCGTCAATCCGCCCGATATCGACATCGATTTCGCCGACGACCGTCGCGCCGATGTCATCGAATACGTCCGCGAGAAATATGGCAAGGACTCGGTGGCGCAGATCATCACGTTCGGCACGATGGGCGCGAAGTCCGTCGTGCGCGACGTGGGCCGCGTCATGGGACTGAGTTACAGCGAGTGTGATCGGCTGGCGAAAATGATTCCGGCGGATTTGAAGATGACGTTGGAAAAAGCGCTCAAGCAATCGCCGGAACTAAAGCAGGCTTACGAGACGGAGGAGACTACGCGCGAGTTGATCGACACTGCTCTCATTCTCGAGGATCTCACCCGCAATGCCAGTGTGCATGCCGCCGGCGTGGTGATTGGTGATCAGCCATTGGTCAACCTGCTTCCGCTCAAAGCAGACGAGGACGGGGCCATTGTCACTCAATATGCGATGGGCCCGGTCGGCGACCTGGGCCTGTTGAAGATGGACTTTCTCGGGCTGAAAACGCTAACGGTGATTCGCAATACCTGCGAGATGGTCAAGAAGACCAAGGGCATTACGGTGGATGTGGACCGTCTGCCGTTGGACGATGCGAAGACCTACGACCTGCTGAACAAGGCAAACACGCTCGGCATCTTCCAGTTGGAATCTGGCGGCATGCGCGATCTCTGCCGGAAGTTTCAAATCGCCAGCGTCGAACACATCACGGCGCTCGTGGCGTTGTATCGACCGGGCCCGATGGATCTCATTCCGGAATTCATCAAGCGCCGGCATGGTGAGGTGAAGGTTGAGTATGAACATCCGCTGCTCGAACCCATTGCCAAGGAAACGTACGGCATTTTGATTTACCAGGAGCAGGTGATGCAGGCCGCGCAAGTTCTCGGCGGCTACACGCTGGGCGGCGCTGACTTGTTGCGGCGCGCCATGGGCAAGAAAAAGCCCGAAGAAATGGCGAAGCACCGGGACATCTTCGTCAAGGGTTGCAAAGAGAAGAACAACATCCCGGCGGCGAAGGCGAACCAGATTTTCGACTTGCTGGAGAAGTTTGCCGGGTACGGATTCAACAAATCGCACGCCGCCGCTTATGCCATCGTCGCGTATCAAACGGCGTATTTGAAGGCGAATTATCCCGTTGAGTTCATGTGCGCCATGATGACCAACGACATGAGCGACACGGCCAAGCTCGCTCAGTTCATCGCCGAGGCGCGCGTGATGGGAATTGAAGTTCTGGCGCCGGACGTCAATGAAAGTCAGGTGGCATTTGCGCCGGCGCGTGATGGCAACGTCATTCGCTTTGGTTTGGCCGCCATCAAGGGTGTCGGTGAAGTGGCAGTGCAGACGATTCTCAAGGCCCGCGAAGAGGGAGGCAGGTTCACGTCGCTGTCTGATTTATGCGAGCGCGTGGATAGCCGCACGGTGAACCGGAAGATTCTCGAAGCGCTGGTCAAGTCCGGCGCGTGTGATGGTCTGGGCGCGAATCGAGCCACCTTGTTCGCGCAGATCGATCGCACGTTGGCCCGCGCGGCGAGCATTCAGTCGGACAAGCAGAAGGGTCAAAGTTCGTTGTTCGGCCTGATGGAAGAGAAGGCCAGCGACATAATGCCCGAGGCGATTGCGTCCCTGCCCGAGTGGCCGCAGCACGAAATGCTGGCTCACGAGAAGGAGTTGCTCGGCTTCTACGTCACGGGCCATCCGCTCACGCCTTACGCGCCGATTCTGGAGAAGTATTGCCTGCACAACACGGCGCAGCTTACGGAAATTCAAAACCGCGGGATGACGCGCATCGGGGGACTCATTGCCGCGGTGCAGCACGGTGTTTCCAAGAAAAGCGGCAAGCCGTATTCGATGGTGACGCTGGAAGACTTGCAGGGGTCGGTGCAGGTGTTGGTGATGAACGAGAACTATGACAAGTTCCGGCCCTTGCTCGAGTTGAACAAGGCCATCATGGTCGTCGGCGAGGTCAACACGGGCGAGGACAAGCCCAAGATTTTCCCGCAGGAAATTTTCCCTCTGGAAGACGCGCCGAAGAAATTCACCAAGCAGGTGCATCTGCGGTTGCATACGGCGCATCTACAGCCGGAGAGCATCAGCAGGGTCCACGAACTCGTTGCCGCCAATCCCGGTCGCTGTCCGCTGTTTCTGTGCTTCATGCGGCCCACCGGGGAAGTCATCTTTATCGAGCCCAATGAGCGCTTCTTTGTCACGCCTTCGCATCAGCTCCAACAACGCGCCGATGAACTCTTCGGCGAAGACACCTATTATGTGAAGGTGGATACGAGCCTGCCCGAGCGTCAGCAACGCTGGGGACGCAAGTCCGAAGCGAATGGGGACGAATAAGCCGGGCCACCGCGTCCGACCAAACATTTCTCTTTCCAGTCAGGGCCGCGGTTACTAAACATTCAGCCTTTGTTTCACTAAACGATCGATGAAAGAAATTGTGCCGGCCCCCCCGCCGATTGTCCGAAACCAGTTCGAGACGATCCGCGAGTTGTTCAACAAGAACGTCGTTCCGAGCTATGGACGCTTCGACCTCGCGCTGAGCCACGGCTCGGGAAGCCATCTTTTTGACGTCAACGGCAAGCGCTATCTCGACCTGGGCGGCGGCATCGCCGTCTGCTCGCTGGGACACGCGCACCCGGCCATCACTGACGCGTTGATCGAGCAATCACGAAAGCTCGTTCACCTCTCGAATCTCTACTACCAGGAGCCGCAAGGCCGGTTGGCACAGGCATTGGTCCAGTTGCTGGGGCCGGGCAAGTGCTTCTTTTCAAACAGCGGCGGCGAGGCGAACGAAGGGTTGTTCAAGCTGGCGCGGAAGTTTGGCCACGACGAGGGGCGGTTCGAGGTCTTGACGACGATCAATTCGTTTCATGGCCGCACGCTCGCAGGCATCGCCGCCACCGGGCAGGACAAGGTGAAGAAGGGATTCCAGCCGATGACCCCTGGTTTCCGTCACGTGCCTTATAACGATCTGGCTTCAATGCGCGAGGCGATCTCGCCCGCAACGGTGGCCATCATGATCGAGGGTATCCAGGGTGAAGGCGGGGTAACGCCGGCCTCGGCTGAGTATCTGCTTGGATTGCGCGAACTGTGCAACGAGAAGAAACTGCTGCTCTTGATGGACGGGGTTCAGTGCGGCCATTTCCGCACCGGACGATTCCAGAGTTTTCAGCGCACGCTGGAAGGTGTTGCCGGCGGCGAAGCGTTTCTGCCCGACGGTGTCTCCATGGCGAAGTCGATTGCTGGCGGGTTTCCCATGGGCGCGTTTTGGGTGCGGGCGCCGTATGCGGATTTGTTGAGTGCCGGCACGCATGGAACGACCTATGGCGGGTCGCCATTGGCCTGCACGGTGGCGCTGAAAGTTCTCGAGGTCATCGAGAGCGAAAAGCTCGCGGACAACGCGCGGCACACCGGCGAATTTCTCAAGGCGGGACTCCAGCAACTCGCCAGGAAGTATCCCGCAGCGGTTCACAACGTGCGCGGGCTGGGACTGATGCTGGGAATCGAATTGACGGCGAACCTCGCCCACCTCCCGGGAGACCCCGCCAAAACCCAGTCAGTGCGCATGACCAACCTGTTGCATGCCGCCGGCGTCATGGTGATTCCCGCCGGTGCGAACGTATTGCGGCTCCTGCCCGCGCTCAACCTCACGCGCGGCGAGGCGGAAGAGGGATTGCAGATCATCGAGTCGGTGATTGCGAAGCTGGTTGCTTGATTGTATTTAATGCCCTTTGGAACCTGAGGGAACCGGCATGAAACATCTGTTGAGCATTGAGAAACTGGCGCGCACCGACATGGAACGCATCCTGGCGGATGCCGTGGCCATGAAACGGGAGCGCGGTCAGCACCCGGCCAGGCCGCTTGCCGGACAAACCTGGGCGTTGCTCTTTTCCAAGTCCTCTACACGCACGCGCGTTTCGTTTGAGGTTGGCGTGACGGAACTCGGCGGTCGCCCCATGTTCTTGAGCGCGGTGGATATTCAATTGGGCCGGGGTGAACCCATCAAGGACACCGCGCGTGTCATGGGCCGGATGATTCATGGCGCGGTCTTTCGGACCTTTGCCCAAAGCGACGTGGAAGAGTTCGCCCATTACTCCGGCATTCCCACCATCAACGCGCTGACGGACGAAGAACATCCCTGCCAGATCCTTGCGGACATTCAGACGATTCAGGAAAAACTTGGGACGATTGCGGGCAAGGTCGTCACCTTCATCGGGGATGGCGCGTGCAATGTGCCGGTTTCGTGGATTTTCGCCGCGGCAAAAATGGGTTTTGAACTGCGCATTGCCGCACCGAAGAAATTTCAACCCGATACCGCGTTGTTGAAGCGCGCTGGGGGCAAGGTCATCTGCACTGAGGATCTGAAAGCCGCGGCGCGGGGCGCCGACGTGCTCTACACCGATGTGTGGGTTTCGATGGGCAAGGAGGCTGAATCCGCCGCGAGATTGAAAGCGCTCAAGGGTTATCAGATCAACCAAGCCCTGGTGAAGCTTGCCAGGCCCGGCGCGCTGGTGATGCATTGTCTGCCCGCGTATCGCGGCAAAGAAATCGACGATGCGACCTTTGAGGCGCATGCCGACACGATCTTCACGCAGGCGGAAAATCGGCTGCACGTGCAGAAGGCGGTCCTGAATTGGGTGGTCAGTTGATCAACGCTTGAGCGCCAGCACCTGCTCCTGGCCCAGATTATTGAGGCGCACTGTTTCCGCCCTTTCATCGATTTCCAGGACGGTCACGCCGTCCTGATTTTCATTTTCGGACAGAATGCAGGAGATACCAGTCGCCCCCAACCGCTGAATACTCAACAGAACCTGGGCTCGGCCTAAAATGGTAGTGAATCCCTGGAAAGTGATTTGAGGCCGAGCCACCGGCGGCGTGATCTTTTCTTCCGAAATCGGTGCCCGCAGTCGAAACGCATTGGTTCTGGCTATGACTTCAAATGGATGGGCATTGCCCACGCTGAGGCTCTGAGTGGCCACAAGAAGCCCCATCCCAAGGAGTAAACCGCTTTGTTTCATGACATGGGAACACCGTGCTCGAACATTGGTTGCGGTTGTTGAATCACGAGATCGGGTTGCAAGCGCCCTGATGAACTGCCGCGAAATGGTTGGTGCATTTCAGACCGGCCAGGCGTAAGTTCCCGGCGATATCGTGTAGGATGGATTCCATCCTTTCGCCCAAACCAGGAATAATCATGAACACGACACCAGCTCCAGTCCCGGAAACCATTTCGCATCCGTCAATTCCCCAGGAAGCGTTTGATTGGTATGACGAATACGCGCATGGCCTTATTGACCGACGCACCTTCATGAGCCGGCTTTCGACGCTCGCAGCGGCAGGATTCTCGATGAATCTTCTGCTGACAACGTTGATGCCCAATTACGCCAACGCGGAACAAGTCTCATTCAATGACCCCGACATCAAGGCTCGGTATGCGGTGTTCCCGTCTCCGGAAGGTCACGGCGAAGGGCGCGGTTACCTGGTTACTCCAAATGCACTGAAGGGAAAAGGGCCCGTCGTTTTAGTGGTGCACGAGAACCGCGGCCTGAATCCCTACGTCAAAGATGTCGCCCGGCGCGTTGCCAAAGCGGGCTTCGTGGCGTTCGCGCCGGATGCGCTGCATCCCAAGGGCGGCTATCCCGGCAACGACGACGATGGTCGCGCCCTGCAAGGCTCGATGGATCGCGCCAAAATCGAAAAAGATTTCATTGCGGCGGCAAAGTTTCTCAAGACGCACGAGTTGAGCAACGGCAAACTGGGCGCGGTGGGGTTTTGCTTCGGCGGCTACATCGTCAACATGCTGGTCGCGGTCGTTCCCGACACCATCAACGCCGGCGTTCCTTTCTATGGCACGCCCGCCGCGAAGGAAGTGCGCAAGAACATCAACGCGCCGTTGCTCATTCAACTCGCTGAACTCGACACACGCGTCAACGCCAGTTGGCCCGAATACGAAGCCGACCTGAAGGCCACCAGGATGAATTACACCATGCACATGTACCCCAAGTGCAATCACGGCTTTCATAACGACTCCACCGGCCGCTACGACGAAAAGAACGCGCAACTTGCGTGGGATCGGACCATCGCTTTCTTCAAGCAACACCTCGCCTCCGCGTAATACCACCTTTTGCTTCACCCGAAGCAAAAGCTCGCAGGCAGGGAGACTGACTTGACGTCGCGCCGGAGTCGCCGTTCATATCGCTTTCATCCGCCTCCTTCCGCCACTACGTTATGGCCATGCCCGAGAACAATCCTGACTCGCCCTGGCAACGGGTTGGCGACCTCGACGTGTTGAAGCAGCGTCAACTCCAGCAACTCAACCTGGCCGGCAAATCCATCGCCCTTTCGTTCAAGGACGGCAAATTTGGCGCGGTTGCCGGACATTGTCTGCATGCCGGCGGCCCGCTCGGCGATGGCCAACTCGCGGGTGACGCCATCGTTTGCCCGTGGCACGGCTGGAGTTTCAACCGTTGCGATGGAAAATCAGCGAAAGGTTATCCCATCGCCGTGACCGCTTACGAATTGCGCGAGGCGGACGGCGCGCTCTGGATTCGTTTCGACACCGCCACACCGGCGAAAGCACCGCAGCGCGAGCCGCATCGTCTCGCGCGTCCGGTTAAGCGCGAGCCTGGGCCGATTCGAGTGTTCGGCATTTCCACAACCGGCATGGACGCCGAATCGCCGCGTTACTCGACCTCGGAAGATTTGTTGGTCGAAGCGCTGTCGCATGCGCGTGGTGCGCTTGGCTGTGAAACCAGGCTCATCAAGCTTGCCGAGGTAAAGTTCAAGCACTGCGAAGGCTACTACTCCAAGGCCGCGCCTGCCTGCACCTGGCCCTGCACGCTCACGCAGATGGATGACGACGACGAACTCGAACCCGTGTATGAGGCGCTCGTGCACTGGGCCGACGTGGTGCTCGTGGCCACGCCGATTCGCTGGGGTGCGGCCAGCTCGCTCTATTTCAAAATGGCCGAGCGGATGAACTGTGTGCAAAATCAAGTCACGCTCAACGACGTTGCGCTCATCCAGAACAAGGTGGCGTCTTTCATCATCACGGGCGGCCAGGACAATGTGCAGGGCGTTGCCGGACAAATGCTCGCCTTTTTCAGCGAACTCGGCTTCACGTTCCCCCAGTTCCCGTTCGTCGCGCACAGTCGCGGCTGGACGGCGGAGGATATGGAAAGCAACGTCCGCTTCGTGCAAGCGGACCCGGGACTGCGCGAAGGCGTGCGCGAACTCGTGACCCGTGCCGTCGAGACCGCGCACGGACTACTCAGCGTTGCCGACAAGGCAAAGCACATCGTCCGCGGCGGAAGAAAAGCGAGCGGAGCAGCATAACGACTCACAACCTTTTGCTTCACCTGAAGCAAAAGGTTGTCAGGCACGCCGACGTTTTTCAGGCCCGTCGTTCCTTGATGTCCGCCAGGATCTTCGCGATGACTTCCGCCTTGGACTTGGCGCCTTGCGGGCCGCCGTGGTGGAGGCGGACGCTCACGGCACCGGCTTCCATCTCGCGCGCGCCGATGACGAGCATGGTGTGGACACGGGATTGTTCGGCGTCGGCGATCTTGGCTTTGATGGGTGTGGCGCTGAAGTCCGCTTCAATGCGGACCATGTTCGCGCGGAGTTCGTTCACGATGGGCTGGGCGTAATCAATCAACGCCTGGTCGTCGTTGAGCGTCATGACGCGGACCTGGTCGGGCGCGAGCCAAAGTGGAAAGTTGCCCGCGTAATGCTCGATGAGGAAGCCGATGAACCGCTCGTGCGTGCCGAGCGGCGCGCGATGGATGCACAACGGCGTCTTCATCACGTTGTCGCGATCCTTGTATTGCAGGCCGAAACGCGACGGCACGGCGAAGTCCACCTGGTTGGTTGCCAGGGTGAACTCACGACCGATCACACTCCAGACCTGCACGTCAATCTTTGGCCCGTAAAACGCCGCTTCGTTCGGCACTTCGATGTAGTTGATCTTCGAATCAATCAGCGTGCGGCGGACGAGGTCCTCGGTCTTCTTCCACAGCTCGGGTTCATTGACGAACTTGGCGTTGTCGCCGGTGAGACGTGACGGGTCGTGCGTGCTAAAGCGCATCACGTATTTCTCAATGCCGAAGATCTTGAAATACTTCAAATACATCTCGTTCACCGCGTTGAACTCGGCGTCGAACTGATCCTCGGTGCAATAGATGTGGGCGTCGTTCATGTTGAGCGAACGCACGCGCATGAGCCCGAACAACTCGCCTGATTGCTCGTAGCGATAGCAACAGCCGTATTCCGCGAGGCGCAACGGCAGGTCGCGATAACTGCGCGGCTGTGCCGCAAAGATGCGGTGATGATGCGGGCAGTTCATGGCTTTCAGGTAATACTTGTCGCCAGACAATGTGCTTTCCAAGCGGTCACGCTCACGCTGAAGCGACTCCGCCTTCTCAGAGAATTCCGGAGTGAGAGTTAAAGGAGTTTCTTCGCGATTAACGACAACCAGAGTTGAACCTTTGTCCGTTCGCTCCGTCGAAATCTTCGTTTCTGCGCCACGATTCGCATCGAGCGCCTTCGCCTTTTCGAATAAAGCTGCCATCTGTTCTTCGATTTGATGAAGACGGTGCTGCACTTGACGCCGTTCATCCTGATCGAACTGCAACGCCATCGGCGGAAACATTGACTCCGCATACAGCACCGGCAGATGGCCGCTGGTAAGATACAGTTTTTCCTTGGCGATGTGCGGGGTTTTCACGCGCACATAACCGGCGGCGAATTCCGTTTCTTTCGCGAGCTTCTCCAGTTCTTCCACGATGGCTGTTCCTTTGGGCAACCAAAGGGGCAATCCTTGTCCGACGTAATCGGTGTCAATCGTGTACAGCCCCATCTCCGCGCCGATCTTGCGGTGGTCGCGGCGCTTGGCCTCCTCCAGCATCTTGAAATACTCGTCGAGCTGCGTCTTGTTCTTGAAGGCCGTTCCGTAGATGCGCTGGAGCTGCGGATTGCGTTCGTCGCCTTTGTAGTAGGCGCTGGCCACGTGCGTGAGCTTGAACGCGCCGATGTTGCCGGTGCGCATCACGTGCGGCCCGGCGCAGAGGTCGATGAAGTCGCCGTTCTTGTAGTAGGAGATCGGTTCGCTCTCGGGACTCTGCTGCAACAAGTCCAGTTTGAATTTGCTCGGACTGGTCGGACGGTCGGTCAGACCACCGAGGCGACCGGATTGCGCATCTCTAATTGCTTGATCGCGGCTCACCACGATTTTCTCAAAAACGTTGTTCGCCTTGATCTCCTTCCTCATCTCCGCCTCGATTTTTTCAAAGTCATCGGGCGAGATGCGATGCGAGCATTCGAGGTCGTAGTAAAAGCCGTTCTCGACGGGCGGGCCGTAGGCGAATTGGGCGTCGGGCCACAAGCGCAGGATGGCGGTGGCCATCACGTGAGCGCACGAGTGGCGGATGCGCTCGAGCTCGGTCATCTTCGCGCGTTCGTCGAGCGTTTTTCGTTCCTTCGGTTCTTGTTGTTCGTCGGCCATAAATTCTTTCTTTAACCACGGATGGACACGGATTTCACACGGATAAAAATTGTGCTTGTGTAGTTCGCCACTGCGCATCAGGTCATCCGGCATCCGTGTTCATCTGCGTTTATCCGTGGTTCATTTCGTGTTTAGTCTTTCTTGCTTTCCTGATGGCACACCATGTCGATTACCACCGCGGTGGCGAGAATGAGCACGTCATCTTCACCGTCAACGATCCCCACACCGTAAGTGTCGGTCCAGCTGAACCAGCGTTTGCTTACGGTTGCCACCGTCCGGCCATGGCGTTCAAAAGTGTATTCGCGGTCAAAGAAGTCGCCCTGCGCCTCCAAGTCATCCGGCCCTGGTACATCCAGACTGAATTTGCAACGCAGGAACGTAAACACCTTCTTCTTCACGATGGCTGCGGGCTTTCCACCGACTTCAATTTCGTAAGTCGGCCCCCACGAGAGGAGCTTTTGCCGGATGAAGGCGAGTTCGTTGCCGTTCATGTCCTGAAACGACAGTTTGTCGCCCCAACTGAACGCGCGCCCATCGACAAAGTAAACGTCCTCCCCGTCGGGGTTCTTGATCGAGAAATCATCGCCCCAGGACCAGAATTTTTGTTTGAGCACGTAGCGCATGGGAAACAAAAACGCCCCGGACTTGCGGTCAGAGGCGTTGGCGTTCACTCCGATTTCGGAATGAACGCTAAAGGGTTGTCGTTGTGAGCAACGGTAGCTTCATTAACGCGCTGAGCTTAACAAATGGAGGGGACGCCGCAATTCGAATTTACGCTCCGTCTGGAGCTGGAGCGCGAGCGGTCTTCCGCTCCCAGTGTCACCACAATCGAAGCCGCAGGGGTTTCCGCAGGCTTGTTCCAATTGACGTGCTGCGGGTAGATCAAAAGCCGGCACGGCCTTTCGTGGTTGTCGGCAAAGCTGGCACATCCCAATCGAGGCCAAGGGCGGCCAGTTCCTGCCGCACCGTGCGGAGATTCCACATGCGCAGGCGACCTCGCATGCAGGCGGCGACCAATTGCGTGCCATCGGGTGAAAAGGCGAGGGCGTTGATGGCGCCTGGCATCGGGGG
>DASUGI010000172.1:0-9205 GCA_036274115.1 Verrucomicrobiia bacterium
GATTCGGTGGAGCGACACTTTCCCCGTCATCTCTCGCCGCGGCGGCGTGAGGGCATCGCGAAGGCGATCAAGGCGGCGTTGGTTCGTTCGCCGGATTCGTATCCCGAAGTGCTGCGCAATCGCGTGCGGCGTCCGTCCGAGGCGGAGCGACGTCGCTATCACGAACTGGAGGAACGCCGCGATGCGGTGGCGCATCATTTGGGCATTGATCCCACCATCATCGCGAGTCGCGGCGTGCTGGGCGACCTGGCGCGTGATTGGGATAAACACGCGGCGGAGTTGATGAAGTGGCAGCGGCAGTTGTTGGAGCGATGACTGAAAGTAAGCTTATCGCTTTCTTCGGATGACTCGCGGCAGGAGGAGACCCGCAGTCGCTACCACGCAGATCCAACCAAACCAGTCTCCGTGTCGGTTGTAGAAGGTGCGTCCTGATTTTTGTTCGGGAGCGAGCAGGGGAATCTGCCACGTCACAAAACCGACGCCGTATTCGCTACCGGTTTGGTCGCGGAAGAGTTCGCGCAGACGACCGCGCGAATCAATCCAGCAAGTGAGGCCGTTGTTGGAGCAGCGGAGCAGGGGAACACCGTTTTCGACGGCGCGAAACGCGGCACTGGCGGCATGTTGCCATTGTGCGGCACTATTGCCGAACCAGCCGTTGTTGGTGAGGTTCACGAGAAAGTCCGTGTCGTCATCGACGTATTCCCGGGCGAGATGTCCAAACGTGTCTTCAAAGCAAATCAATGCTGCGGTTTTGATCGGACGGTGCCGCGACACTACTGGCGAGCCATTGGTTGAATCAGGCGGAAAGCCCGGCTCGCGAGTACGCCCGCCCCACCGATCTAATTCAAAGTGCGTGGCGCGTTTGCCGGGAGTGAACCCGCCCGTGATGGGAGTAAACCATTTGATAAATGGCAACGCGTCCACCAGCGGGATGTATTCGCCGAACATGACGAGCTGACGTTTGCGATACTTGCCGGCGAATGTGCCATCGGGCCGGAGCAGAAAAGCGGCGTTGTAGTAATTGTAGCGGTCCTCTGGTGTCGGCTTAACTTTTTCTTCCTTATCGTCCGCGCCAAACAGCATCCAGACCTGATTGGTTTGAATCAGTTTCGAGATGACGGAAAAACTGGGGCGATCGAGTTGAGGCAGGGCGGCTTCTGGCCAGAGCAACAGATCACTTTCATTGGTCAATGCTTGCGTGGTGAGTTCAATCAACTGGTCGAAGCGATTGGAATTAGCGCTGGTATCCCAGATCATCGTCTGCGGAATGGCGGGTTGCACGAACGTGACGCGCAACGTCTCGCTTCCGGCGGGTGCGTTGCGCACGCGGGACGTGCCGGTGACGAAGAGAATCAACACGACCACGAGCGGCGGGAAGATTTCGCTGAGCCAGACGTAGCGCGAGGTGGGTTGCCGAAACATCGCCAGCACGCCCGAATACATTGCGAGTGATGCCCACACCACCACGAACGACACGCCATAGATTCCCGTCGAGGCGGCAATTTGAATGAGCGGCAACATTTGCCATTGCGATGCGCCCACCGTGTTCCAGGGAAAGCCGCTGAGGAAACGCGCCCGAATCATTTCCATTGCGACCCAGGCGGCAGCCCCGCCGAGGGTCCAGGCCGTTCGCCGCAGCCAGCCGCCTTCGCCGATTCGTCCGGTGAGCAGCCAGACCCAGGTGGCCGGGTAGAGCGCAAGGAAGGCGCTCATCGCAACCCAGCCAAGAATCGGGAAGCCCTTCACCGGCATGTAAAGCAGCCAATAGAGTGTGGCCAGAAAGTGAGTGAACCCGGCAACGTAACCAATGCGGAAGGTTTCCCAGCCTTTCGTGCCGTAGGCACTGGCGAGGATTAGTGCCGGTCCGATCCACGCGAGTCCGGCAATGTTGAAATTGGGAAACGCGGCGGCAAAAACCAAACCGGCCAGTGCCGCGAGGAAGTAGCGGCTGCGCAACAGGGTCTGGCTCGAAAGAAACTTCAAGCGAACGAGCTTGCCGCAATTGCGATGAAACGCAAGTTCGCGGCGGAGGCGGGTGAGTTGGAACGGCAGAAAGATTGAGGGCAGAAAAATTCAAAAATCATCACGACTGTGCAGGAAGCCAGTCGCAGCATGGTGGCAGTGGAAGGAGCGCGGACAGCCTTGTCCGCGTGGTTCGAAGGTAAATGGAAACGTTGAAATCTGAAATGGAATGGCGGACATGGATGTCCGCGCTCCTATCGCGATGAAAAATCTGTTGCGCTTCGAAATTGCTGCGGCCGGTCTCGGACATAGCCACGACAGAAAGATTGAGGGCAGAAAAATTCAAACCATCTTTCTGCCCAGCATCTTTCTGCCAAATCGTAGACCTGGTGAGTTGCTTTTTCAGAGTGCGGCCGCGCTGGAAGCCAGTCGCAGCACGGTGGCAGTGGAAGGAGCGCGGACAGCCTTGTCCGACGTGGTTCGGAGGTAAATGGAAACCTTGAAATCTGAAATGGAATGGCGGACATGGCTGTCCGCGCTCCTGTCGCGATGAAAAATCTGTTGCGCTTCGCAATTGCTGCGGCCGGTCTCGGACATAGCCACGGCAGAAAGATTGAGGGCAGAAAAATTCAAACCATCTTTCTGCCCCGCATCTTTCTGCCAAATTTCAGCCTGGCGGGTTTGCCGGGTTAATTGCTTTTTCGGAGCGCGGACAGCCTTGTCCGCGTGGATCGAAAGTAAATGGAATGTTGAATCTGAAGTGAAACGAGCGGACATGGCTGTCCGCGCTCCCATCGCGATTCAACTGCCGAATCACATCGTCCTCGTCGTCCTCCTCGTTCTCGTTCTCGAATTGCCTTTGAAAGGAACGAGGACGAGGACGAGGAGGACGACGAGGACGAAGCAAAAATTTGCTGCGCATGTTTTCTTGCCCCGACGGTTCTACGTCACATACTGCGTTCATGCGAGTTGGCCGCAGGTGATCCAGCGGTGCAGGCCGGAAGACTCGTGCTGGACGCGCGACCCTGGATGACGTTCAAGGGCATCTTGAAGTGACTACTATGACAGCGATCGATGAACAAAAAATCCTGGCGCTGGAACGGCCGCATCCGGCGCTGTGGAAGTATTACATCATCACGGCCATTTTTACCGGACCGGCGATTGTGTTCACCCTGCCGTATCTCTTCTTCCGGTATCACACGCTGCGCTATCGGTTCGACGCGGAAGGCATTCACATGCGCGTGGGCATTCTGTTTCGGAAGGAAGTGAATCTCACGTACGCGCGCATCCAGGACATCCACTTGCGGTCGGGGTTCATTCAACGGTGGCTTGGCCTGGCGAACCTGGAAGTTCAAACGGCGTCCGGGTCCGCCACGCCGGAACTGGTGGTGGAAGGCTTCAAGGAGTATGAAGCGATCCGGGATTTTCTGTACACCCGAATGCGCGGGTATCAGGCGCGGCAATCAACGTCAGCCAGCGCAGTGGCGCCGAGCGTCGCCAGTGCGACGGGCAGCAATGACGAAATGGTCACGCTGTTGCTGGGCATTCGGGATGAATTGCGCCGAACGCGGGAATTGTTGGAATCGGGAAAGTCCAATCCACCCTCCGCTTCGTGAGGCAATGTATAGCGCGTTTAAAAAGTTATGCGAAGACGTGCTGCGGATTCCGCCCGCACCGCAACCGCCGCCGGGTGATGAGGCGAAGACCCGGGTCTTTCTCGCCGCGCCGAATTACTACAAATACCTGCTGGTGCTGTGGGCGTTGAAGATGGCGGGGACGGTGCTGATTTTCTTCGTGCTGTTCATCGCGCCGGCGATTGCGCTCGCGCGCGGCGCGGAGAAATCCGTGGCGATCTTCCTGGTTCTGGAGGGAATTGCGTTCGTGTTTGCCATGATCGGCGGGTTGATTGGTCTGGCCATGGTGCGGCTCGATTTTGAGAAGCGTTGGTATTTGGTGACGGATCGCAGTCTGCGCGTGCGGGAAGGCATTGTGCAAATGCGCGAGGCCACCGTGACGTTTGCGAACATTCAGAACATTTCGATTTCGCAGGGGCCAATCCAGCGAGTGCTGGGGATTGCGGATTTACGGGTGGATACGGCGGGCGGTGGGGGTGGTGTTTCAACTCACGGCCAGCACGGCACGACGAACATGCACACGGTCAAGTTTCGCGGCGTGAACAATGCCAATGAGATCAAGGAACTCATGCAGCAGCGATTGCGGCAATTGAAGGATTCCGGCCTGGGTGATCACGATGATCATCACGCGGTGCAACCGGACGCGGTTGTTTCATCGAGTTTCCTCGCGGCGCTGCGCGAGGTGCATGCGGAGGCGCAGGCGCTGCGGGTGGTTGCTTCACGACATTTGTAGCTCACGCCTATCTACGACTAAGGCCAAGGAAAGCATGAGTGGACAATGCCAAGAATTGACCCGTTTATGGGTGATGGTGTCAGAATAAAGGTTTCAGTTTGCGCGTATGATGATTGAGTTCAATAACCGAGAGAGCATAGAGCATAAGGCAAGCGGCCGTCGAACAGTGTGCCTCTTGAATGGATCAATTCGGGGTGAGTTTGTTATGGGTCGATTTGTAGATCCGTTTCTTTGCACTGATGACAGGAATTGCCTCACCGTTCGTTTTGACTTCAAGGACAAAAATGGCGAGTGCTTTAGGCAGAGTAGTGTATTATCCGCTGAGGTTCTTTGGAATCGGGGAAGTTGCCCGACGAGCTGGCAACCTCGGGTTCCTTTTCAAAGCCAGATTTCTACAAGCCGTATGATGGACTCGGGCAACCCTTATCGCATTCTCGTTGACGAAAAGGAGACGCTAACAGGTCAACTGAGCCACGTGCCTGCTGAATTTGAGGTTATGGTTCTACCGTCGGGTGTGATGGTGAAAAATCATTTTTATTGCGGAGACCAGAAGGAGGTCTCGGGCCATGTTGAAAAGGGACACTGCACAGTGTATTACGAGTTTCCGTTTAGCTATTTTCTTTGGCGCAAAGCGGTTGAACTTTGTGAAGATGACTTTGCAACCGAAGCGCTTGACTACATCACGCTTCTGCCCTTCGGAAGGAAAATGAATTTACCTATATCGGCAATTGAAGTGAAGTCTTAACTTAAAGCTGAACTCGCGACTCAACCCTCGCACGCGTGGTGCCAGCGAAAAACGATTGCGCGCTGGAACAGCTTCTCGGCCTGCGAACCTTCTCAACAAGGAAAGATCGGCCTACGTCTTGCTGGGCACGAGTGGCGAACCAAATCAAATTGAATCAAACCAATCAAACCTGTTGTTGCTGCAACAACGAGTCGAGATAGCTCAACCAGCGCAAAGCAACCAAAGCGCGGGCGCGGAGCTGAATCGGATTGAAAGGTTTTAGCAGATAATCATCCACTCCGGATTCGAGTCCTTGTTCGATTTCTGCCATCTGGTTCATCGCGCTCATCACGGCGACATACACGTAAGGCCACGGTTGTTGCTGGCGGATGCGATTGACCAATTCTAGACCCGAGAGCCCGTAATCGAAGCGGCGCTCGGTCATTACGATGCGCGCGGGACGGATTTGGAAGCTTTCCCACAGCTCACTCGCGGCGGGGAAGGCCGTCACGTTGAAACCATCCACGGTCATCGAGTTGGTGAAGTGCGTACGGTCCTCGGTCCGTTTCACCGCGATGTAAATGCGGATTTCATTTTGGAGTTCCCACATAACAGTCCTCCGGTTCTGTGACTGGTTTATTGGCTGTGAAGCTGGCTGGAACGTAGGCCCGGAGGCCGAGGTTGTCATCCGGTTTCTGCTGGCCGGTTGGGTTGGGGGAATGATTAAAAGTGGGTGGTGGAAGCGCGGCTGTGCTGGAAGCCAGCCGCAGCATCGAAATATTGGAACACGCAGTGACTTCCCGGTTAACACCTGCTGCGGCTGGTCTGCGACGCAGCCGCGGTCCACTGCCGCCCACACTCACTTTTAATAACGCCCCTGAGTTGAGCTGGATGTGCGGGCAACTTATCAATCCCATTAAGTGAGTCGAAAACGTGAAGTTTTTCACAAAGTTGCTTGCGATGGATTAGACGCTAGCTAAAAATTGCGCTCGGGTTTGCAATAATTGCTTATCTGTTCCTGGTGTTGGGGGAGGGAAGTGGGCCCAAAAAAGAATTGACGGTCGCCGGTTATTCACAACAATCCCGGCTCTCGTGCGGTTCAAGTAGTGGTTTCCGTCGCCTGAGGAGTTGGCAGGCGTACTCAGTAGATACCTGAAATGTCAGCAATTTTTCCGAAATGGACCAATCGGCTGCCGTTACTCATCGTGGTCGGCGGCGGGTTGGTGGCTACGGCTGTGACGGCGGGCGTCTGGTATTATTTCACGCCAAAGTACTTTCGCGTGGGCTACCAGCCGATTCAGCCGGTGGCCTTTTCCCATGCAACCCATGCGGGCCAGCTCGGCATCGATTGCCGTTACTGCCATAGCGCCGTGGAGCAATCCTGGTTTTCTAATATCCCCGCGGCCTCCACCTGTATGAATTGTCACAATCAGGTGCTGAAGGATGATCCTCGTCTGGCGCTGGTTCGTGAGAGCGCGGCCACGGGCAACCCGATTCCCTGGGTGCAGATTCATCGCGTGCCGGACTTCGTTTACTTCAATCACTCCGTTCACGTGAACCGCGGCATCAGTTGCGTGGAGTGCCACGGCCGCATCGATCAAATGGATGAAGTTTATCATGCCAAGCCGTTGAGCATGTCGTTCTGTCTGGATTGCCATCGTGATCCGGCTTCGAAGATTCGCCCGCTCGACAAAGTCACGGATTTGGCCTGGACGCCAAGTGCTGATCCCGCCACTGCGGAAGCGTGGCATAAGACCGAAGGCAAGAAGCTGGTCGAACATTGGCGCGTTGAATCCCTCCAGAATTGCTCGGCCTGTCATCGATGAAAACCATTCCTCCAACGGACACAACGCCAGTCACGGGTCGCTATTATTGGCGCGGTTTGGATCAATTGGCTGAGACGCCGGAGTTCAAGCAATATCTCGAGCGCGAGTTTCCGGAAAATGCGTCGGAGTTGACCGACCCGGTTTCGCGCCGGCACTTCATGAAGATCATGTCGGCGTCGTTGGCGCTCGCGGGCATTGGTCTTACCGGCTGTCGCCGACCGGAAGACAAGTTGATGCCGTTTGGCAAAGCGCCGGAGAATTACACTTACGGGACGTCGCAGTATTTCGCCACAGCGATGCCGACGCGCGGTGGGGCGGTTCCGCTGATTGCCAAGTCTTACGAAGGTCGCCCCGTCAAGCTGGAGGGCAATCCACTGTTCCCCGGCGGCAATGGCGGTACGGATCGCTATACGCAGGCGTCCATCCTCAATCTTTACGACCCGGATCGCGCCACGCGTTTTGCGAAGGCGGACGGCAATGGCAACTTGCAAACGGTGGACCGCGTCACTGCATTTGACGCGTTGAACCAGATCGCAAAGAGATTTGCCGCGAATCAGGGCGAGGGTTTGGCGCTGTTGGGTGAGCGCACGCATTCGCCGTCGCGCCGCCGTTTGCATAGCGAGATTTCGAAGAAGCTGCCCAAGGCGCAGTGGTTCTTGTACGACGCGATTGACACCGATGTGCATCAGCGCGCGGCGACCAAGGCGTTTGGCAAGTCGGTTAAACCCATTTTCCGCTACGATCAGGCCAGTGTCATTCTTTCGCTCGATTGCGATTTCATCGGGAGCGAAGACGATGCCTTCAACAACATTCGCCGCTTCAGCAAAGGCCGGAAAATTGAAAAGCCAGAAGACAAACTGAACCGGCTTTACGTGGTGGAATCGTTGTTCACCTTGACCGGGGTGAATGCGGACCATCGGCTGCGCCTTGCGGCGAGTCAGGTGGCCGCAGTGGCTCGCGGGATTCTGGATGAGATCAACGGGCGCGCGGCGTCGGGTCTGCCGGAACAGGCGAAGTGGATTGCGGAATGCGCTAAGGATTTGAAGGCGAACGGCGGCAAAGCACTGGTGGTGGCCGGCTATACTCAGCCACTCGCGGTGCATTTGCTGGCGCACGCCATCAATGCCGCGTTGGGCAGCATTGGTCAGACGGTCGAACTGGTTGAAGCGCCTGCGCCAGTTACCGGAAACATTTCTGAACTCGCGGCGCTGTTGAACGCGGGCAAGGTGGACACGCTCGCCATCCTGAGCGCCAATCCGGTTTACAACGCTCCGGCGGATTTAAATTGGGCCGCAACGCAACGCAAGGCCAAGACGATTGTTCGCCTCGGTTATTACGAAGACGAAACCGGCGCGGCGTCCGACTGGCATTTCCCGCTGGCTCACTTTTTGGAATCCTGGGGTGACGCGTGGACCAGCGATGGAACGGTAGTGCCGTTGCAACCACTGATTGCGCCATTGTTTGGCGGGATCACCGAGTTGGAATTTCTGGCGCGGCTCGGAGGGCAAACCGAGCCTAACGGCAATCAAATCGTTCGCGAGACGTTTGCGGGGATTAGCGGGCAGAGTGGTGACGCGGCCTGGAACATGTTCCTGCATGATGGTTTTGCGAAAGGAACGGCGGCAAAGACAGTCAGCGCGACCTTGAGTGCGTCCGCGCTTTCGGAAGCCACAACTGCGGCGACCTCCGCACCCGGCAAGGACAATCTCGAAGTGGTGCTCTTCCGCGATTCGAAACTGGATGACGGTCGTTACGCCAACAATGGTTGGTTGCAGGAGTTGCCCGATCCGATCACGAAGATTGTTTGGGACAACGCGGTGTTGATCAGTCGCAGGACGGCGCGCGAACTGGGCCTGGTCAATAACGACGTGGTCGAAGTAACCGTTGGTGATCACAAGATCGAAAAGGTAGTTGTCTGGACGCAGCCGGGCATGGCGGATTTCACCCTGGGAATCGCGCTCGGTTACGGACGCGACAAGGTTGGTCGAGTGGGGGTCGGCGCGGGCTTCAACGCTTATCCGTTGTTCAACTCCAAAACCAATTACATCGCGACCGGCGCGAAGGTGCGGAAGACGGGCGAGACCTATCCGCTTTCCTGCACGCAGAGTCACTGGTCGATGGAAGGGCGGTCGATTGTTCGCGAAGTAAACGCGGGCCAGTTCAAGGACCATCCGGATTTCGCGGCCAAAATGAATGCACCGGTGCCGCCGCAGCCCAAGGGCGCCAAGGAATGGCCGATGCCGATGTATCCCAACCCGCTGGACGCCGTCGAGAAAAAGGCGCTGCATCAGTGGGGCATGGCGATTGACCTGAACTCCTGCGTCGG
>DASUGI010000173.1:0-2905 GCA_036274115.1 Verrucomicrobiia bacterium
GCCAACGCAACAGGTGTATCGTCCGACGGAATGGAATCGCTATGAAATCACGCTCAAAGGCAACCGCCTGAAAGTCGTCCTCAACGGCACAACGATTCAGGACCTCAATCTGGACGAACACCAGGAAGTCGTGAAACGCCATGACGGCAGCGATGCATCGCCCATCAAGGATCGTCCGCGCAAAGGGCACATTGGCTTTCAGGAACTCAGCCGCGGCGGCGATCACGTCCAGATTCGCAACGCACGAATACAAGAGTTGAGTGCGGACTGAGAGAACTTGTTTTGGGTCCGGGGCGTGCAGGGAGTTATCTACAGAGTTGCGACCTCCGCTAATTCGTCCTAGTTTGCACCGCATGACGCTGACAATTCCAACCGAGAGGCTCGGTAATCTGCGCGTCTCTGAGCAAGACGCGTTGGTCGATATCGCGATCGGCCTTTACAAGCGCGAGGAAGTTTCACTGGGGCGCGCGGCGGAAGTGGCCGGCATCTCGTCAGTGCAAATGCTGGGCGAACTGGGTCGACGTCACATCCCAATCAATTACGGCCCGGATGATTTGCAAACTGATCTGGCAACGTTGAACGACAAGCCCTGACCACCGCGGGCATGAGCGTCGTCAGCGATACCACCGCAATTACCACTTTACTCAAGGCGAAAGAGCAGTGGCTGCTGCAGGAATTGTTTGAACGCGTGTTTGTTCCTCAAGCAGTTTGGGATGAGTTAAAGGAATTTCACTCACAGCTTCCGCAGTTCATCGCACTTCATCCCGTCACCAATGCAACTCACCGTCTCCCCGGCACAGAGCTGTTGGGGAGGGGCGAAGCCGAAGCTCTTTTGCTGGCTAAAGAATTGAACGCCCGGTTGCTGCTGACTGACGACCGCAAAGCACGGCTAGCCGCGAGGCAACTGGAGATTGCGTGTAGCGGACTCGTCGGGATGATAGTTCATGCCAAGCAAGTGCAGAAGATCACTTCAGTCCGCGAAATGCTACAGAAGCTTGAAACCGAAGGTGGCCTGTATTTGTCCGAAGCAGTCAAAACCAATGCGTTGAGCCTGGCCAAAGAGCTATGAGTTGCGATCGAACCATGAATCAAAAGCCTTGGTTTCAAATCGCCAATGTCGCCGAGGTGGACTCCCCTGCTCTGCTGGTTTACCCGGAGCGCGTAGAAGAGAATGTGCACCGGATGATTGCCATTGCGGGCGGACCAGAACGGTTGTGTCCGCATGTTAAGACGCACAAGCTCGCAGAACTGATCCGGATGCAGACGACGCATGGTATCACCAAATTCAAGTGCGCGACCATCGCGGAAGCGGAGATGGTCGCCAGTTGTGGAGCGGCGGATGTGGTGCTGGCGCATCAACCGGTCGAGCCAAAGGTTCAGCGGTTTATCCAGCTCATAAAGCAATTCCCACAGACCAGTTTTACCACCATCGTTGACGATGAATTGGCCGCACGCAGGCTTTCCACTGCGGCGGTTCAGGCAGGAGTGACCATCAAGCTCTTGCTCGACATTGATTGCGGGATGCATCGGAGCGGCGTCGCCCCTGGGCCTAAGGCTGCCACGCTCTACCGTTTGATAGCGTCCTTGCCCGGCCTGGAAACGCACGGATTTCATGCTTATGACGGTCACATCGATGACATGGACCTCGCACTCCGCACCAGGAACTGTGAAGAAGCGTTCACTGCCGTAGTGAAGTTGAAGCGCGAGCTTTCGGATTCAGGTGTACCCAGAATCATCGCCGGCGGCACGCCAACATTTCCAATTCACGCCCGCCGTCCGGACGTCGAATGCAGCCCCGGCACGACCATCTTCTGGGACGCCGGTTATCGCAATCAGTGTCCCGACCTGGATTTTCTGAACGCAGCCTTGGTTCTCACACGCGTCATCAGCAAGCCGACCGAAAACCGCCTTTGCCTTGATCTCGGCCACAAAGCCATCGCCGCCGAGAAACCGCATCCGCGCGTGCAGCTCCTGAACCTGCCTGATACCACCGCCGTCATGCACAGCGAGGAGCATCTGGTGGTTGAAACCAGTCGAGCCCATGAATTTTCCGTGGGCGATGTCCTTTACGGTATTCCCAGGCACATTTGTCCGACGGTCGCGCTACATGCCGAGGCAGTTGTCATCAAAAACGGCTTGGCAGATGGAAAATGGAAAGTGACCGCGCGCGATCGGCGATTGACTATCTAAGCGCGCAGCAACTGCACGATGCGCTCCCGCGCCTCGGCCAAACCTTTGTAGCGCGCCATCTCCTCCGGCATGGTTTCCAAGGCTCGGCACAAACGGTCAGCCGCATTCCTTTCTGCCTTCACTTCAGCAAGCGGATGATTCACCACACGGATGCCGAACAGAATCCCGCCTGACTTCGGCAACGCTACCAACGCCTGATGTTCAACCCGTAACCAGACTTCATCGGCATTGACCGTTGCGTCCAAACGCGGCAAAGCACGATCGGGATGATGATTCAATTCGGGCGAGCGCGCCAAACCCCAGTTGTGGCGCAGGGAGGCTGTGCCCGGTTTCAGCGCGGAAAGGAACTTGTGAATCCCCTGTCCGATACTTTGATTCAATCCGGGGACGGGACCGTGGATGAACTCAATCGGCTTTCCCAGTTTGTCGCTCAAGCGCCACGAGGACGGAAAACACGGGCAACCACCGTAGAGGCGAATCTCTCCATCCTCGTCGCACTTGAGCAACAAGTAGTCGGCCTCCCAGAACTCACCTAAAGCGAGACACGTTTGCCATGCGGTGGTCGGATGCGGTCGGACGAAGCCATTCCAGGCACTCGCCAATGCCGCGACTTCATCCAACAACGCTTCGCCGGGCGGCAGAAGCGCAGCGTAGGTTTGAGGTTCGGTGCGAAGCCACTGGCGCCGCTCAGCAATCACAGATTCGTGCCCGGCCG
>DASUGI010000174.1:0-2305 GCA_036274115.1 Verrucomicrobiia bacterium
GCCGTGGAGATTGCGAAGGCGACGACGGATGAAACCGCAGCTCTGGAGTTGTGGCGCGGTATCCTCAAAGTGAAGGGTGCCAATCAATCATTGCGCTCAGCCTTGCCGGAGAAAAGTTTGTCGGAGGCCACCGTAAAAGCCGGAATGCGCGTAGCGCGCGAAGGTGGTAGAGACGATATCGATCTGGTGGTGGCCTTTGCCAAAGCCGGCGGTTTGAATGCCGATACCGCTGCGCTGAGCGGTGAGGTCATCAAGGAGCTGGCGACGAAAGCCGGGAGCAAAGGGAATCCAACGCGCGGTGAAGCTGTTTACCGTCGCAGCGAACTCAACTGCGTGACGTGCCATGCGATTGGTGGCGCCGGCGGCAAGGTTGGACCGGACCTGATGAGCATCGGCGCCAGTGCGCCGGCGGATTACATCGTCGAGGCATTGTTGTTGCCGAGTGCGAAAATCAAGGAAGGCTACCCCTCCATCAACATCGATACGAAGGACGATCAATCCATTTCCGGAACCCTGGCACGCGAAACACCGGAGGAAGTCGTGTTGCGGACGGCCACTGGCGCGGAAGTCAACGTCGCCAAGCAGAACATTGCCAGTCGCCAGAATGGGACTATTTCCCTGATGCCCACCGGGCTGCTGGACAATCTCGATGAGCGGGACAAGCTGGACCTGATTGCCTTCCTGTCGAGCCTTGGCAAGCCGGGCGAGTTTGATGCGAGCAAGAGCGGGGTGGCGCGTTCCTGGCGAGTTTATCCCCTCACGCATACGGATCAGCAGAACGGCGTTGTCGAAGGTATTTGGAAAAAACCGCTCACGGACAAGATGTGGCAGCCCACCTTTGCACAGGTCAACGGCAGATTGACGCGCGAACAACTGGAGGCCAAAGCCAAGCAGGATTTCTGGGTTGGCATCCTGCAGGTTTTCGCGGCGACGGAGCTGCAGACCGTTAAAGCTGGCGCAGTGAAACTCAATCTGGAGGCCACCGCAGGCGAGGTGTGGATTGACGAAAAGAAGCTGGGCGGCCTGGGCGAGTCAGTCGTGGAGTTGCCGGCGGGCACACATCGCGTGCTCGTGAAGATCGATCCAAAGAACGTTCCCGAGTTTATCCGCTTGAGGACGTCAGAAGGCGTTTTCTCCAACAACTAAGGCTCGGTTGGCCGCTCATGTCCGAAGAGAAGTCATCTGAATTGCCGGGCAATCCGCACCAACGTCGCAAGCGTTACCGCGGCAAAAATCCCCGTCGCTTCGAGGACAAATACAAGGAGCACGATCCGGCGCGTTATGCGGAGACGGTGGCCAAGGTCATAGCGGCCGGCAAAACGCCCGCGGGCACGCACCGGCCCATCATGGTCGCGGAAATTCTCCAGGTGCTCGCGCCTCAGCCGGGCGAAATTGCAGTGGACGGCACGCTTGGTTACGGCGGGCATGCCCGCGAGATTTTGAACCGATTGCAACCCGGAGGCCGGCTGCTGGGATTGGACGCCGATCCTGTTGAACTTCCCAAAACGGAAGCCCGCCTGCGCGCACTTGGGTTTGGTCCGGAAACCTTCACGGCACACCGAAGTAACTTTGCCGGACTTCCGCAAGTGCTCGCGGCCAACGGAACGGCGGGCGCAGATGTGATTCTCGCCGACCTCGGAGTTTCCTCGATGCAACTCGATGATCCAACGCGAGGCTTCTCGGTAAAACTGGATGGACCGCTCGACATGCGCATGAATCCGCAACGCGGGCAGCCGGCTTCCGCTCTTTTGCAAAGAATCAGCGCGTCCGAGTTGGTCACCTTGCTGGAAACGAACGCGGACGAACCGCACGCGGCGTTGCTTGGACCTGCACTCGCGGGCAAATCGTTTGCGAACACGGTGGCTCTCGCGAATGCGGTGCGCACGGTTTTGCCGGGCAGGGAGGACGCGGACTTATCCGTGCGTCGCGTGTTTCAAGCATTGCGCATTGCGGTGAACGACGAGTTCTCGGCACTGGACACATTCCTGCGCAACCTGCCGGGTTGTTTGCTGCCCGGCGGGCGCGTTGCCATCCTCACGTTTCACTCCGGCGAAGATCGCCGAGTGAAGAAGTCATTCGAAGCTGGATTGCGCGGTGGACACTACTCCGAAATTTCTCCCGAAGTCGCGCGACCGACGCGGGAAGAGGTTCGCTCGAATCCGCGCGCCAGTCCGGCCAAATTGCGCTGGGCCAGGCGCGCTGGAGATTGCGCTAACTGACTCACGCGCCCTTTCCGTTGGGAATGGCGAGCAACAATTCCAGTAGTGGCGATAGTGCGCGTTGGTAATGTTGGTCCTGCGAACCG
>DASUGI010000175.1:0-2235 GCA_036274115.1 Verrucomicrobiia bacterium
GTTTTGGCCACCGTCAAAGGCGACGTGCATGACATCGGCAAGAACATCGTCGGCGTCGTGCTCGCCTGTAACAACTATGAGGTGATCGACCTCGGCGTGATGGTGCAGTGCGAAAAGATTTTGGAGACGGCGAAAAAGGAAAAGGCCGACCTCATTGGCCTGAGTGGCCTCATCACGCCGTCGCTCGATGAGATGACGCATGTCGCGAAAGAGATGGAACGCACCGGCTGCAAATTGCCGCTGCTCATCGGCGGCGCAACCACCAGCAAAGCGCACACCGCGATCAAAATCGCGCCACACTACAGCGAACCGGTGGTGCACGTGCTCGACGCCAGCCGCGCCGTGCCGGTGACCACAAGTTTATTGAGCAAGGAAAGCAAGGCGGCGTTCGTGAAGCAGCATCGTGAGGAGTACGAGAAAGTTCGCGCATCCCACGGCACGCGTGTGGAGAAGCTGTTGTCCCTCGAAGCCGCCCGGGCCAACGCGCCGAAGCTGAAATACGATGACTTGCCCAAGCCGGAATTTGTTGGCATCCGGGTGCTGACCTCTGATGAGCAGTCCAGCGCGCTTTCCGACGCTGACGATGCGGACGCGGAGATTTCTTTCTCGGCCCGGTTTGGTGGGCGGGAGTTCGTGCGCGAGGCTGAACTGAAGCAACTGTTCGCCTTCGAATGCCCGCCGACGTATTACACGACTACGCACACGCCAAAAATGGTCGAAGAAAAACGCTGGCTGAAGGAGCGCAACTTTCACGAGCCTGACATGCTGGCGATGCTCCAAACATATTGCGACCCGTCGGCCTACGCACCGGCTTTTGCCGATGGGCCGGCAGTGCTGGTTCCCGCCCCGTCCACTTCCGGCCGCAACACACTGCCCCTGGCCTTCGCCCGTTGGCTGCAATCCAGGTTCGGCGGAGAGATTTGTGACGACTTGCGCACAACGACCCTCGAGGAAGCCAAGAACCGGCGAGGTTACCTCGGAAAGATCGGGACGCCCACGCGGATTGTCGTCCCGGTGGCCACCTCGGCGCGGCTGAAGGGTCGGAGGCTGATACTGGTGGACGACATCCTGACCAGCGGTGAAACCCTCAACGCCATGCAGGACGCGCTCGCGGTGGCTGGAATTCCCACCCATGCTGTGGTGGTGCTGGGAGCGGTGCTGGGGGGCAAACCCGGTTATCTCTCCGCCGCGCACGAACTCGCCAAACGCCTGGGCGAGGCGAATGGCCTGCCGTGGCCGGATGTGCTGGCCGAACTCCGCTTGGCGCACGGAAACGCCTATGCTAATTTGCTGCGAAAAGCGGCGGAAGACGCGCAACAACAACCCAAAGAAGTTTATGAACTTGTCCGAAGAAAAGCAGAAACTCTACGCGCGATTGCACGAGTGGATGTATCAGGAAAGCCTGCGCTCCAACCACACGCCGCTTCCGAAGGAACTCGAGGACCCGAAAGAATGGGAAGCGTTCGTCGAGTGGCGACACGAGAACTGGCAGCGTCTGGGCCGCAAGGCGGTCGCGGCGTTCGACGAGTGGTATCAGAAGAAGCCGGCGGCCTCCTCGACGATGGCGTTGGCCGAAGAACCGCCACCGTTTCGCTCGAAACCGTAATCCCCTTCATTGACTGGACACCATTCTTCCACACATGGGAATTGCGCGGTGTTTACCCGAAGATTCTCCAGCACGAGAAACACGGCGAAGAAGCCACCAAACTTTTCAACGACGCGCAAAAGTTGTTAGCCGACATCGTTGCCAAGAAATCTTTGACGCTCCGCGCGGTTTACGGGTTGTTCCCCGCGAACTCCGTTGGCGACGACGTGGAGGTTTACACCAACGGCTCGCGCAAACATTTGCGCACCACCTTCCATTTCCTGCGCCAACAAATCGAAAAAGGCGATGGCACGCCGAACTGGTGTCTGGCAGATTTCGTCGCACCCCGTAGGACAAGCGTCGCCCCTGTCTCTAACTCAACTGAATCTCAAAAGAATGAGACAGGCGCGACGCCTGGCCTACAGGACCACATCGGAGCCTTCGCCGTCACAGCGGGCATCGGTCTGAAAGAAATCGTCGAAGACTTTAAAGCGAAGCACGACGACTACAACGCCATCATGGCCGAAGCGATTGCCGACCGCCTGGCGGAAGCTTTTGCCGAATATCTGCACAAGCGCGTGCGCGATGAATGGGGGTTTGGCCGCACCGAGAACCTGAGCAACGACGATCTCATTCAGGAGAAATACCGG
>DASUGI010000176.1:0-4202 GCA_036274115.1 Verrucomicrobiia bacterium
GTGTTGCGCCATCGCGTGACGGTCAGTTACGAGGCCGAAGCCGAGAACATCACCTCAGAGCACATCGTGCAGAAGATCCTCGAAGGTCTGCCCGTGCCCTGAATCGAACGGTAGCCCCGGTCACCAACTCAACCTGAACTCCACATGAACTCCGAACTCACCCGCGACATTCTGCGCAAGGTGCGGCAGATCGAGATACGCACCAACCGGCTCGTCGCCGATTCGTTGGCCGGGCATTACCACTCGGTCTTCAAAGGCCGCGGCATGAACTTCGATGAAGTCCGCGAGTACACGCCCGGCGATGAAGTGCGGGCGATAGACTGGAACGTCACCGCTCGCGCGGGCCGGCCGTTCATCAAGAAGTTCACGGAGGAACGCGAACTGACGTTGTTGCTGCTGGTGGATGTGAGTGCGTCTGGCGACTTCGGCTCGGGCACGCAAAGCAAGCGTGAACTCGCCGCCGAACTCGCCAGCGTGCTCGCGTTCTCCGCCATCCGCAATTGCGACAAGGTCGGCCTGGTGCTCTTCAGCGACGGGATCGAGCAATACATCCCGCCGAAGAAAGGCCGCCGCCACGTGCTGCGCGTCGTGCGGGAGATCCTTTACTACCAGCCGCAACATCGCGGCACGAACATTAATGCCGCTCTCGACTTCGCCAACGAAGTCGCCAAACGCCGGTCGGTCATCTGCCTCATCTCCGACTTTCAAACGGACGGTGACCCGACGGTGACCATTGAGAATCTCCGGCGCGGATTGCGGCAAACCAATCGCCGGCACGACCTGGTCGCGGTGCGCATTCACGATCCGCATGAAGACACCTTGCCGGACGTCGGCGTGCTGGCGATCGAAGATTCCGAAACCGGTGAGTTAATCGAGTTGAACACCGGCAATCAAACCACGCGCGAACGCTTCTGCCAGTTGGCTCACGACGACAGCGAGTTGTTGCGTCGCGCCTTCAACAGCGAAGGGGTGGACAGCCTGAACCTTTCCACCACCGAACCCTATATGCCCGCATTGCTCGGCTTCTTCAAAAGCCGCGAACGGAGGCACGTATGAAACAGAAAGAGAATATGAGCCGAATTATGTTCCTGGCGAAACGCTTTGCAGCGCGGCCAGTGCGAGTTGCGAAGAATGATTCCAAAGTCCGCCCTCACCCCGGCCCTCTCCCCCAGGGGAGGGAGAATGGTGCGGCGACCAAAGTCGGGTTCGCGCACCCCAGTCTCATCGCCGCTCAAATCGCGAAACGGAATTGCGTTGGAGCAACCCAAATCCTTTGCGAGTTACCCGAACGCGTCTATCGGTATTCCCTCGCCCCCATCGGGGGAGAGGGGCAGGGTGAGGGGGCGCGTGGAGCACGAAGCTTCCCTCACCAAACCTGGTTTGTCGCTGCCATCGCTGGTTTGCTGGCGTTGACCCCACCCACCTACGCCAGCAACGCTGCCGCAAATACGAATCGTGCGGCGGCACCGGCGGTGGTGGCGGCGCATCCCCAATCCTCAACGGCGCTGGCTGTAGAGGACATTCGGGACATCCGCCCGCCATTTCACGTTCCGCCCGGTTGGTTGTGGGCGGCGTGGGTGGCGGGCGGTTGCTCGGCTTTAGCCTTGGCCTACGCGCTTTGGCGCTGGCGGCATCGCATTCCTGGTCTGCGACCCAAGTTGCCCTATGAACTCGCGTTGGAGAAACTCGAAGCCGCGCGCGAGCTCATGCAGCCGGCCACGGCCCGGGAGTTTTCCATCGCCGTCTCAGTCGTAGTTCGCAACTACATCGAAGAGCGGTTTGCCACCTACGCAGCGCATCGCACCACGGATGAATTCCTGCGTGATTGCGCGACCCGTTCTGATTCGCCGCTCACGGCTTATCGGGAACCTCTGAGTGGATTTCTCACTCACTGCGATCTCGCCAAGTTTGCCCGCTGGATTCTGTCCGGGGACGAAATGGAAGCGATGTTGCAAAGCGCCTGCACCTTTGTTCGCGAGACGGGTCGGGCCGCAGCCACCAAACAATCTCCGGCGCATTCATCGTGTGCTTGTTCGACGCCGCATCAGGGGGATGCGGAGCGAACGAATGCGCCGGAATCCACTTCCGCCGCACTGAACCCATCGTAACCAACCGAGATCATCAACCGCCAACTCAGACACCTTATGATCCGCTTCCTTTATCCACACTTCCTTTGGCTGCTGGCGCTGTTGCCGCTGTTCGCCATCCTGCGCGGACGCCGCGGCGCCGTGCCGGCAGTTCAATACTCCAGCGCCCGCGTGGCTCGCGCAGTCGCCCAACAAACTCGCAGTCGCGCGGGCGTCTGGTTGACCACGCTTACCATGCTCGCGCTCGGGCTGTTGGTCATTGGCCTGGCCCGGCCACAATTCGGCCGCAGCACGTCACAAGTTGAGGCCAGTGGCGTAGACATCATCCTGGCCCTCGACGTTTCCGGTTCGATGGAGGCGCTCGATTTCAAGCTCGATGGTGAACCCGCCAATCGCCTGGACGTGGTGAAGTCCGTCGTGGCGAAATTCATCGAGCAGCGGCCCAATGATCGCATCGGCATCGTGGCCTTCGCGGGCGCGCCGTATCTCGTGAGTCCGCTCACACTGGACCATGATTGGTTGCTGCAGAACCTCGAGCGTGTGCAGATTGGCAGCGTTGAGGATGGCACAGCGGTCGGTTCGGCAATTGCCACGAGCGTGAATCGTCTCCGTGATCAGCCCAGCAAATCCAAATTGGTCGTGTTGCTCACCGATGGTCAGAACAACGCTGGCAAGGTGAATCCGGACACGGCTGCCCAGGCAGCGGCAGCGCTCGGTGTGAAGGTTTACACCATTGGCGCTGGTGTGCGCGGGGAAGCGCCCGTGCCCGTCACCGACGCCTTTGGTAATCGCCGGCTCGCGATGGCCAGGGTGGATGTGGACGAAGCCACGCTTCAGAAAATCGCCACGGAAACCGGTGGCAAGTTCTACCGCGCGACGGATACGGATTCCCTCACGCGCATTTATTCCGAGATCGATCGCGAAGAGAAAACCACGCACACGATGAAGAAGTTCGAGCAGTCCCAGGAACTGTTCACCTGGGCTGTCGTGCCAGCGTTCGCGATCCTTTGCACCAGCTTGGGCCTGCAACAGACCCGTTTCCGCCGCCTCCCGGCCTGAACCGACTCACTGAACTCAAAACTCAATCCACACTATGAAATTCGCACAACCTCTCTGGCTATTGATGGGCGCGGTCGCCTGTGCCGCGTTGCTGTGGCGCTATCGTTGCTTCGACCGGCAGCAAGCCACGCTGCTCACGAAATTCATCGCGCCACGTCTTGCAGAACAACTGACAAGATCATTCTCGCCGCGTCGTCGCTTGATCAAACGCACCTTGTTCATCGCTGCCACTGCGTGTTTGTTCATCGCGCTCGCGCGGCCACAAGCCGGTTTTCGGTGGGAGGAAACCCAGCGTAAAGGTTTGGAGATCCTGTTCGCGGTGGATACGTCCCGGAGCATGCTCGCGCCGGACTTGAAACCCAACCGACTCGCCCGCGCCAAACTCGCCGTTGAAGATTTGCTCGGCAAACTGAACGGCGACGGCGTGGGCCTGATCGCCTTTTCGGGAAGCGCGTTTCTGCAATGCCCCATCACCCTGGATTACGATGCCTTTCGTGATTCGCTCAGTGCTTTGGACTCGAGCGTCATCCCCAAAGGCGGGACCGATGTTGCGGCGGCCATTCGTGAAGCCCAGGCGGCATTCAAGACGCGGGCTTCCAGTGACCATATCCTGATTCTGCTCACCGACGGCGAGGATCTTGAAGGTGAGGCCATCGCCGCGGCAAAGTCTGCGGCGAGCGAAGGGGTCAAAATTTTCACTGTGGGTGTAGGGAGTGCCAATGGCGAACTCGTGCCCGTGGCTGCCGAGAATGGGGGGACGGAATTCGTGAAGGATGAGTCGGGGCAGTTCGTGAAGTCGCACCTGGATGAATCGACCTTGAAGGAAATTGCTCAGGTGACCGGCGGGATGTATCAGCCGCTCGGCCAGCAGAGCCAGGGATTGACTGCGATTTACGAGGAGGGATTGAAATCGTTCACGCGTCACGATCTCTCGAGCCGGCAACACAAGGTTTACCTCGAACAGTTCCATTGGCCGTTGCTCGCCGCGTTGGGGCTGTTGATTGCGGAAGCGTTGATTGGCACGCGTCGAAGCGTAGGACAGGCGTCGCGCCTGTC
>DASUGI010000177.1:0-3582 GCA_036274115.1 Verrucomicrobiia bacterium
ACGGCCAGGCGACGCACGATCTGGCCAAACGATTTGATCGCGTGGTTGCCACGGACGCGAGCAAGGAGCAGATCGCCTCGGCAATGCCGAATCCCAAGGTGGAGTTTCGCGTCGCACCGGCCGAGCAGAGCGGATTGAGCGACGAATCGGTCGGCCTCATCACGGTGGCCCAGGCATTGCACTGGTTTGATTTCGATCGCTTTTACGCGGAGGCGAAGCGCGTGCTCAAACCCGACGGCATACTGGCCGCATGGGCTTACGGCATCAATGAAGTTGAGGGCGAATCAGTCAATGGATTGGTGCAGAACTTTTATCATAACGTTGTCGGTCCCTACTGGCCGCCGGAGCGCACGTTGGTGGAGGAGGGTTATCGGACAATTCTGTTTCCATTCGTGGAGGTCGCGTCCCCGGTTCTGCGAATGGAAGCTCAGCGGACGCTGGAACAAATGATCGGTTATTTCAGCACCTGGTCGGCAACGAATCGTTACATCAAGGCCACCGGGCACAATCCGCTGGGGTCACTTTCAGAGGAATTGTCACGCGTCTGGGGCAATGTGAATACACCCCGACTCGTCACGTGGCCGTTGTCGTTGCGAATCGGGCGCAAGTGATCCAGGCCGAAACCGAACGAGTCAAGGAATCTACGAAGTTGGAATTCGGAGGAGAGTTGCGCCGCCGCAACGGGGACAAATGAGTTCTGGACTGTCTCCATCGCGTCGCGCGTCGCGAATCATCCCGCGCCAACCACAGGCCGGACCACCCACTCCCGAGTAGCCAATGATGCAGAACACTTCGCATTCGCGCCACGGCGGGAGCGCCGGGTTTCCGTTGCGATTTGCCTTATCATTGACCGACTGATCGTTCATCACAGACATCATCGTCTGGGGCATCCGGACCAGCCATAATACTTCCGTATTATGCCAGCGGATTGGACTTTCGCGGCGTTGCGACGTGGATAAAGTGTCGGGCAGCAAATGACGATTCCTCAACGCATCCTGCTTCACGTAGCCCTCGGCGCCGGGCTGGTGATTGCCGTTGCAACGGGGGTGACGTACGGCATCGTTTTTGAAAGTTCGAAGCAGCGGGACTTGAAGCATCTCGCCACTTACGTGACGGAACGGGCACGGCGCGAGGCGATCGGCTTCCAACACATTCAGGCCAACATGCTGCTGGTGCGCGGCCAGTTCCTGAAACGCATGCAAGCGCCAATTCCGCGAGACGTTGAGGAGAAATGGAATGCGCGGTTTGAACTCTTCCGGGATGCCTCATGGCGGAGCAAAACGAATTTCTGGGACGGGCGCAAATATTCGACGATGTGGGCGCACAAGGATTGCGCCTTCACGCCAGAGTTGAAAACCGAAGTGCTACGGGCGCAGGACATCTGCGATGAACTGCTGCCGGGTTGGGTGGACGTGTTTCCCAGCGTTTACTTCGTGTTGGCCGGGTCACCCGGTTGGCTGAACGTTGGGTTCGATCCGCGCATTCCGAACTGGGTCTGGGACACCCCGGCAGATTACAACGCCACGAACCTGGAGTGGTTTCATCTCGCGATGCCCGCCGCAACGCCGCCCGATGCGTTTGGCTGGACCGGCATCATCGAAGAACCCACGACCAAAGTGCCAATCGTTTCGATTTACGTTCCGATTTTCAAAGACGGACAATTCCTGGGCTCGCTCGGTCACGACGAATACGTCAACCGCATGATGGAAGAAATCACGCACAGCGATCTACCGGGCGCACGCCACGTTATTTTTCGCGGAGACGGTCGCATCGTCGCTCATCCGACGAAGCTCCAAGAGATCCTCGCTACGAAAGGGCAGTTGTTGATGCAGAACTGCGGCGAACCGGAAATGGCGAGTTTGTATCGCGCAGTCGTGGCGCGTACAGGGCACGAATTCTCCGGTTTCGATGAAGCCAGCGGATTTTATTATTCGGTGGCACGCCTGGCCGGGCCGGATTGGTATTTCCTCACCACCATGCCACGCGAACTGTTGCAGAAGCAGGCATTTCAATCGGCGCAATGGGTGTTGTGGTCGGGATTGGTTTCGCTGGCGCTGTTGCTTGGCTTTCTCGCGGCGACCTTGCGACGTCAGATCGCCATGCCACTGACCGAACTCACCCGCGCCACAAAGCAAATGAGTGCGGGCGACAATTCAGCGCGGGCAACATTCGGCCGCAGCGATGAACTGGGCGAACTCGCCAGTGCGTTCAATGAAATGGCTGGGCGAGTGGCGCAACGGGACGCCGAATTGCAGGCCGAGAAGGCTTCGCTGGAGCAACGCGTCTCGGAACGCACGCTCGAGCTACAGGAGAGCGAGACTAGATTTGTGACAGCCTTCCGGCACAGTCCCGCAATGCAGAGTTTGATTCGCGCCTCGGACCGAATGGTGGTGGAAGCAAACGACACCTTTCTCAACAAACTCGGTTACACGCGCGAACAGGTGGTCGGCAAAACGGCGACGGAACTGGATTTTTGGGCCGAACCTGAGCAGTTGACCGCATTCGTTGGTGAGATGGAAGCCAAGGGTTTTGTGTTGGGCCGGGAAGTTCGCGTCCGTGCAAAGGACGGGCGCATTCTCACCGCGTTGCTATCCTCGCAACGTGTCGAAATCGGAGGTGTGCCGCATTTGTTAAGTGCGGGGGTGGACATCACAGTGCGCAAGGAGGCGGAGGCGGAATTGCTCAAGAATCTGGAAAGAGCCCGAGAATTGAGCGAGCTCAAAAGCAATTTCGTTTCGCTGGTCTCGCACGAATTCCGCACCCCGCTGGAAGTCATCATGTCGTCGGTGGACAACCTGGATCGCTATCACGCGCGGCTGCCAGCGGAGAAGCGGCAGCAGCTCTTGCATTCCATCAACAAGGCGGTCCGCCGCATGGCCGGCATGATGGAAGAAGTGCTGGTGCTCGGCAGGCTGGAAACAGATCGAGTGACCTTTCAGCCGGCGGTGTTGGATTTGGCCACGCTTTGCCAGCGCATCAGCGGTGAAATTGAATCGGCCACCAGCAGGCGTTGCCCCATCGATTTTCGGTTCGAGGGCGACATCGGGGGCGCGGTCGGTGATGAGAGTCTGCTGCGCCACATCTTTACGAACCTGCTTTCCAACTCGGTCAAGTATTCGCCGGCGGGCCAGCATGTGGAATTCGTTGTGCAACGCGAGGGCGATCAGGCGGTCTGCCGGTTCACCGACCGTGGTTGTGGTATTCCCGAAGCCGACCAGAAGCGCTTATTCCAGGCGTTCCATCGCGGTAGCAATGTGGACCAGATTCCCGGCACTGGGCTGGGGTTGCTCATCGTGGAACGTTGTGTCGAGTTGCATGGCGGCGAAATCAAATTTGAAAGCGTCGAGGGTCAGGGAACGACGTTTACAGTCAAACTTCCACTGTTCACCAAAGCCGTAGAACCAAATCCCACAATATGAAGAAGATCCTGGTAATCGAAGACGAAGCTGAGACGCGCGACAATCTCGTGCTCATGCTGGAGATGGAGGGTTACAAACCCATCGCGACATCGAATGGGCAGGTTGGGGTCGAACTCGCCAAAAAGGAAGTTCCTGATGTCATTCTGTGTGATGTTTCGATGCC
>DASUGI010000178.1:0-13090 GCA_036274115.1 Verrucomicrobiia bacterium
CTCCGAGCCTTCAAACACGTCCCAGCTGTTGCCGGACGCCGCGGTGTCGAAGCCGTCGTAAAAGACGGTCTGCATTCCTTGCGGCATCACAACGCTCAGGCTCGCCACGGAACTCGTAATCGTCGCCGTCGCATTGGAAATGACGAGCGAGTAAGTCCCGGCATCCGCCGCTTGAACATTCGCCAGAGTCAGATTGCTGCTGGTGGCTCCCGGAAGGTTCGCACCGTTGAACCGCCATTGATAACTCAGGGACGAACCGGTCACGATTGGTGCGAACGTCGCATTGAAACCTTGCGTGACCGTCAGGCTCGTCGGTTGCGTGACCAGCAAGGGGGGATAGTTGTTCGCCGGCGTCAGCAACGCCGAGCCATTCATGACAAACAAACCACTTTGAATGTCGCTGAGTAGAATTTTGTTGAAGCCGAGATGCGGAACCACGCCCCAGTTGCCTTGGTAGGAACTGGTCTTCGCTCCGGGAAAGGTATCGTAGAAACCCACGCGCACTGGCTTCGTGCGATCCGTGATGTCGAATACTTGAATGCCATTTTGATACCAACTCAGAAACAGAAAGTTACTGACGACGACTGGATTGTGCGGGATGTCCGACTCCATTCCCATGCTGGCGGGCGTGAGGGTGACAAACGGTGCCGCGTTAGTGGGAATCGTGGCCGGATTTGAGATGTCATAGAAGCGCACGTCGCCACCGTCAGTTTCGCGGCAAACGATGAGTGTATTGCCGTCGTCAGTCGGCCAACTGCTGTGGGAATTGTAGCCGGAATAAATTCGCCCCAGCCATTGTGCCGGCTGCGTCCCCACTGAGGTTACATCCCAAATGTCCGTCTGACCGGGCGACGATGGCGCGCCGTTGTCGTTGCCACCCCAGCCGGAAGTGAAAAGCAAAATCTGTCCGCCTTTGTTCCGAACCGTAATCTGGTGAACCTTGGTCGTGTTTGTCGTGACGATGTCCCGCAGGTAGACGGGCGCGCGCGGATTACTCACATCGAACACCTTCACGCTCACGATTCCCGGCACGTGGGCCGCTTCGTAGAGATAATTGCGTTCAAGAAAAACCGTGTGCACGCGGTCAAAGCCGTTCGTCACATTGCCCGTCGTCGCCCCCACCCGGCAGAGCAACTGGGGCGACGCGGGATTCGTAAGCGAAACGATGTGCAGTCCGCCGCCACTCCAACTGCCGAAGTACCCGATGCGATTTCGCAGCGCACCGAGTTCGAACTGGTTTTGGCTCGTTGGGCTGGGGCTGTAAATGCTCAGGAGCACCGGTGCAGCGGGATTGGAGATGCTGTAAATGCCAACGCCATAATTGTAGGTGCTGTAGCCAAGCCACACGCCGAGACATGCCAGGTCGCCCTCCGCCCAAACGTCACCGTACGAAAGCGGATTGACCGAAGGTTTGACATTGCTCACCAGTGAAAGGTTGAGGTTGGTCAAAGGCTGGGCTGCGGCATCTCGCGGAAGAATCGCCACGAGCACACTGCTCCATAAGAAGAGCGTTCGAGTCAAAGACAACATGCGATGCATCACCGGGTGAAGACCTATAGCTCAGGCGTGAAGTCCGAACAAACTCAAACCTTTCAATTTACGGCTTCTTGCGAAACATAATCATGTGTTGTTGCGGAAGTGTGCCGATGGTTTCGATCCATTCCAGCGGATGAACACTCATTTCCTTGCGCACCTGGGCTTCGGACATCTTATGAACTTCCTTGATGGTCACCTTCGGGTCTTCAGCACGAAACTCGACGAACACCATCCGCCCACCCGGCTTTAACGACCGACACATCGCCTCGACCATTTCAAACGGATGATCGAACTCGTGATACACGTCCACCATCAGAATTAAATCCACGGAAGCCGCGGGGAGCTTTGGGTCAGTGATTGTGCCGAGGATCGGTTTCACATTGAAAATGCGCTCCGCTGCGAGTTTGTTCGTGAGCAGCTCCAGCATCTCTCGCTGAATGTCCACCGCGAAGACTGAACCGTTCGTCCCAACTGCTTTGGCCAGTCGCCGCGTGTAATAGCCACTGCCGCAACCGATGTCCGCCACAACATCTCCAGCTTTCAGTTTCAGCGCGGGCACGAGCAAATCCGTTCCCTCCTCTTTTGCGCGCTCAGGACGCTCCAGCCAATCGGCGGCCTGATGCCCCATCACGTGCGCAATCTCACGCCCCATGTAGAACTTCCCAATGCCGTTGGGGTCGTGCTCGGCCCGTGTTTCGTAGCGCACCGCAGCGGTCGCGCGGTTGGTCTCAGCGGATTCAGCCGCCGGTAAAAACAAACCAGCCAACACAACTGCGATGACAACGAGCTTCATTGTTTCCCGGCAAACAGAATCACGTCCGCAATCTGATGCGGAAAGTCGTCCACTTTCGTGTCCGAACGATTGGCAAGAATGATGATTGTGAAATTCTTTTCCGGGTAACGAATAATCCGCGTGCGAAAGCCAATGGTCTCACCACTGTGATAAATCTCCTTCATGCCGCGATACTCGGTGATGTACCAGCCAAAACCATAACTGCGCCCGGGTCGGTCCGTGGGCGTCAACGGCGAGAAAGCGACTCGCAGCATCGGCTCACTGACCAGCTTCGACTTGTAAAGCGCCTGATCCCACTTGGCCAGGTCAGTCACCGATGAATACACACCGCCATCTCCCAAAACCGCGCTGGTGAGACTTTGATCTGTGCGCTGCCAGACGTTTGATTTCAGCGTGTGGCCGTAGGCGCGGTTGCTCACCACCGCAAGGCCCTCTTCGTAAGCCAGCGTGTTCGTCATCTTCAATGGCTCGAAGATGTTCTCCCTGAGAAAACGCGCGAACGTCTGTCCCGAACGCACTTCAACAATCAGCGCCAGCAATGCGTAAGCGGAATTGCTGTAGCGATATTGCGTGCCTGGCGGGAAATACGTTTTGTCCTGCTTCATCAACAGGCGCAACACGTCCTGATCGAGCACGGGAATCGTTGTGCCCTCGGGAATGACGTCTTCGTAAGCAATCAAGCCCGACGTGTGCGTGAGGAGGTGCCGCACCGTAATCGCTTTTCCGTATTCGGGAAACTCGGGAAAAAACGCCGTGAGAGATTCACCAAATGAAAGCGCGTTCCGCTCCGCAAGGATCATCACGGCCATCGCGGTGAATTGTTTGCTTACCGACGCGAGCCGGAAGTTGGTGTTCGTGGTGCAAGGCGTCTTGGTATCGAGATTGGCGAGGCCATAACCTTTGGCAAAGATTGGCTTGCCGTCGCGAATCACCATCACGCTCGCACCCGGTGCATTCGGATGGTCAAAGTTGGCGAACAAGGCATCAACGCGAGCGACAGTCTCGGCACTAAGACCGGCAGCGGCAGCCGCTTTCAGAGAAATCGTCATGGCGACAAAGGCAACAATGATTGAAACGGGATTCATCCGTCGCCGCTGGTTTTAGTAGGCGAACTCGAATCTGGCAAGCCGCGACCGCGTTGACTTCAGAACATCCGCCAGACGAACGCGACCAGAAACGTGACCAGAAAGCCGAGAGCAATTGGCAGCAAGGTGGCCAGTGCGGTCCAGCGTGCACTCCCGGTTTCCTTGTAGATCGTATAGATTGTCGTGCTGCACGGATTGTGCAGCAGGCTGAACAACATGAGATTCAGCGCGGTGAGCGCGGTCCAACCGCCCGCTTGCAGGAGCGCCTTCGTCGAAGCGTCGGAATCCAGCTCGAACATCACGCCCGCCCCCTGCCCCACTCCCGCCGCTCCGGTCATCATTACGGTCAGCATGAGAATCGTCGGAATGATGATTTCGTTCGCCGGAATGGCGACAATGTAAGCGAGGAGAATCACGCCATTGAGTCCGACGAAGATTCCAACGGGATCAAGCGCATGCACCAGGTATTGCGCAATACTTAGATCGCCAATCTTGATGTTCGCCGTCAGCCAAATCACCGCGCCGGCCGGTGCGGCAAACACAATCGCGCGCCACAGCACAATGACCGTGCGGTCAATCAACGAAGTGTAAAGCGTCTGCCAGAATCGCGGCGGCCGATACGGCGGCAGTTCAAGGCTGAACGACGACACTTCGCCTTTCAGCACCGTGCGCGACAGCGCCCACGAAACAAGAAATGTGAAGAGCACTCCCAGCATCGCAACGCCCACGACCGCTCCCGCCGAAACCAATCCTGCCAGGTGCGCCGGCACGAGACTGCCGAGGAAGAGCGACGCCACCAGAATCTGCGTGGGCCAGCGACCATTGCACAACGCAAAGTTGTTCGTCACGATCGCAATCAGCCGCTCGCGCGGACTGTCAATGATGCGCGTGGCCACCACACCGGCCGCGTTGCAACCAAAACCCATCATCGTGGTCATGGCCTGTTTGCCGTGGGCGCCCGACTTTTTGAACAACCGGTCCAGGTTGAACGCCACCCGCGGCAGATAACCGAAATCTTCCAGCAACGTGAACATCGGGAAGAAAATTGCCATCGGCGGCAACATCACGCTGATCACCCACGCGGTCGCCAGATAAACGCCATCGACCAGAAATCCCGTCAGCCACCAGGGCGAACCGATACTCGCCATGCCTTCGCGCAGGATGGGCCAGAGTTTATCAATCAACACCGAAGCGAGCATGCCGGAAGGAACATTCGCACCCGCGATTGTGATCCAGAACATCACCGCGAACAGCGCAACCATGATCGGGAAACCCCAAATCCGGCTCGTCAAAATGCGATCCAGCGTGCGATCGAAAGTGGGACGCGCTTTCTCGCCGGGACGCGTGACGGCGCGATCCGCAATTCGCGCCGCATCGGCATAAATCGCCTCGACCATGTGCTCGTGAAGATCACCGGACATTTCGCGACGCAGCCGGTTTGCGATCTGGACGATGTCATCCGCGCTCGGAATCGTTGCAGCATTGGCATTCATGATGTCGCCACCTTCAGCGGGTGCTTCAGCTTCTCTTGCAGGCGGCCTAACTCGCCATTTCGCAATGCTTCCGCCATGCTTTCATCGCCGCCCAGCAGACGCAAAGCAACCCAGCGCGCATTCGGCAAACCAGGATGGGCCGCCCTGATCTTCGCAACCAATTCGTTCAGCGCGTCCCGAATCGCCGGCGGTTCGTTGGTCAAGCGATACGGTCTGCAAACAGTTTTGCCGCTCGCCACGTCGCTGATGGCTTGCAGCAATTCGGGCAAACCCTGCCCGGAACGCGCGGCGGTTGGAACCACGGGCACACCGAGGTCGCGCGACAACTGGCGCTCGTCCACCGACAACCCGTGACGCCGCGCTTCATCAATCAAGTTCAGGCAAAGCACCGCGCGATCGGTAATCTCCAACACTTGCAGCACCAGGTTGAGGTTCCGCTCCAGACGCGAAGCGTCGGCAACAATCACGGTGACATCCGGCTGACCAAACAAAATAAAGTCGCGCGCGATCTGCTCATCGAGACTGGTGGACAGCAGCGAATACGTGCCCGGCAAATCCACGATCTTGTAGCGTTTGCTGGAATACTCGAAGGCGCCTTCAGCCCGCGCGACGGTTTTGCCCGGCCAATTGCCGGTGTGCTGCCGCAAACCCGTCAGCGCGTTGAAGACGGTGCTCTTGCCCGTGTTGGGATTTCCGGCCAGCGCAACGACGTAGTCAGCGCGGTCCATATTGACACCGAGCTTCTTGAGATTGGCCGCGCGATAGACGCTGCAACTGGCGCACGCCTCGGTCGGCGCCGGGGTCGTAGTGGTTACCGGGGGATTCAAAGTCACGCTCATGCTGCAATTGCCTCCTTCGTTGCAATTCGAATTAATCCAGCCTGCTCGCGCCGCAACGCGATGACCGTGCCGCGCACGCGATACGCCGTGGGATCACCCGCGGGACTCACCATCTCCATTTCCACGGGCGTGCCGGCGACGAAACCCAAATCCAGCAAACGCCGACGTTCCGCCCCACGACACGCCGGAGTTAATCCCAGCACTTTCGCGCGCTCGCCCGGTCGCAAGTTGGACAGGTATTGTTCCTCAGTCAGGTCCTCCGTTCTATAATCCGGCAATGGCACGGCGGTAATGTTGTTCGCCAATACAGGAGCCAAAACGTGTTCGTTTCCGTCGGCCCAAAAACGAATTCGATCTGCTGACTTTTCAATGACAAACGCTTTCATGCCCGGGCGCAATCCCTGCGCGCAAAGCTGGGCATAGATCGTCTCGGGCTCATCTTCGATGTGGGTGAACTGCACTGGCGTATTCGCCGGAACCGCGTGCAACGGCTGACCTTTGTCCGCAGACAGGTCGCCTTTGGGTTCGGGAATCAAATCGCCATGTGGATCGCGTGTGGGATGGCCGAGCCGGGCGGAAAGCGCGTCCGCCTGCTGCGGCGTGAGCAAATGTTCCTGTCGCTCGGCGCGTTGATGCCATTCCGCCTCCGCCACGCCGGTTTGCTCTGCCAGATAACTTTCCCAAAGACGATGCGCGCGCACGATGTGCAACGCCATTTCGCGTCCGGCCGGTTTGAGCAGCAAGATCCCATTCTCAAAACTCACCCACTCATGATGCTCCAGGTCCTGCAACAAGTCCGCCGCGCGCCCGGTGGTTACCTGCAATGCGCCGGCAATGCTGTCGAGCGTGGCTTGCCGGCCTTCGGCTTCGCTTTTCAAAATGTGTTTGAGCACATCCTCGCGCTGCGAACGCGCGGCCAGTGAGCGCGCCCGCCGCCACCGCGCCACCACGCCATGCCGCGGCCACACCAACGCCGCCGCGCCGAGTATCGCTGCCAGAATCAAAATCCAGGTATTCATGAGTTGCTTACAGTCGCCACGAAAAACCAATGAACGGGTTGAAATCCGGCGCGGAATCGGTCACGCCGAAGTTGCATCCAAAGTCAAATTGCGTGTTCTGGTTCAAAGCATACGTAAACCCGACATCAACCTGCCCCTGCCAGTCCACGCCGTTCTCTGGCGTGAGCAGCGCCGCGAACTCCACGTAGGCGCCGAGATTTCCCACGATGTCGTGCGACAACGCGATGGTATTGAAGTACTCGGTATCACGACCGTCGCCACCGTCGCTCACAAAGTCAAACTCCACAATTCCGCCTAAACCCCATCCCGCCGGCAACTCCACCGCCCACGGCAAAATGATCCCGCCCTCAGTCTCACCATTACGAAGGTCGGATTCCGGCAACGGCCATTCGATGAACGGCATGATCGCCATCGCCGTCTTTCCGCCATCATTGCCCCAGAGATTCACTTTCACGCGGGTCTGAAACTCGCCAAAGCCCGAAAGCGTCATAGCATCGCCGGACTGAAGGTCCTTTTGTCTCACGCTCGCATACGGCTCGAGCACAAACTGGATGTCCACGTTGTTGAGCAAGCCGGCTTTCAAGTTAAGCGACGTTCCCCAGCCTCGCGTCTGCACGTCGCCACTTCGGTCGAACACGGCGCTGACCAAATCCATTTCCACCTGAAAGTGTCCCGCATCCACGGTGTAAGCGCTCTCGGTCTGGTCGGGCCGGTCCGTGCTCATCTCGCGCATCTGGTCTGCGGGCGTGGGATTGAAAAGATTGTAACGCCACTTGTCCTCCACTTCGGATTCCGCGCCGACTAAACCGCCGGGCAAAACCAGCGCCACCATCGCGGCGGTAACTGCCAGAAGGGGCTTCATTCCAAAGGAAATGCACGAACAGTTTCCCAAATTCACGACAGTAGCCTAATGCACGTTAAGTTTGGGTCAAGAAATAAAGTTAGACAAAACTAACAATTGAAAGCCCCTTGTAATTTGCCGTTGCCAACTGCGGGTGGTTTTGTGTCTGGTTGGAGATGCCTGATTGGATTGCGGTTGTCATTTTGGGAGTGATCGAAGGGGTGACCGAGTTTCTGCCGGTTTCATCCACCGGCCATTTGCTGCTGGCGGGGCATTGGCTGGGTCAACGCAGTGAGCTGTTCAACGTGGTGATTCAATCCGGGGCGGTGGTGGCGGTCCTCGCCGTGTTTGCCAACCGAGCCAAAGCACTGGCCCTGGGTTGGCGCGAACCGGCCAATCGCGATTACCTGCTCAAACTCAGCGTCGCGTTTGTTCTCACTGCAATCGGCGGACTCACTCTGAAAAGGCTGGGACTCGAACTCCCGGACACGATCGCGCCCATTGCATGGGCCACTCTGATTGGTGGGGTGTTGTTTGTGGCGGTTGAAATGTGGTTACGCGGTCGCAAGACGACTGAAACAGTAACGTGGACCATCGCGATAGCGGTCGGACTCGCACAACTCATCGCGGTCGCATTTCCAGGCGCTTCGCGTTCAGGAACAACGATCCTGATCGCGTTAATCCTGGGACTCAGTCGAAGTTCCGCCGCGGAGTTTTCCTTCCTCCTCGGCATTCCCACTTTGCTGGCGGCGGGAGCGAAAGAGACCTTTGATGCCCTGAAAGGCGGTGTCCCCCATGAACCGTGGTCGCACGTGTTGCTCGGCACCGTTGTTTCCGCCATTACCGCGTTCGTTGTGGTGAAATGGCTGCTCGGTTACGTGCGCAACCACACCTTCACGCCATTTGGCTGGTATCGAATCATCGTCGGGATCGCAATCCTCGTCCTGGTGTAGTCGACTACTTCTCGACCAGCGGAATCATGATCTTCTGCCCCACCTTGAGTTTATTTGGGTCGAGACCGGGATTGGCTTTCATAATCAGAGCCGTAGTCAACTTGAGCCCTTTTTCTTTGTTATAGGCTGCCGCGATGGTGGACAACGTATCGCCCGACGCGATGACGTGCTCAATGGCTTTGTCCGGCAGATCGCTGGATGAAGAAGACCCTCGCGGAGGCGTCGACCGGTCGTTCCTGGGCGCTCTTGCCGCCGCTTTCCCGAGGTTCTCGATTTCGCGGATGATCACTTCACGATCATTCTTCCGTTTATCCTCAATGTCCTGAACCTGTTTGGCCAGCGCGCGCAAATCTTCGAGGCTCGCGTAATTACCCTTGGGCTGATTCTGCAACTGGTCGCGCAACGACTGCACTTCCCTTGCCAGCGCGTCGATTTGCTTCTTTTGGTTCGCTTTGTCCTCCAGCAAATCCTGCACGTAGCCGTTCAATTGCTTGATCCGTTCCTCCAGCGCCGCCGTATCCTGCGCCCGCAGCGGGAACGTGGAAATTCCGATCAACACCGCCAGGAAAATCAAAATTCGTTTCATGTGCCGACAATATGAAGCACGGTGCGCCGGCGCAAGCGAATCGGTGACGAATTTCTTGAACCCCGGTCCAACATAGCAATGGCCTGCTCTCAACCCTTGGGATATACCTAGCTCAGAGTGAAACTTCGCAAGCGACAAAAAGTCCTGCTGCTTATTGCATCTCTCGCCTTGGGGCTGGGATTGGTCGCCATCATCCATCACATCAGGGCCAAGCGCGCCCTGGCCACCTATCAGCAACAACTCATCGCCGCTGGCGAGAAGCTGACGGTGGATGAGATCACCCCAAAGCCCCTCCCTCCTGACAAAAACGCGGCCACCGTTTTCAATCGAGCTTTGAATTTGATGAACCCGCAAGTCGGCGTGTTCATCACCAACCCGCCGGCCAGCATGACGATGGTCGCGCCCGGCAAGGCTCGCATTGGCTGGGCCGAACCGAGCATCCGGTCGCGCGAAGCCACCAATTCATGGGACGATGCCATCGCCGATGTAGGCGAACTCTCTCCGGCGCTGACCTTGCTGGAGGAACTGATTGAGCGACCCCATCTCGACTTCGGCATCAACTACCGACTGGGCTTCAGTACGCCGTTGCCCAATCTGGCTCAGAGCAAACGGGCGGCCCAATACCTTTGCTACGCCGCCCTCTGCGACTTGCATCAAGGCAACACAAAATCCGCCACCGTGCGACTTCGCGCACTGCTGGCGCTCTCGCAGGCAAGTGCCGATGAACGATTCATCATCTCGCAATTGGTTCGAATCGCCATTGCCGCCATTGGTTCTGCCGCAACGTGGGAGTTGCTTCAATCACCGGCGGTTACCGACGAACAACTGGCGCAACTTCAAGATGACTGGACCCGCCTGGAATTTTCCCTGGCTGCGGAAAACTCTCTTGCGATGGAACGTGCTATCGCGCTGATGACGGCCGCGCAGATGCGCGAATCCAGCGCCGAGTTTCGCAAAATGACCGCGGCCTTCACCTGGCCTCCGTCACCGGCAACCACGACGAGTAGCAATTGGTTTGATAAAACCGAGCAGTTCGCCAAAGACACCTGGAACAAGAGCCGTCTCAAAGCCAAAGAAACGGCCTGGCGCTTTTCATGGGTTTACACGGATCAACTCCGCTCCTTGCAAGCGGTGCAAGCGTTGATTGCATGCTTACGACAGGCGAGAACCAACAATAGCTTCGGTCCGGCACTGTCATCACAAGAGCAAAAATGGGAAGAAATCGGCTTGAACCGCCTGGAAACGGACGACTCCTCCAACGCCGAAACTCCGGAGGTGAACTTACGAACGATGTTTTCACAAAGCATTTCTTCTTTAAGTAGGTTCGTAAACAAGGTGCTGGTGATCGAAGCCAACCGACAATTGGTGGTCACCGCCATTGCGCTCCAGCGCTATAAACTGGTTGCTGGAGACTACCCGGCGGATTTGGGTGCGCTTGTGCCAGAATTCCTTCCCGGTCTGCCAAAAGATCCAGTCGATGGGAATTCGCTACGCTACAAGCGCAATTCGGATGGGACTTTTCTCCTGTATTCCGTGGGCGCCGATGGCGAAGACAACGGTGGCGACCCCAACCCCGCTAAGCCTGGAAGCAAATCAATGCACTGGCAGCATTGCCGGGACTGGGTCTGGCCTCAACCCGCAACACAAGCCGAACTGGCCACATTTTACGACCGACACTCTTTCGCGTTGCCTAACTGAGAGTTCTCAACAAACTACACGCAAGAAAACCACTTCACGAACAACATGAGCGAACTCCGTTCCCACTTGAGCATCGCGTTGGCATCAATCAGATGCTTTACCGACGACGGAAAACTCGACACCAATGAGTTGAACTATCTCCTGGGCATAGCAAAAGCCGACGGCAATATTGACGCAGATGAAAAGAGGGTTTTGTCTTCGATTATTTCAAAGGCGATCAATCGGGTTGACGCCGGGACGGCGAAGCGGATTAACGAGATTAGAACCGAATTGGGCATTTAACTGAATAAACCATTTGGTGGACAACTACAACGCGAAGCTATCTCGATACGGACGGTAGAAGCAACCACGCTGCGGTGCCGGAGATTAGCCAGACGCTTGGCGACGCCTGATGGGCGCAGTGTAATGAGCAGTTGATAGGAGAATGTGATTCTGGGTGCAGTAGAGGCGGTCGCATTGGAAATTGCCATTGTCGACGTAGTCCCACTTTCGGACGACTTGATCCGGTGGAACGTGAGCTGCACATCTGGAGCAAAAAACCTTCGCTTTGCCGGTTGTAACGAGGTCGGTCGCAACGAGGTTGAGACTGGTCGTCGAAAGATTGTGCATGTACCACTTGTTCTTCGTGAGCAGCGGGGGAAGCTCTGAGGGCTCTTTAAGGGTTGAGTCGCACCGGCTGAGCCAGAGCATGAACGTATCTTCGGGTTCATACCAAGAGAACCGCGGGTCGTTCTGGCGGTTTCGCTTGTAGGAGTTTGCCACCTCAGCGGAGTTCAGGAGGAACACACCGTGAGTTGGTGGGTCAATCTCGTCTGAACCAAGGCCGGCGTGTGCTTGTGGTGGGACGAAGCGGATGGTCGGGCCGCAGGGAGGAGGATCTGGCCATTTCTGCCGGGCACGGCGGGAAAGATTTATACTCAACTCGGATTGCTCGGAGAGCCGAACAAATTTGATACGTCAGGCTGGGGCGGCTTGCCCGCCGGCCACGCCATCGGCGAACCTGCGCCGTTGTTTCCGCGTAAAGATGCATAAAGGTTTTGCTTCGCTGATGGAAGGTTTACTTTTCTGCAGCGAGTAGAAATTCCCAAAGTTTTTTTCCGACCTCGATTCCGAGCAGATTTGAGAGAGAGTCCACCCCTGTTAAATACCAATCCTGCTTTTTGGGATATGTCCCATCGGTGAACGGTTGAGTCTGATGTGCCTTGCAATAAAGCTCTGCTTCGTTCCGAAAGGGCTCTGACCAAACGCGACTTTGTTCCAGAAGGGATTTGATCCGTTCCTGCCATCGGTCGAAAACTGCGTGTCGTCCATCCACCGGAGGTATAACGGTCGACAAATCACATCCGTCACTGAACGTAACATCAATGAGTTTGGCATTCTTGAAAGACACGCATTCCATTTTGTTAGGCCGTGGTTCTCCATAATTTTCCAAGTCCGATTCATAGAGAAATCCTCCATGAAACCAGACGCCTCTTACTTCCCCGCGGAACTCACACCTCTCAAAAGAAGCGCCGTTGAAGTCCACGCCACTGTATGTGCAGTTCTCAAAGTAACAATCGTCAAATTCGGGGCGACCAAACCGGGCTTGAATGAAGTCGGTGTTCTCAAAACAGCAATGTAAGAAACAGCTGCCGCGATAGGCTCCTATGAGTGATCGTCTAAAGCTGGCATGACGAAAACGGCATTTTTCAAATGTGCAACCGCGCTCCGTGCAATTGTGCAACTGCGCGCAATCGAAGCAGACATCGATGAATGCTGACAATTCCAGCCAGGACTGTTTTAGAATAGCGCCACTCAAGTCTGCGGACCGAAATGTGATACGCCTCAAATCACTTCGTTCAGGAAGCACAAGCCCGCGCATGTCCAATCGCCCTGTTTCCGCGACAACTCCGAAAGGGGACTCTTTAATTTCATACCGATTTCCAGAACGCCCCAAACGACATAGGCTTTCCACGAAAGTGCGCCCAGATTCATCAGCCCAACGTTTTCTCAAGTCTGTTTTCATCTGTTAGATCTAGGAGCCAAAGCTCCCGGCAGGCGCATTATCTTGTCTGCCTACGCCGGTCGTCAAATCCCACCATAAACCGAGATAGGAAGCATATGTAAATCGGGTAGGAGGTGAGGGTTAGAACCTCACCGTCCTCCCACACCACCGGACGTACGGTTCCGTATCACGGCGGTTCATCAAGACCTCGCTGCCTTCAGCGCAGTCTGCCAGTCCACTTCCTCAATGAGCAGGAGCAGTCC
>DASUGI010000179.1:0-5430 GCA_036274115.1 Verrucomicrobiia bacterium
TCGTCAGGATAAACCACGTAGGTCACGTTCCCGCCGTTTTTGATGATGGCGTCGACGATCTGCTCGGACTCAGATTGCTTCACGCGCGGATCATTGGCGCCCTGGCCAATGAGCAACGGGCGTTTGATCTTGTCTGCCTTGAACAACGGTGAGGCATTTTTGACGAGTTCCGCGTCTTTGGGATTGTTGATGTCACCGACGCGGACCGCAAACTGCGCCAGCATCGGTTTCCAATAGGGCGGAATGGTGCTGAGGAGGGTGCGGATATTGGACGGGCCAACGATGTCGACGGCACAGGCGAATTTGTCGGGGGTAAACGTTACGCCCGCAAGCGCCGCGTAACCGCCGTACGAACCGCCAAAGATGGCCACTTTCTTCGGGTCGGCGTAGCCCTGAGCCACCGCCCAGTCCACGGCGTCGACGAGGTCGTCATGCATCTTGAGTCCCCATTCCTTGTTGCCGGCGTTGAGAAACTTTTTGCCGTAGCCCGTGGACCCGCGGTAATTGACTTGAAGACATGCGTAGCCGCGATTGGCGAACCACTGCGCCATCGGATTATAACCCCAGGTGTCACGAGCCCATGGGCCGCCATGAACAAACAGCACCATCGGCAGATTCTTTGCCGGGATGCCCGCAGGCAGCGTGAGATAGCTGTTTAGTTTAAGCCCATCTCGAGCCGGGACGACAACAGCCTTCATTTCGGCGAGTGTCAAGTTCTCCAGCTTCGGTTGGGCGGTGAAAAGGAACGTTGATTTCTGATTTGGACGATCCCAGGAATAAAAGCGTACGGGCCCGCGGTCGGACGTGTAGCCGACGAGCCAGGTCTTGTCTCCGCGGTCGCGGCTGATAATAGAGAAATCGCCGTCATGCACTTTGGACAGCGCATCAAAGTCGCCCTGTACGGAAGGGTCGATCACTTTCCATTGCCGGCGACCCGGCTCAAAACTGACCGCTTCGACAATCTTTTTCTTCGGATGGATCATGACGGCGCCACAGTCCACTTCGGGAGAATGCGCGATCATCTTTTCCGCACCGGTGGAGAGACTGCGCTCCAGCACTCGCGTCGTATCGCTGCCGATGGAACTTTCGATGAAAACTGATTTGCCGTCCTTGGTAAATTCCAAGGCGCCAAGATTCTCCTCCGGCCCGACTTTCATCCACGAACGCCAAGGGGATTTGACGTCGTCGCGCACGCGGAGTTCAGTGCCGCCATCAGACGTGCTGACCTGACCCAGGCGGACTTGCATGGCGTCATCGGCCATCCAACCTACGATGTCGCCCGGGTTCTGGGTGTCGAGCACCAGGGCGCCGGTTTCCAGATTCAGCCGATAGACATCAAACGACTCGCGCGTCCGGGCGTTGAGCTGCACGAGAATTTCGTTGGGAAATTTTTCATCGGTGGCAACGACTCCGGCCCGCACTCCCTGGAAGGGCGTATAATCGCGCACGTTGCCGGTCTTCAGGTCCACCCCGTGGACATGGAAGTTCTCGTCGCCATCCGTGTCCTGCATGTACAGCAGCGTATGATTGTCCTCCGCCCAGAAGTACTGGCGGATGCCGCGCTTCTTGTCGGCGGTGACAATTTTGTCATCGTCCTTGCCAATGGTTTTGACCCAGACTTGAAGGACATTTTTCTTGTCCGGCGCAATCCAGGCGAGCCGCGTGCCGTCAGGCGAGAGGCGCGGAGAGGTTCGTTCCGGGTTCCCAAAAAGGACGTCGCGAGGAATCAGCGGCGGCAATTCGGCCTGGAGGTTCTGCGTCGCATTGAATGCTATCGCAGTTATGACGAAACCGAGAATGGAAACTCTCATGTACATCAAATGCCAAGGCTGGATGATGAAGGCAAGCCGGAAGGCTAAAGAATCGTTGGAGTTGGCGGGTACTTTGGTTAGGCTCGACACATGTCCGCTGACGCGCATTCTCCTGTAGTGACCAGGCTGGGTTCGGGTGTTGATTGAGTCCGCTTCTCAACGTCGCCCCAGTCCTTAAGCCTGGAATCTGACTTTTATGAATATCATTGCCCGTTTGCAGAGTGTTGTTGTCAGCCTCGCATTGTTGTTGCTGCCGCCACCTGCGAGCGCTGAAGAGCCCGCGTTGGCACTGAATGGCTTTGACCCGGTGTTGCTCACTGAAGGCATCGAAATCAAGGGAAAAGCCAGCGCACAAACGACCCACGGCCATTTTCGCTATCACTTTGTCAACACGGAGAACCAGCACAAGTTTGAGGCAGCACCGGATAAATACGGCATTCAGTTTGACGGTTTTTGCATGAAGATGGGACCGCTGAGCGGCCGGGGTAACCCGGAACGATGGTTGGTTTTCGAAGGTCGCATTTACGTGTTCGCGTCGGAAAGCTGCCGCCACCAGTTCAAGTTGGAGCCGGAGGCATATATCGATCGCGCTGAGCCACCACCGAACGGCAACGCGGTCAGCCAAAGACGCGGGCGTGAGTTGATTTGGTTGGCCCTGACGGGATTTGGCGGCGTGGAAAAAGTCGATGCCCTCACGAACGCCCAGTGGGAGACGGTTACGGTCTTTGAGCAAGGTGGGACGAAGACGGAAATGCGGCAGACGGCCACCGTGGTCATGCCGGACCAGTTGCGGCTGGATTATTCGTACGGCGATTTCCGGGAAACGCACGTCCTGACGAACGGGCAGTTGCTGGAAATCAGCGCGAAGAATGAAGTGACGCCTTTGCCCGCGGACGTTTATGACTTTGTTCGTCGGCGGCTGTATCGTGAGCCGCTGGCATTGCTGCGAGTTCGCAACGAGCCGGGGTTTGTGGCATTTGCGGCAGGAATAGGCAAAGTGGACGACCGCCCCGTGGAATGGCTGAACGTTGGTTACGCTGGCGCGACGACCAGATTGGGGATTGATCCAACAACGGGTCGGATTCTCGCGGCCGTTTATCGAGGGCGCGCGCCTTCCAAACTGGGAGAGATCTGCCGAACCTACTCTGATTTCAGGCCGATGGAAGGTGGTTTGATCTTACCGCAACACTGGGATGTGACCTACGAAGGATTGCCGCCGGCTGATGGACCGAAGCCAGCCTCCCGATCCGTGTCAATAAACGTGCCGCTTGCGCGGTAGATGTGATTTGCAAACGAGTTGAACTATTTATGCCAGAACCAACGTTGAAGATTCTTGCGGTCGTCGGAAGCACTCACGTCGCCTCGGTGACGCGAGTGGTCATTACCAAAGTGGCGGATGATTTGCGCGCCGCCGGGTGTGAAGTGGATGTGCTGGACTTGTGCAAAGAACCACTGGCGTTGTTTAACGTGGAAACGGCATACAGCCAGGGCGGCTTTGCGGCGCTAAAGGCGAGAGTTGACGCGGCGGACGTGTTTGTGCTCGGGACGCCGGATTATCACGGCAGCATCAGCAGTGCGCTGAAGAATTTCCTCGACCATTTCTGGCGTGAATTTGCCGGGAAACTATTCGCCACGGTGGTGGCTTCCCATGAAAAAGGGCTCACGGTAATGGACCAGATGCGAACGGTGGCGCGCCAATGCTATGCGTGGTCACTACCCTATGGCGTTTCCTTTGTGGAGAAACAGGATGTGGTCGACGGAAACATCGTGAGTGATGCGTTCAAAGCGCGATTGGAAATGTTTACTCGCGACACGCGAGTCTATGGTGCGTTGCTGGCGAAGCAACGACGCGCTGATCTTGCGGGAAACGACCCGGGCTTCATGGCTCGATCGCGCAAGTAACTCGACAAACATGATTGCGTACCGTGTCGGCAATGACCTGGAACTCGATGCGGTCATCGAGCTGTATCGTGCCTCCACCCTTGGCGAAAGGCGGCCGGTGGAGGACCGCGGGCGCATGGAGCAGATGCTGCGGAACGCGAATCTGGTGGTAACCGCGTGGGAAGGCGAATGCCTGGTGGGGATGGCTCGAAGCGTGAGTGATTTCAGTTACGCAACCTATTTGTCTGATCTTGCCGTGCGCGCCTCGCACCAGCGCAAGGGCATTGGACGTGAGTTGATCCGTCGCACCCAGGCGGAAGGGGGCCAAGCCACCGTCGTGCTGCTCGCGGCGCCAAAAGCGATGGAATACTATCCCCGCATAGGGATGAAGCCGCATCCGTCCGCCTGGACGCTGGGTGCTCACGAACGGTTGATTTGAAGTGGGAGGCCGATTAACTGTGCAATTGGCCGTTGAAAAGCGCGCTTTCCACTACTAGCTTTTGCCGCCTGATGGAGAGCCAAGTTCATACACCGTCCGACCCAAGCGCGGCGGTTCGTCGCTGGCCGGTCACCAATGCCCTTTTGCTTATCAACGTGGGCGCGTTCATTGCCCAGGTGCTGGTGCAAAGGTTGTTTCCACGATTTCCGTTGGAGCAGTATTTTGGATTGAGCTTGAGTGGGCTGGGAGAAGGATTCCTGTGGCAATTGCTGACGTTTCAATTTCTGCACGGGGGAATACCGCATTTAGTGCTGAACTGTTGGGGCATTTATGTCTTTGGCCATGCGATTGAAGCAACGTCCGGTCGCAAGCAGATGTTGAAACTCTATTTGCTCAGCGGAGCGGTGGGTGGTGGTTTGCACGTGTTGGGCAGTATCTTTTTCCCGACTCATTTTGGTGCGTTCACCGCATATGGCTTGACGCATTACCATCCGGTGGTGGGGGCGTCCGCCGGACTGTTTGGCTTGATGGCGGCGTTTGCGACCCTGTACCCGGAACACGATCTTAAGGTGCTGCTGCTGTTTGTTTACCCCATCACCGTCAGTGCGCGTGTTCTGGTGGGTGTCTGCGCGGGAGTCTCGCTGGTGGGATTGTTATTGACGCGGAGTAACGTGGCTCATGGCGCACATCTCGGTGGAATGGTTGCAGGTTTTCTTTATGTGCGCTGCTTTTTGCCAACAGAGCGCGAATCTTGAAGAATTGCTCCGTGATTGCCGGGCGAAAAAGCCCGTTGAAAATCACGGCATCCGCCACTAGCTTTTGCGCGGCATGTTAGAGAACCGTGACTATATGCGAGGTGAATCCGATAGCGGATCACCTCTTTTTCACGCGTCAGCCAGCGTTGTACTGATGGTCATTCTGGTGGTTGCGTTTGCGCTTCAATGCATCAACGACGTTTATATTGAGTCGATTATCGAACGGTGGTTGGCACTCACACCGCTCGCCTTGCTGTCGGGATACGTTTGGCAATTCCTGACGTTCCAGTTCCTCCACGTGGATCTCTGGCACCTGGTTGGTAATCTGCTCGGTTTGTGGTTCATTGGTCGCGCGGTTGAAAACATGCTTGGGAGGAAGCGCTTTTTGATTGCTTACTTTGGCAGCGGCGTGGTGGGCGGATTACTGCAGTGCGCTCTAATGGTGATGTTCCCCAACCATTTTGTGCCATTTGTTTTTGGCGCCTCTGCCGGAGTGATGGGAATTTTTGCCATCTTCTGCCGCTTGGCGGGCTCCTCCGAGATC
>DASUGI010000180.1:0-3923 GCA_036274115.1 Verrucomicrobiia bacterium
CCGCGTATTATGCGTCATCAGGTAGGCCGAGAACGAAGTCTTCACTCCGGACAGACTATCCGACGTCGACGTCTCCTCCTGCCGCACGCGTTCTTCCGGCGTCAGCAAATCATGACCAAAAGCCATCGTTGCATGGCGTGAGTCCGGATCGAACATCAAGGCCAGACCACCGAACAGGCAGCCCAACAACGTGATCGCCACCGCGAGATAAAAGGCCCGGATATGCCGTCGAAACGTCTGGGGCAAGGTCTGGAAAAACCACGACACCGGGGACAGTCGGGTCCGGCGCTCCCGGGTTTCATGAATCTCACCGTAGGCGCGCGCCACCAACGCTTCAAGATAGCGTCGCGTTTCCGGTTCGGATGAAAAGGTGACGAGCTTTGCCAGGTCTGCGGAGGCGCGTTCGTAGAGTTGGTGGAAGCGCATCATCTGTTCCAGTGACATCTTCGCATTCGGGGTCGCTTCCATCCGATCGAGCAGTTTTTCCAGCTCCGTCCAATGTGACCGCTCCGTCGCCACAAAGCGTTGGAGGTCGATGATCATAGCAGTTGCCTCCGTTTCACGTTGAGATACTGGGACACGAGTTCCGCGCTCAGTCGCTCATTGCCCAACAGCGAGAACTGCACACCGCGCCGTTTCAGCACGGTTTCCAGTTCGCGCAGTTTGGTCCATTGCAAATGTCCGCCGAGGTGCTGGTAAAGCTGGTCCACGCTGGTGACGTTGGGATTACTGAACACCGGCTCAACTCCTGGCGGTTGAATCATGTTCACCAGAACGAGATGCTGGCGGCGAATCAGGTCCATGTTGCGCACAAAACTCTGGGCGAGCACGGGGTCGTCCAGCGACGTGAGGAAAAACAGCATGGTGCGCCGCCGGAGGCGCAGGCGGAGAAACGTGCACAGCTCGTCGAAGTCGGGCGAAACGATTTGCGGATGCAGGGTGAAGAGCGAGTCCCGGCACGTGCTGTAATGCGCCTTGCCGTTCTTCGCGCGCACCAACTGGTGTACCTTGTCACTGAACGTAACCAGCCCGAACAAATCACCCTGCTGCTCCGCCGCAAGGCCAAGCATCAATGCGGCCGTGATGTAACGTTCCAGAATGGAAGTTCCACGTTCCGGGTTCCAGGTTCCGAGTTCCGGCGCGCCATCGTCCACCGAACCTGGAACTTGAAACCTGGAACCTGGAACTGTTTCCCTCGCGCTCAAACGCGACGCATCGATCACCACGTAGATTTCCTGGGTCTTTTCGATTTGAAAGACCTTGGTGATCGGTTTGCCACGACGGGCGGTGGCTTTCCAATGAATCTCGTCAAAGCCGTCGCCCGGCACATATTCGCGCAATTTCTCGAACTCACGTCCCTTTCCGAGTTGCCGCTGCGTGTGCAGCCCCAGGGCGGAGCGATTCAGGAAGAGCGCCGCCAGATTCTTCCGATCGCTGAACAGATTTGGATACACCCGCAGCTCGCATCGAACGGGCGATTTGCGTCGCACGGCCCAAAATCCCAATGGCGAAGTGCTTTCAACATGGACCGCGTCCAACAACACACTCCCGCGCTGACGCGGCACAAACGGCCATGACAGTCGCGACCACTCGCTGGCAGCGGGCAACTCCACCTGCAAGTCTTCCTGCCGGGATTCCATGGCCCGCGGCAGGGCTAAGGCCAGCCGTAGTTGCTTGCGCTTCTGATTTTGGTTCCGCAGTCGCAGTTCCAATTTCGCTTCTCGATCCTTGGACAATCGAACCACCTCCGGCAGCGTGACGCTGATGCCATCCAGACCGGCCCGCGCCAGGATGCCATCCGCTGCAACCACGAGGATAAACCCCGTGATGCAACTCACCGATACCATCACTGCCGCCGGCTCAATCGCGGCCAGCAACATGAAGGGCACGACCAACAGCGCGAACCAGAGGAGTAATCTGTTTTGAGGGACGATCATCTTATCGGGGCACGGCAATCTGCTGAAGGATTTGCTGAATCACTTCCGAAACACTGAGCCCTTCGATTTCAAACTCCGGCCGCAGAATCAGCCGGTGCTCCAACACCGGCGACGCCATCGCCTTGATGTCATCGGGCGTGACAAAATCCCGGCCTGAAATCGCCGCATAGGCGCGCGACGCCATGATGAGCGATTGCGTCGCGCGCGGCCCGGCACCCACCAGCACACTCTCGTGCGAACGCGTGGCCCGCACGATGTCCACGAGGTAGGCGGTGAGTTCGTCGCGCATCACCAGCAGGCCGAGTTGTTCGCGCAACGCGACGAGGTCGTCTGCTTTGATAACGGCCTTCACCTCACCGCTGGCCAGCATGGCTTCGGGGGCTTCCCTGGTCATGGTGCGTTGGGCCAGGAGAAGTTCTTCGTCCCGGCCCGGCGCTTGCATGGTGATCTTGAGCATGAAGCGGTCTTTCTGCGCTTCCGGCAAAGGATACGTGCCCTCGTACTCGATGGGATTCTGCGTGGCGAACACGGTGAAGTTTGGCGGCAGCGCGTGAGTGTCCCGATCGATCGTCACACAACGCTCCTGCATCGCCTGCAGCAAAGCCGACTGCGTTTTCGCCGGCGCGCGATTGATTTCATCCGCCAACAGGAACGACGTAAAGATCGGCCCTTTGATGAGTGAAAACTCGTTGCGCTGCAGGTTGAAAACGTTGGTGCCCGTGATATCTGCGGGCATGAGGTCGGGCGTGAACTGGATGCGCGCGAACTCCGAGCCCAGCACGTGGGCCAGCGTGCGCACCAGTAATGTCTTCGCCACGCCCGGCACGCCTTCAATGAGCGCGTGGTTGCCGGTAACGATGGCGATCAGCGCGCGCTCAATAACTTCGTGCTGGCCGATGATGACTTTGCCCGTCTCGTGGCGTGCTTGCGAGAGAACTTCCTTGAGTCGTTCAGTGTTCATTGGTTGTTTGAGTTTGTGTAGCAGCTTCCGACCTGGAACGTGAAACCTGGAACCTGGAACTCTTGAGCGCTTTGGCAATGCGTTGATACGCGTCAACCGAATCGTTGCCTTGCCGCGTTTCCATGATTTCGGAGGCGCGATCCACGCTCGCAATGGTGTGGCGCGTGGCCCGGGTCAGGGACTTCGTCCATTCTTCGAAGCACACCTCGAGCACCTTTTCCGAGGGAATGTTGCGGCGCAGCAGATTGACAAAACCGCCCGCGGCGTCTTTGCCGATGACGTAGTCTCGGCGAACCTCGGCGGCATGCGGGGGCACGAGGCTGACGGTGTTCTTCCAGATGAACAGTCCCGCCAGCACGACCAGCACCCCGATCACGCCATACAAGCGATATTTTCGCATCAAGACCGCCACGCCGGAGGTTTCCATGACGCCAAGATGGGCTTCGTCAAACACCACCTGTGTCGCCGGACCCACAAACCAGGCAAGCAATTCCGGATGGCGCGACACCCACATCGCTTCGTTGCTGAGAAAGTATGAGTCGGTTGCCAACACCAGAGTGCCCGAACCGAACTGGCGCTCGACGACGACGGCATTGGTGCCGCGGGAGTAAATCACCCGCCACCTGGCATCGTGATTCGTCACGACAAGGCCGCTGTGCCAGTCCAGCTCCGGCGGCAGGCGCAACGTGGTCGCATTGGTGACTTGCACGGACCGGTACACCTCGTCGTCGCCCTGCTCCAGAGCTTCATAGTCAAACGACACTCCCCACCGTTCCTGGATCGAAGCCGTCCGCACGCGAGGTTCGTCTTCGTCCATAATTTTTCGAATTCGCTTCCGCCCCGCTGCGTTCGTGCCCGCCGCATTCGTTACGGTGATGGTCGAAAAAAGGAAACGATTACTGCTGGTAACGGGCGCTAAAGCAATTGCCAGTCGGCCGCCGCGCCTCGCAAAGGACTCAATCTCGTTAAACAAGTCCACGGGTAATTCCTGCCACTCGTAGTCCTTGGCGCCCAGATGCAGGTAG
>DASUGI010000181.1:0-19574 GCA_036274115.1 Verrucomicrobiia bacterium
AGCGTTGTTGACGAGGATATCAATCGTGCCGAACTCCTGGATCATCTTCTTGAACATCGCCTGCACCTCGGCCTCGTTGGCGACGTTGGCTTTGTGCGCGTACACATTCGCGCCGCAACGGGAAGCCTCCTTCACGACTTCATCGGCGGCTTCGGGACGCGAAACGTAATTCACGACGACGTCCGCGCCCGCGTGGGCGAGCGACAACGCGACGGCTTTGCCGATGCCAGAATTCGCGCCGGTGACGAGCGCTTTCTGGCCCTTGAGCACCTTGTTGATTGGGCAAAACGGCATGACCGCTTCGGGCAGGTTCTCGTCGCGAAGATGCTGCTGCATCAACTCTTCGTGCTCCGTTGGCATCGACGTCATCATGCGGCCGGGCGGGAGCTTTACTTCTGGCATTGAGTTCATGGTTTCAAATTGAGGATTCGTCATAGTGCTGCGTGCGAGGGTTGGTCGAGGGAGTGAGGTGGGCCTTACAGCAATTGATGATGAATGCGGACGGGGAGCAGACGAAAACGCCGGGCAAAAGGAATCCCAAAGGGATTCCATCATCCAGCCCAGGGTTGCGAGGCACGAGCTACCCTGGGAATGGTTCGCCGTTTCCATCAACTCTGAAAGAGTTGAATCCCTCTCATTGCACCTTCATCATCAAATCATGGCCCAATCCCTCGCCAAAATTCTGGTTCACACCGTTTTCTCGACTAAAGACCGCCGCCCTTTTCTCCGGGACAAATCCCTGAGCGACGAACTGCACCGTTACCTCGGCGGCATTCTGGCTAAGCATGATTGCCAGCCGCTCATTGTTGGCGGGGTGGAAGATCACGTGCATTTGCTCTCGACGCTGTCGCGCACTTGCGAGGCGGCGGAGATGGTCAAGGAGGTCAAGCGTGGCTCGTCGCTTTGGTTGAAAACCAAAGGGCCGGGCCTGAACGATTTTGCGTGGCAGAACGGTTACGGAATTTTCTCCATTGGATTTTCGCAGGTTGAAACCGTGAAGCATTACATCGCCGGGCAGGAGGAGCATCATCGGAAGGTTTCGTTTCAAGACGAATTCCGCGAGTTATTGCGGCGCTACGAAATTGAATTTGACGAGCGGTATGTGTGGGATTGATGCAACTCTTTCAGAGTTGGGGAATTTGCGATGTGCCACCCAGGGTTGCGAGGCACGCTCCGCCGCTCGAAGCTTTGGAGCGCAGTGCGGAGCTACCTTGGGAAATGGTTCGCCGTCTCCATCAACTCTGAAAGAGTTGTATCGGACGGACGCCATTCGCGCCATTGTTGCCTCGGGGCGTGATCGCGTACGCGGGTGGATCGGTTTTTATTCGAGCGCTTGCACAATGCGAATTGATGCAACTCTTTCAGAGTTGCTTGATTCCCGGACCGGTGACCCAGGGTAGCTCGTGCCTCGCAACCCTGGGCTGGATGATTCAATCCCGTTGGGATTAGCAACCCCACCCAACGGGCAAGGCCGTCGTCATGCGACATAATGGCAAATTTGATTTCCGGCAGTGGTTTTGAAAACCGTAGTTCTTCATGGTGCTGCGTGCGAGGTTGCAACAATCCTCGACAAGACGACCCGTGCGGAATAGTGTCGCAACACGGAAATGCTTCAAGGCTTCAAACTTCCAACAGCGACTGATGACTCCGATCGCAAACTATTATCCGACATTGCACAGTACGGTTGGCACGTGCTCAAGATTCTCGGTGATGAAAGCGGTCCCGAGTATTGCTTCTCAGTTGGTTTCTATTACAGCTACGGCCACCCGGAAATACTCGTAATGGGACTTTCCACAGAAGTGGGGCATCAATTGATCAATCTCGCAGGCGCTCAGATCGCAAGCGGAAAGGTGTTCAGGGCTGGGGATCGCGTCGAGGGCTTGGTTAAAGGTTTCGTATGTGATTTTATCACGATTGATATCTCACAGTACAAGGAATATCTCGGATATGGCGTTTGGTTCTATCGACAATTGAAACAACCTTTTCCTGCGCTTCAGCTTGTTTGGCCGGACAAGCAGGGAAGATTTCCATGGGAAAGCGGCTACGACCAGAAGTTTCTCAGACTTCAGTGCCTGCTGGACAAGAATTAGAATCCTGTAAGGCTTCCTCCACTCCAACGACCAAAGGTCTGCCAATCTCTGGCGCTCGCTTTTGCGGCCCAGCTCGCGCAAACTATGAGTGTCGAAAGCCAAATTGCCGCCGTGCCGATGCCTGAATTGCCTGCATCTCCTGCTTCACCCGCGCCCGCGCCGCGTTTGTCCGACCCGGAACGCTGGGTGGATGAGCACGGGGATTATCTGTTCAAGTATGCGTTGTCGCGTTTGCGCGACCCGGTCAAGGCTGAGGACGCCGTGCAGGAGACGTTTCTCGCCGCGCTCAAGGGTGGGAAGGATTTCGAGGGTCGCAGCGCGGAGAAGAGTTGGCTGGTCGGCATCCTGAAGAACAAGATTTGCGATCATTACCGCAAGGCAGGTCGTGAGACTTCGTTCACTGATTTGGAATTTTACAAGGATGAGGAGAGCGACCGGTTCATTCCCGACGGGCCGTTCAAGGACGGCTGGATTCACGAACTTGGTCCGCAGGAATGGAACAGCCCTGGTGCGAGCCTGGACAGCGAGGTGTTCTGGCAGACGTATCGGGATTGTTCGAACAAGCTGCCGAAAAACGTGGCGACGGTGTTCAATCTGCGCGAGGTGGACGGCATCGAGAGCAAGGAGATCTGCGCGATGCTGAACATCTCGGAGAACAATCTGTGGGTGATGCTGCATCGCGCGCGCATGGCGCTGCGGCGTTGTCTCGAGACAAACTGGTTCGGCAAACCGGAGGGCACACGATGAAGCTCTTCGCCTTGCTCAAGACCAGGTTCGTTGTCTGGGTCTGGAATCATACGCCCACGTGCGCCGAGATGTCGCGGCTCACGTCGCGGGCGTTGGAGCAACCGTTGTCGCTGCGGATGCGAGTGAAGATGCGACTGCATTTCGTGATTTGCGCGTGGTGTCGGCGGTATTTTGAGCAGCTCAACTTTCTGCACGAACACGCGCCCCGGCTGGGTGTCCAGTTTGAGACCGCGGCGGTAAGAGGATTGAGTCCGGATGCAAAGCAGCGTATCAAGGCCGGGGTGCGGAAGAATCTGACGCCGGCTTTGTAAGGTCATCGTGAGCCGCGCGACCAATGATGGGCGGCACTGAATGAACTGGTTGACTCACATGCTCAGATCCCTCGGGCGAGGGCTGGCGGGGCTTTCGCCCAGTTGCCGGGAGGCCACGCGGCTGCAATCCGAGGCGCTGGACCACCCGTTGCCGCTGCGAAAACGTATCGGACTGAAGATTCACCTGGTGTTGTGCCGCTGGTGCCGTCGGTATGGAAAGCAAATTGGGTTTCTTCGGTCGGTAGCGCATGAGCACGAGAAGCATGAGGAAACTCTGCCACCACAAACCTTGCGACCCGAGGCCAGGGAACGGATGAAGGAACGTTTAAAATCCAGCACTCAGGAATTCACGCAAAGTTAGCTCTTCATCCTCGAACCAACCTGATAAATCAAAGTTCTATGAAATACTTTTTAAACCCACTGAAGCTTGCCCTGGTAATGGTTGCCCTGATTGGCGCCAGAACCGGTTTAGCCAACCTGCAGGATTTCACGGTTCAGAGCGTCACGGGGACAAATGTTTTCAAGCTCTCGGACGCCCGGGGCAAGTTTGTAGCGCTGCACTTCCTGCTCAAGACGGAATGTCCTTACTGCATCCGCCACACCCATGATTATGCCCAGAAGTCGGCGAGTGATTCGCGTGTTGTTCATATTTTTCTTAAGCCCGACACTGAAACGGAGATCAAACAGTGGGCCGGTAAGCTCGGTGGTGACTCCTTGAAGGTGAACATCTACCGCGATCCCGATGCGAAACTGGCCAAGGAGTTTAACATTCCGGACGGCTATAAATTTCACGGGCAAACGGTGCATTATCCGGCGCTGATTCTGTTGGATGCAAACGGCAAGGAGGTCTTCCGTTACGTCGGCAAGAGCAACGCGGATCGTCTGTCATACGACAACTTCGCAACAAAGCTCGACGAGATTACAAAGTCAGCACGATAACTACACTTTCTCAGTTGACGTTTGCGGAGGTGAAGGTCGTGCTTGCGACGCACATGGGATTCTACAAAGTGCCGAGGGGTGTGAACTTTGGCTCGCTTCACGTTGACCTTCGGGACGCTCCCATGAGCCGGAGTGCAAGCCCCTGAAGCAAACAATGTCGCCATCAGCATTGTCGCTTGCTACGTTTGCGTCAGTTTCCGATGACGAGCCACTCCGACAGCCACTCCGTACCGCCGGTTAGCCAGGGTCATTTTGTTACGACACATTGGAGCGTCGTGCTGGCGGCCGGGAGAAGCCATTCGACGCGCGCCCGGGGTGCACTTGAGAAACTCTGCCGTGCGTATTGGTATCCGCTTTACGTATTCGTCCGTAGGTTGGGCCACAACCCTCATGATTGCGAAGATCTCGTGCAGGCCTTCTTCGCGCAGTGTTTGGAGAAGAATTATCTCGGCGCGGCGGACCAGGCGAAGGGGCGGTTTCGTTCTTTTCTGCTCATGGCCCTGAAGCGTTTTCTGGCCAACGAATGGGACAAGGCGCGCACGCAGAAGCGAGGTGGCGGCGCCGCGGCAATCTCATTGGACGCGCTCACGGCGGAACAGCGTTATGCGCTCGAACCTGCTGAGCAACTCAGTGCCGACCGGCTTTTCGAACGCCGCTGGGCCATGACGTTGCTCGAGAACGTGCTGGCGAAGGTTCGTGAAGAGCAGATTGCTGCTGGCAAGGGTGCTGCCTTCGAACTGCTCAAAAATTCACTTACAACTGGAGAACGCGGCACGCCTTACCGTGAACTGGCGGAACGCCTTGGCATGAGCGAAGGGGCGGTGAAAGTGGCGGTGCATCGGTTGCGGCAACGCTATCGCGAACTACTGGAAGCTGAAATCGCCAACACGGTTGCCTCCCCGAAGGAAGTGGCCGAGGAACGACGCTATTTGCTGTCGGCCCTCAGCAAATAAACCCTGTAACCATTCTGTGCGCTTCCTTAAGTAGCGGTTGAACCGAAATGCGGTTCAACCGAAAGCGCATTATGAAAACAATTCGACTCTGCTCCAGTTGCCTGAGTCCGCTGCCGGCGGACGCACCGGATGGACTGTGCCCCAAATGTTTGCTTCAGAGCGGCGGCTCTGATGGCGAAGAATCGCCCAACCAACCCAGAGAACACCCCATTGTCGGTGAGGAATTCGGCGGGTATCGAATTTTGCGCGTGCTGGGCCGGGGAGGAATGGGCGAAGTCTACGAGGCGGAACATATCGCTTCCCGTCGGCGTGTGGCGCTCAAGGTGATGAGCCGGGCGCTGGCCTCGGAGAAAGATCGCAAACGGTTTCTGCGCGAAGGCCGGTTGGCGGCGAGCGTCAGTCATCCGAACGTCGTTTACATTTACGGCAGCGAGGAGATTGGCGGGAATCCGGTTATCGCGATGGAACTGGTTTCCTCGGGCACCCTCAAAGACCGCGTCAAACGGGAAGGACCGTTGCCGCCAGCCAAGGCGGTTGATGCCGCGCTGGAAATCATTTCCGGCCTCGAAGCGGCGCATCACACCGGCGTTTTGCATCGGGATATCAAGCCGGCGAATTGTTTCATCAGCGCTGATGGGGCAATGAAGGTCGGCGATTTTGGCCTCTCGATTTCAACCATCGCGCGCGGCGAATCCCTCATCACCGCCAGCGGTTCGTTCCTGGGAACACCCGCTTATGCTTCGCCGGAACAATTGCGTGGTGAAGAGCTCGATGTGGCTTCGGACATCTATTCGGTTGGGGCGACGCTTTATCACTTGCTCACCGGGCGTCCGCCGCACGAGACGGCTGATTTCGTGAAGCTCATTACGGAGGTGCTCGATAAAACTCCGCCCGCGCCGGACAAGTTGCGTTCAGAGATTCCTGCGGGCCTGGCGAAAGTGGTCATGCGCTGCCTGGCCAAGGATCGCAACGCGCGCTTTCCAAGCTATGCGGCGTTGCGGGACGCGCTGCTGCCATTCAACTCGACGGCGCCATCGCCGGCGGTAATTGGTCTCCGCTTTGTCGCGGGCATGGTGGATGAATTCGTCGCGTATCTGCCTTCATTGCTGCTGCTGCTTTGGTTTGGCCGCGATGCTGTCGAAGGTCTTTCGGTGAACCGGACGCTGACGGCCGCGCTCCTCGCCATCGGTTTTCTTTTGTGGGACCTGCTTTATTACGCCGTGCCGGAAGGACTCTGGGGCGCGTCCGCCGGCAAGGGGATTTGCGGTCTGCGCGTGGTCGGACCCAACCGAGGGCCGGCCGGTGTGCCGCGGTCATTGTTGCGGTCGTTAATTTTCCGCACCACGTGGTCCGTCCCGGTCATGGTCACGCTGCTGCTTTACACGGGCGACGAGTATCGGGCGCGCATGAATGAAGGCCATTGGAATCCGGAGGATTGGTTGTGGTTCCCGCTGCTGGCCATCCTGTTTTGCACCATGCGGCGACGCAACGGTTTTGCCGGACTTCACGATCTGGCGAGCGGCACGCGCGTCGTGGCGAAGCCCGCGGCGACGCAACGCCCGAGGCTTCTGTCCGCTCCGGAGATTAATCCCGCGTCTGCGCCCGCAAGCAAGTTGGGCCCGTATGACATCATTGGATCGCTGGGCCCGGTCGGCTCCGGAGAATTGCTCCTGGCTCACGATCCGGCCCTCCGCCGGAATCTGTGGATTCATCGCCGCGCCGCTGACGCTGAACCGGTGTCCGTTCGTCGGCGCGATCTGAGCCGCGGCACGCGACTCCGCTGGCTCAATGGCGAGCGCGACGCGCAAGCCACCTGGGACGCGTATGAAGCGTTGGAGGGCGCGCCGCTGTTGAAATTGCCGCCGCAGAACTGGGCGGCCGTTCGGTTCTGGTTACATGATCTCGCCTTGGAAATAAAAGCGGGCCGGGAAGGAGACTCGCTTCCGCCGGCATTGGAATTGAATCGCGTCTGGATCACCGCCGACAATCGTGCCGTGCTGCTGGATTTTCCGTGTCCCGGCCTCAACGGAGCAAATGTTCCGTCAATCCTGAATCCTGATCGCGTTGCCGACTTTGCGGCCGAACCGAAGTTCCTGAATGCGGTGGCGGAGCATGGGCTTGCCAGAAGACCGCAAACAAAGACGCAGCCAGGTCCCCTGTATGCGACGCCATTCCTCCGCAGCCTGGCTGAAGGTCGTTTCGAATCACCCGAGTTTCTACTCGGTAATCTGCAATCGCTGCTCGGCAAGAAGGCCGAAGTATCGCCACGCCGCCGATTGGCAGTGATTGGACTGGCGCTGGGCCCGGCATTATTGATTGCGTTGCTTGCCGGCGCCGCGTTCTGGTTCGGAAACAAGCGCATTGCGGGCGCTTGGCCGAATCAGTTTGAAGGCGGCGTCGAGTTGCGGGCCGAGTTGCGCGCGTACGAAACCTTCCGGGATCATCCCGCAGCGGAGTCCGCAGGAAACGACGGAGCGACGAAACCGGATGATCCGGGCAAGCAATTTCGCCGGGTCTTCCGCGTTCACATGGCGGACCATCATCGTGCCCTCATCGAGAATTCAAATTTCTGGGCGCATCCCGCGGTGTCCGAAGCCTTGACGGCTGAGCAGCGGCAGATTGCTCAAGAGGCGATTGCCGACAACCCAACGGTGAGCGGGGATAAATTGGAAGCGGCCGACGCAACCATTCGTTATTTGCGCCCGGCAATTCAGGCGGCGGATACGGAACTGCCGCACTGGGCCGGGCTGGGCGTCTTCTGGGGATGGCTTTTCCTCGCCGCGCTTTTGGATTTCGGCTGCGTATTGCTGTTGGGCGAAGGCTTGTTCATGCGGTTGCTGGGAGTCGCGACGGTAAATGGGAACGGCGAGAAAGCGTCGCGGCTGCGGGTGCTGGCGCGCACCATCCTCGCGTGGAGTCCCGGTGTGGTCGGTGCATTGCTCTCGCTGGCTCTTTGGGAAGCGTCGTTGCCCGGTGTGTCCGGTGCGCCGGCGCTGGCTGCGGTGCTGGTGATCTTCACTTTGTTGATGCTCCTTGCGATGGCGTGGGCGGTGAAGAAACCTGCTCGCGGTTTGCAGGACATCGCGGTCGGCACCTGGCTCGTGCCGCGGTGACACGTTCCAACCGGAACTTGGTTCGGCCCGTCAAATCCGCTCGAGCGGGAGCTTTTTCAAGTTAGAGACAGGCGCGACGCCCGTCGTGCGGAATCGTTCCCGCTAAGCTAAAGAACTGCTGAACGCGTTGGTTTATTTCGGGTGCGCTTTGACGAAGTCGATGTTGGCGCGCACCTGGGGCACGCTGTCCTTCCAATCGTTTTCGTGTTCGATGGAGATGTGGCCGTCGAATTTTTGCTTCTTTAATTCTTCCAGGCAGGCGGCGACATCTACCACACCTTTGCCGGCCACTACGACGGGGGCATTGCCAAAGGATGCCTTGTCCTTGAGGTGCACGCTGATGACGCGGCCATTGAGGATGCGAAGGCATTCAACGGGCTTGAGGTTGGAGGTGCACCAGTGGCCGAGGTCAGCGCAAGCGCCGACACGCGAATCCCGGCTTTCCACCACACCCAGAATGTAGAGCGGATTCCAAACCTTGTATTTGGGATTGCTCATCGAACCGCCGTGCTCGTGAAATGCGACCTTGATATCGAATTCCTTCGCGTTGGCTTCCCAAGCGACAATTTGTTCTGTCGATTCCGTGCACACGGAGTAGAGTCCCATTTTCTTCGCAAACTCCATGATGGAACGAACTTCCTCGGGATTGTTCGCGCCGACGACGCCGTAGTTCACCGCGCGCACACCCTGGCGCTCGCACTCGGCCTTGAGTTCCGCTCGCGCGCTGTCGGACATTTTGTGGTGAACCTTCTCTTGCGAGCCCGGCTTGAGGACTTGGCCGGGATAAAACTCAATCATGTTGCCGCCCGCTTCCTTGGTCCTGGCGATGGCTTCAAACGCGCTGAACTCCTTGAACGTGTAGGCCTGGGCGCCGATGAACCAGCCGTTCTGACGCAGGTTCTCGGGAATCGGGTCGGCTCGAAGGTTGATGGCGAGAGCCAAGGCAAAAAGCGGAATCCAGCGAATGAGTTTCATGGCGCGATTCTATCGGGAACCGGAAATTCGGCAATTCACTTAATGCGATTCAATGAACGCTACTGTGTGAGTTAAGCGTGCTTCAAAAGACGTCCCTTCCGTGTAGAACGGGCGTCGCGCCTGTCTCCGTCTCTTGGGGGCAGCGTACCTGCGGACCGTTGGTTCGTCGCGCCAAATCCGGTGAAGGGGAGCTTTTCAAGTTGGAGACAGGCGCGACGCGCGCGACGCCTGTCCTACGGGCAATGGTCCGCGCGTCGCTACTCGCTGACGACTAACGCCACCTGGCCGGAAAAATCCGTTGTCAGCACTTCGGTTGCGCTCAGTGGTACCACGGTGTTCATCACGCCCGTGCCGAGTTTATGCTGCCACTTGAGTTTGCCGGTGGCGGCATCAATCGCGAGCAGCAGATCATTCTTGGTGCCGTAAAACAACACGCCGTCCTTTTCGGCCAGCATGGCGGAGTTGATGTCGTAACCGAATTGAGCATTCAACTCCCACACGTTCTCCGGTTTATCACTCAACGTGGAAATCGCGTAGATGCGGTTGTTCATCGACCGCACATAGAATCGGCTTCCGTCCGCGCTCAAGGCAATGGATTCGCGTCCCTCGTGGTCGCCGCTACGCCAGATTTGGTTTCCGGTTTTTGCATCAAGCGCGGTGACCTTTCGATCCGGTGCGGCGATGAAAACTTTCCCGTGGGCCGCCACGGGCCAGCAGGCGGCCGGCGAGTAGAGCGTTCCCGGTCGGTCACCTTTCCATTTCCAGGTCAACGTTCCCGTTTTTGCATCCAGCGCGTAGAGGTGTTGATCCCAGGCGCCGAAGATGATCTTGCCATCGTAGTGCAACGGCCGCGTTTCGACGAAACCGGGTGCGCCATCAAAACTCCATTGATTCTTCCCGTCGTTCAGATTTAAGGCACGGAAGACACCTTCGCTTGAACCGATGAACACGGTTTCGCCGACGATCAACGGACACGCCACCAGCGCGCGGTCCGTCGTAAAGCGCCACAACTCCTTTCCTGATCCAGCGTTGAGGCAATAGATGTTGCCGTCCGTTGACGCGAACACGACGCGCTCGCCATTCACATCCGGCGTGGAATACACCGGGCCTTTGGTGATGAACTTCCATTTCGTCGCGCCGTCCGCCAGCGCGAAGGCGTACACCGTGCCCGAGGCGTCACCCACGATGGCCAGGTCCTTCGAGACGGCGGGCGAGGACGCGATCGTGAATCCAGTGTTGAACTTCCAACGCGGTTTCACTTTGGGATACTGCGCGTTCACCGAAAAATCCGGCCGTGGATATTTTGTCGTATCGGTGGCGTACTCGTGCTTCACGAGCACGTTGGTGTGCCACGGTTTGTTCCCGCCACCGTGCAGGTGTTCGGTGAACGTGATTTTCCCATCCTTGATTTCCACGATATTGAAGCCGCCGGTGGCCCGCCTCGCGCGCAGGTTTGATCGTCCCATCACGCCCGCCACGTCCTCGAAAGAGAAGGTGCGGTTCGCGTGACCGTGGCCGCACAGCACGACCTGGGTATTGTATTTCTTCAGGAGGTCGAGCACCTCGTACCAGTTCGCGATTCCGTCATTGAGCGGATAATGCGTTACAAAGATGATCGGTTGCTGCGCGTCCGGCATCTGGGCCAGGGTTTCCTTCAACCACCGCACGTCCTGCGGTGACCAGAACCCGTCTCCCATCTTCATCAATGGCCCTTGGTGCATTCCCAAAAAACGGTAGCCGCCGAACTCGAAATTGAACCGTTCGTCACCGAAAATTTTCGCAAAGTCCGTCGCACCGGACTCGGACCATTTCATGTCGTGATTGCCCGGCCCGATGTGAAGCGGGACCTTCAACCCGCCCAGAATCTCCCGGGCCAGTTGTAAAAACTCTCGGGAGCCGTATTCGGTCACGTCGCCGGACAGGAGCACGAATTCAACATTGGTCAGCGTGTTGATGTCACGAACTGCGGCCCGCAAATCCTCCGCACCGGTTTCCGAGCCGACATGAGTGTCGCTTAACAGCACGAATTGGAAATTCCTGGTATCAGCATTCGCCGACGCGGCCAGGAACATCGCGAACCAGCACAGCCAGAGGCAGAATCGAAAAGCACGGATCATATGATGCCACTGTTTCAAACCGCAGATTTGTTTGCAAGCTCCCGGGCATGCCGGAGCGCGGACAGCCTTGTCCGCGAGTTGATGCTTGAGATTTTGGAATACGCGGACTCAGCGGTCCGCGCTCCGGTCGCGAGGCGGATCAATCTTGAACTCCTCGGGAAAACAGTCAGCGACAGCAGGCGTGGCGGGTCAACCAAAGATGGTGGCGCTCCCGGTCCAACCAGAGCGCGGGGCGGACCAGAAAGGTTGTCATTGGGCTGGCCGCTTCTCAGTGAGGCGGCGTGGGTTTTCTGCCGCACTTGATCGAACCGTTCCCGCAATTGCGCTTCCGTCATCGGGGTGGCGGCGCCGCTGGCCAGAACTGGAACGAAACAGATCAATCAACAGCTGCCAGGTGCCACACCACCAAAGGTGGAGCGTGACGGGCCGGAGCGCGGACAGCCTGGTCCGCGAGTTGCTGTCCGGAATTTTTGAAACACGCGGACTCAGCGGTCCGCGCTCCTGATCACGGGCCTTGCACTTTGTAGAAGCGTTGCGGGTAGTTCGTGGCTTGCAGGTCGGTGAACAGGAATGTGCCAGGCGAGGCTTCCACGACCGGACCGAGGTTCACCCACGTGTTCAACGGCGCGGCCACGTTGGTGCTGGCCAGGACGGTGAAGCTCAAGCCGCTCAGGTTGTTGAAGCTGAACTGCACGTTGCCGCTGCCCGGCGCGGTTACATCGAACAATGGGAAGGCCGCGTTGAACACGCCTTCCACCGCGCCGATGTCGGCGTGGGTGCTGATGATGCGGGGCTGACCGCGTTGATCGGCAAGGAAACTCGTGCCGCCGGTGCAACCGTCAATGGCCGGCGAGCCAGGCAGCAGCGGCATCGTCGGTGTGGGGCCGCCGTAGTTGCCGAGCGGCGCGAGCAGGGGATTGCCCGTGGTGACGTTGGGGCCGACGATGGTTACGTTACCGCTCAAGTTAGCGGTGCCACCGACCGTAGCGGTGTTTCCAGCGACGATGGAATTGGAAATCGTAATCGTGCCTCCATTGAGGTGCACGCCCCCGCCAGCGTTGCCGGCTGAGTTGTCAGATATCGTGCATTGGTTCACCACGGCACTCAGGGTGGAAGACAATCCGGCCCCGTTCCCGGGCGAGGAGTTCCCGGTGATCGTGCATTGGTTCAGCACCAGATTGCCGCCGGGATTGCCAATCCCACCTCCGTTATAGCCGCTGGCGGAAGAATTCCCGACAATCGTGCTTCGGTTCACCGTCAATGTTCCGTTGTTCCGAATTCCTCCTCCCGCGCCGTTCGGGCTGGAACTACTTCCATTTTTAATGGTCAAGGAATCCAAGAAAACCACCGCGCCACTGACCACATCAAACACCCGCGAACTGTGGTTGCCGGAGATTTGAATCCCGCCGGGCAAACTGGACGCATCGACGGTCACGCTTTGCGCAAGCGTGAGCTGTCCGCTGGTGAGTGTGATGGTTTGGCCGGACAAGGCGGGAGCGAACGTGACGATCCCGAGGTTGTCCACGTCAGTGAGCACCTGTCGGAGCGAACCGTTGCCCGCATCGTCCGTGACTCGCACAATACTTTGCTGCACTTCGACCGCACCGATGTCGGCGGCGCCGTTGGCGACGCGCGGGTAACCCCGTTGGTCGAGACTCCAGGCGGAATCCAGTCCGGACTCGCCTTGGGTCGGGGGCAGGGAGTAGCCCACGGACGGCGTGGGCTGATACGACAGGCTTTCGGGGGCGAACTGGCCCGGTGCAAAAGTGAACACGCGCACTTCGTCCAGCGCGCCCGCAAAGAATTCCGCGGCCAACGTCTGCGGCTGCGCTCCCACGGCACAGCGTCCGAGGGGAACACCGGGAGTGGCGGCGGAAGTGCCGGAGGCAACTCCGTTGACGTAGAGTGTGGCCGTACCGTTGTTGCGCACCAGTGCCAGGTGCGTCCACACACCTGCAGACGCCGTGGCTGAGCCGATCAAGTCCACTCCGCCGAACAGACCGTAGTATTGATTGCCGATGAGATAAAGTCCCCAGCCACCCGAGCCGGCGCCGCCAGTGTTGCCGTTGTAAGCGAGGCATTGGTTGCCCGAGAGCGCGCTCGGCTTTACCCACAGTTCGATGCCGAAGTTGTCGGTGATGGCGGTGCTGCCATCGAGACCGGTGATCAATCCGTTGGTGCCATACGTGCCGGGGGTGAATGTCAGGCCGAGCCGACTGTCCGACCAACCTGCGGCAATCGGCGAAACGGCGCCAGTGTAGGTGACCGGGGCGTTAAACTTTAGCGGGGCATTCAGTCGGTTCGAGGTGATGAGGGTCGACTGACCGTTGGTCGCGCCGGCGTCCTCTTCGCCCAGTCGCCAGTAGGCAAGCGGCGTGGTTGGTAATGCGAGACTGACATTGGCAATGGCATCGATGGCGGGGCTGTAGGATCGCGGCGGCATGGTAGGCGTGGGGCCACCGTAGTAGCCGAGCGGATAGAGCATCGGGTTGCCGCTGGTCAGGTTCGTTCCGAGATAGGTCACGGTTCCGCCAATGCTATTGCCGGAATTCCCCGCGATGATCGAGTTGGCCACGGTGCAGGAAACGCCGTTGGCAACCGACAAGCCGCTCGGGGAAAAAGACGAGTTGCTGGACACTGTGCAGTGGTTCAACGTCAGCGTGCCGAAACTGCTGACGATACCGCCACCGTTGGCGCCCGCGGAGTTCCCCGACACGGTGCACTGATTCAGGGTCAGCTTGCCGCTGCTGGAGATTGCGCCGCCGACGCTGTTCAGGCTCTGATTTCCCATCAACGTGCATTCGTTCAACGTGGCCGAGCCGCTCGCTGAAACAAAAAGCCCGCCGCCCGAAATGTCAGATCGATTGGTAGAAAGGGTGCAGCGGTTCATGATCAGATTGCCGAAGCTGAGAACACCGCCGCCACTGTTGGGGATGCCGCCGGTGACTCGCCCCTCTTTGATCGTGAGAGAATCGAGCACCACCCAGTTGTTCGAGGCCACCTCCAGGATGCGCGAGGCGTCGTTGCCGGAGATTTGGATTCCAGCCGGAAGGTTCGTGGCGAGAATTCGCGTGCGCAGGCTGGAGAGGAGCTGGCCGGACGTCAGCGTGATGGTTTGCCCGGAGAGCGCGGGGGCGAAGCGGATGTCGGCGTAGGCGTTGGTGAATGACGCGCTGTTGACCGAGGGCGTGTTGGCCTCCAACACCGCCTGGCGCAATGAGCCGGGGCCAGCGTTGTTCGTGTTGGAGACCAACAGGTCGCGCACCGGTCCGACGAGCACCTTCATCGTCCGATTGGAACTCGCGCCGTCTTGATCCGTTACGTTCACCGTGATGGTGTAAACCGCGTTGCTCGGGTAGGTGTGGTTGAGCTGATAGGAATTTCCGGTGATGCTCAGCGGCTGCGTGCCCGTACCGTCGCCGTAGTTCACCGTGCCGGTGAAGGTGTCGCTGCCGGGATCGGTGATGTGGCCGGACCGGGCAAGCGCAAAGCCGTCGAGAATGCTGAAGTTGGGAACGACATCCACGACCGGCGGCACATTCGTGATGCTCACGGTGAGGTTCGTCGTCGCCACGCTGCCACTGTGGTCGGTCACCGTTGCGGTTACCGTCCAGGGATTCAGTCCATTGTTGTTCTGGTAAACGTGGGCGGCGTTGAACATGGCGAAATTTCCGCCAACGGACTGGTAAGCCGCGGTTGTCGCCGGGCTGCCATCGCCCCAATTGATCTGCACCGTGAATTGATCGTTGGCCAGATTCGGCGAACTGAAAAGGCCCCGCACGCTGGCCGGGCTACCCTCAAGGCCGGGACCGCCGGTCGGATAAAACTCCGTGATCTGCGGCACGGCGTCCGTGATGATGATCGTGCGGGTGTCGGTTGACGTCGAAAGCTCGTTGTCGGTGACACGCATCGTGATCGTGTTCGTGCCGGGGGAAGTGTAGGTGTGAGGTGGCGAAACGGAAGTTCTCGGGCCGCCCACCCAGGATTGTCGCGCGCCGTCACCCCAATCCACTTCTTGAGTCAGAGTATCTGCGGAGGGTGCGACAATCGTGTAACCAACCTGCACGAGTGTTCCTTCCGGCACGGAGGACGGCACAGTCAAGGAGGAGAAGGTTGGAGGTCCATCCACCACGGTGATCGGCAGCGTTGAGGTAATCCAATCCGGCCACGTCGCGGTCACGATGTAGTTGTTCGTGCTGCCGGGCGGAATATTCGGATAGATGTGTTGAGCGGTGAACGTGTAATTGCCTCCGCCTGCCGGCAGCACGGTCGGCTGCGTATCCGGACTGCCATCACCCCACGAAAGGGTGACCGGCTGATCCCACACGCCGTAATAGAAACCCGCGTTTACCGTCACCGTCGTGCCTTCCTCCACCGGGCCGCTTGGGCCAGTGAAACTATTGAGCATCGGAGTTCCGCCCGGGGCAACGGTCACTTGAATACTGTCTTGTCCGGTTGCCGTGCCGTCATTTACCGAAACGGTCACCGTGCGGGTGCCGCTCGTTGGATATGCTTTGGCCAGTTGGAAGTTCTTGTTTATATGAGAAACGTTCACGGGAGGCGTGCCATCGCCGTAGTCCACCGTCACGGTCCAACTGTCGGAGCCCGGATCTTTGAAGAAACACGAACGGTTGAAGCTGTCTCCCAGCGCCACGCCCGTATTCGCACCCAAATTTAACGACGGCGCCACATTGTTCACGGTGACGGTCGTGGTGGTTTCCGCCGTATTCTCTCCATCAGACACCTGAAGCCGGACGGTGTGATTCCCTTGATTGGAGTAAAGCCGGCTGATCTTTGGCGATGAATTGGTCGCGTCCCACGTTCCGTTATTGTCGAAATCCCAGCGGTAAGTGAGTACTCCATTGTCGGGGTCGGTTGTGCCGCTGGCATCCAGGGTGAGCGTATTCCCCTCGTTAACAACGTAAGGACCGCCCGCGTTCGGGATGGGCGCGAGTTCATACTTTGAACCCGCCCAGGCCGTGTAAAAGTAAAGGCCGTAGGGCGCGGTGGCATAGCACGCCGTTTTCGCGCTGATTCCCAGAGCGTGACCCTGCGACACCGCCACATTCCAGTTGACGCCCGGGAATTGTGTCCGCAACAGGCTCTTCAATTTCGAGGCGCGCTGGATGCAGTCGGGCTCCGCGTCGAGGATGGTGGCCAGTTGCGCATTGAGAAGCGGGAATCCCAGGTACGTTTGCAGTTGGTTCGTGGTGACGCTGGTGGCGAGGTTGACCGCGTTCATCGCCACCGCCGAGTAACCATCGATCCATTCCGATTGCTTGAACAAGCCGTCCGAGGTGGTCGCGACGCCCCAGTTCTCACCGCCTTGCACTCCGGAAACCACCACACTCCAATGGTCCTGCACGCTGAAACCGGCGCCACGGAAGGGCAGGATGTGATTCAGGAACTGCTGAAGCACTGCCGCCCGCTGGCCCGCGCCATAGTCGTCGTAATCCTCGTGCGCCAGGGCGTAACCAACATTGTTGAAAACGTTGTTGAAGGACGCCTGGAACGTCGCCCGATCGGAGGCGTTCGTGGCAAATTTCAGATTGTGCGCGATGATTGCGTCGATGAGTGCTGCGCCCGGGAAGTCCATCCAGACGATGCCGGTCGTGCGGTTCTGGTTGCGGTCAAAGAGGTATTCCAGCACGCGCGGATTAATGTAGGTGGCAATGGCATTCGGATAAACGCCGCCATTAAAGCTGGTCGCGCTGGTCCAGTTGATGTAGAAGCGTCCGGACTCCGCCGGGCGATGGTGAACCGTCCCATGCTCTCCCCATTCCGTCCACGTGGCGGTGTCACCATCGGTGTATTGGAAGAAATCCTTGACGATGTTCCACTTGTTATCGCGGTCGTAGATGGTGTTCAAGTCATACTCAGCCTGCATATCCAGGAGGTCAGTGTTGTCACCGAACAAATTGTAGCCGTAATTGCCGCCGTCGAATTCATCGAGAATGACGACTTTGCCGCGAACGGCCCCAAGGGTATGGATGGTGTCGTAGCCGGCGGGGTCGATGAAGATGCAGGAGCCATAGGTAGTATTGTCGCGGTACCACTGAAACGTCTCGTCATAGTCACGTGTGCAATCCTGTTCGTCGGGCACGCCGGCGTCGCCTACGCGCATGAGGATGGTCTCCGTTGGATTATCCCGCAGGAATTCGTAGCAGACCTTCAGCACGTCGGTGCCGAAGTAGGCATTCTGGAAGACCACCCCGTGATGGATGGCGAACACGTCCTCGATGTGCCGGCACCGAATGTCCAGCACGCGGATGCCGGCGTTGAGTTGGCGACGTAACGTCAGCGACTGCGTTTCCACCAGGTCCCCGCCGTAAAGTGCCATCGTGTCGTGCGTGCCTGGGATGGACAAGTCGGACAGCAGCGTGGAATCTGGCACCCAGCGCATCCAGTCGGGATGCGAAGTCTCGATGCTGCTGGAGCGATTGTAGGAACGCGTGGCGTCCGCCCGGGCTGCAGGAGGGAGGGCCAGCGCCAGTGCCAGAATCGTCAGGAGCAGTCCTGTGCGAAGGGTGCAATCGGTCGTTTTCATAGGGGTTTTCAGGGCTCAACACAAGTTTCCAACGCTTCCAGAAACATTCCCGGTCGGCTGTCTCAGGAAATTTAAAGGAATTTTTTTGGAGGTAGCCGGAGCGCGGACAGCCTTGTCCGCGAGTCGCCGTTCGAGATTTTGAAACACGCGGACTCGGCGGTCCGCGCTCCTGTCGCCGAGGGGGATTCAAGTGCGCGGGTGATATCGTCGTTGGCGTGATCGTCAAAACGTCAAGGTCCTAACCTTGGGCTTAACCATTGTGGAATATCCTCCCGAGCTGAATCAATCTTAAGGCGCCAAATATTCCGGTACGGTAACTCAGCCCTCAGTAAGAAGCTGCTGGATTTGGCCAGTGGATGATTTTCTTGCAAAAAGTGCACGGGTTGGTTTCCATAACCTCATAGTAACAGGCCGAGTCGTTAAGCGGGTTTTCCAAGTACTTTGCTATGACTATGCGATTCCTAAACACATTGCTCTTCCTCTCGCTGTCGGTCGCTGCATTTGGCCAGAGTATTCCCTATACGGTCCTCAAGACTCTCGACGAATGTGCGAAGGAGTTTCGACAGATCGAGGGGTTTACTGCCGAGCTCACAATTAAGCATCTCGACCCCAAGGACAGCCGAGACTTTCAGGTGTGGCTGGAAACATCCAAAGGTCGAAAGCAGATCAAGATTAACAAGGACGGAACATTCCGACTACCCGCGGTGAAAGCTGACGAACAGGCCAAAGCGCAAATAGTTCACTCACTGGAAAAGGGCGCATTGGACTTGGGTTTCAGTTTCAATTGGGCCGCAAAAACGGGGAGGAATATGAATGGCTATTCCAATCTTTTTGAGTTTTGTTCGGTCGGGGCGACTTCCTATGCCAGAGCCGAGCGCCTATTTATCAAGGTAAGCGACGTGATTCCGGCTTTCAGGGATATGCCAATTACTATTGTGGGAGTTTCGCTGAAGAGAGACGTTCCATGTTCTGGGCTAGCAGTTTTGAAAAATGGCGACAAAACGGTGGCTTCGGTTGACCTGTCCCAAACTGGAGAGGTCTCTTGGATGTTCAGCGATTACGACCCGCGGACGCATCGAGTTGTGTACGAGATGAAAAACGGCGCTGCGGAACCCTACCTGAACTTTGATATGAGAATGGATAGCGAAGCTGCTGGCAGCAAGGGTGCTATTGTGCTGCGAAAACCCAAGTGAGGTTGGCGGAATGACGAGGGTTGGGGCAGCGTGAGACTGGATTGAAGTCGGACGTAAGCCAGCTCAATCAACCGCTGGCCGGTGCCCACCGCCGCAGCTGGAGACTTACGCGCCGGTGCGCGGACAGCCTTGTCCGCGAGTTGCTGCCCGGGATTTTGAAACACGCGGACTCGGGGGGTCCGCGCTCCGCTCCGGTCATGCGCTTGGCTTCTTTGGCGGTTTCAGCCGGCGATATTCATCCCGGAAACGGGCGCTGCTGAAGGGCCATTGCCCGGGCGTTTTCACCAAACCGGCCTTGACCGGATTTGCCTCGATGTAGTGAAGCACCTTACAGTAATGCGCCTCGTCGCGAATGTAACGATCCCAATAGTCGTCCTGCCAGAGCTTGCCGCGTCGCCCGAGCAGGCGATTGATCCGGCGGGCGGTGAAGCCTTTCCAGTCTTTTACGAGTTGCGCCTGCGGGGTCTGGCAGATCTCGACCAGCAAGTGAACGTGATTGGGCATCACGACCCACGCGAGCAGCCGATACTCCTGATTGTCGAAGTGAAGCCAGTTTTCTTCCACGACCGCCGCCGCGCGTGGGTCGCGA
>DASUGI010000182.1:0-2405 GCA_036274115.1 Verrucomicrobiia bacterium
CGTGTGTGCGGCACTGCCCGTTCATCCCCAGCGGCGTGGCGGGTGCAAAAAAGCGGCTCGGGTCAACGAAACGTTGCCCTGAAGTGAGCGCCAGCTGGCCAAAAAGGAAAAGACAAGGGCGCGGGTAATTCGACGGGCTCGTTCAACCACTGACCCGTCCCGCCGAAGCTTCAGCGTAGGGGGATAGCTTCGGCGCTCCGTTCGCGCGAACCACCTCCCACTTCCAGTTCACACCTCAGCCCGCGCTCGCTCCGGCCAAAGCTATCTTGTTTCGTTAGACCACACGGTCATACTCCAACTCCATACTTCACAAGAATCGGCTCTAGCCGCTGACGAGACGCTGCAACGTCGTGTGTCGGCAAGTAACCCTTCAGGTGGGCTTTGAACTCGGGGAACAAATCCTTCGGGGCTGCATCCGCAGCGGTGCGCGATAGCACCGAATCAGAAACCAACCCAGCAACAAGTCGCGGCGTGAACCGAGAAATGTCCTCACCTCGCCGTCGAAGCTCCTCAAGTGCTGTCTGCCAGTAACGCCACTCGCCGCCCTCGATCATAGCGACCAACTCCGCTGTCGGCTTCGTCTTCCACATCTTCGTGTCAGAGCGAAAAGCCCAAATAGCCATCGCCACAATGGCCACGACCAAAGGAAGCGCAAGGTGTGAGATAAAAGACCAAATCACCAGTGCCCCGACGATGACGAAAAACACGATCTTCTTCATAGCGTGCGAGTGTGGTCAACGACCCAAGCTCAGCGACCCGCCCACGAGATGCCACGATTGCAACCGCGACGCGATGGCCGGGTTAGATGGCAGCGCCTGGTTAGGCCGGGTGGTCATAAACCGAACTCCTTTATGAACTCTGTCGCGACCGCTGTCGGGTTGAGTCGCCGGACCGACTCTACCATAATCTCCGCGTCCGAGTCCGATATCCAAACAACAAGGAACGGCTCGCCGCCAAACACCGCTAGGCCACTTACGGACAAAGCAACACAACCAAATCGACATGCCTAAATAATCCTCTATCCACATACTCTTTCTCAATACCCACTTCCGCCTGATTCAGAGTCAACCCAGCCACATGGAACTTGCCGAGAAGGCTGAGCGAAATATCTCCAGCGGCGTCAATCACATGACGCGTTTCCAAACCCTGACGATGTGCGTTGTCCACGATGATGCAATCGCCCGGTGCGAGTGTCCGCTCAGCGCCGACCTGCCGCTGCTGAGTTTTGGGGGACGCGCAACCACAACAGAAAAGGAAACCAAAGAGCCATAGAAATGCGACGCGCATGAGTGGCCAACGAACAAAGCTCAGCCACGCCGGAACAACGCCGTGGTCCGCGTCGGCGGAACTGACAACGCCACCCGGCGTTAGATGCCATGATGGGTTGAACGCGGCGCCACAAGGTGCCACGCTGAGAACGCAGTTCCAATCACGAACACTTAAATCAATGAAAGAATACATCCTCAAACCCATCATGACACCCGCGACCCTAAACCTCACTGCCGACTTCGACAAGCCCGCAGTGACCGCCGTGCGGCCTCCCACGTTGCCGCCACGCCAGCCGCTGCCGACCGCCGTGATCGATCCCGCCAAGCCGATGCTCAAGCTCGGACTGGATGTGCATCTGGAGTTCAGCATGGTGGTGATGCAGAAAGATCACGCGCAACCCAAAGCGCCGCGCAAGTTCGATCGCGCCGCACTGGTGGAACAGGTCCAACAATGGGTGGACGAAGGTTTCCAGGTGTTCTGCGTGCAGGAGAGTTGCGGGTTTGGGTTCACGCTGCATCGGGAACTGGTGGCTTCCGGCGCGCAAAGTTTTTTGATCACGCCAGTGGAGCTCAATGGCAAACGCAAGACTGACAAGGTGGACGCCCGCAGTTGTGCCTGCGCCTGTCGCGGTGGCTGGATGGCAACCGGTGTATCGCACGGCGTTCCGCGCCGAAAAGATCGTGGCCGATGACGGGCAACACGTCACGTTCAGTTGCCGCGACAACACCGGAAAGAACTGTCGGCTCAAACTCAGCGCCGAAAAGTTTTTACATCGGTTTCTGCAACATGTGTTGCCGCGGGGACTGCAACGGGTGCGGCATTTTGGGTGGTTGAGTGCGGCGGCGAAGGAACGGTTTGCGCGCGTGCGCGCCTTGCTGGACTGGCAGCCGCCCTCTCAACTCTCAACGATCAACCCTCAACCTCCCCGTTGTCCATGCTGCAACAAGCCGGTGCAACTGATCGGGCGACTGGCGCGACCGCCACCGTGGCAGCCAACCGGCTCGCGACGTTTTTGGCGTGGACGCAATGGCGTCGAACCCGTTGCTGCCGCTGACCCGCAAGCCAGCGTTGGGGAAGTTGACTTCTGTGAAAGCAGATCAGCGCTGATCTGAGGGGACGAAGGGGCCAAAAGCAAA
>DASUGI010000183.1:0-17371 GCA_036274115.1 Verrucomicrobiia bacterium
GGTTCGTCTCGTCAAATCCGATCAAGCGGGAGCCTTTTCAAAATGGAGACAGGCGCGACGCCCGTCCTGCTTAAAACGCCAATCGCCGCCCGGATTGCTCCGAGCGGCGATGGTTGATTCCACTCTGATTTGTCAGCAAACCCAATTAGCTGCGACTCTCGTGATAACCCTCTTCGCCATGTTCGGCGAGGTCCAGACCCGCAACTTCCACTTCGTCGGACGGACGCAGACCCACGACCGCTTTCACGATGAACGCGATGACAGCCGTTGCCACCACCGACCAGATGATCGTGACGACCACGGCCTTGATTTGCTCGACCACCTGGCCTTGCTCCGCGACCAGCGAATTGATTTTGTGATCACCGAACACGCCAGTGAGGATTGCTCCCAGCGTGCCACCGACGCCGTGAACGCCGAACGTATCCAACGCATCGTCATAGCCCAGTGCCTTTTTCAGGTAGGACACCGCGATGAACGGAATGATGCCCGCGAGGATGCCCATGATGACCGACGAATTGGCGGAAACAAATCCAGCTGCCGGAGTGATCACCACCAAACCGGCCACGATTCCAGAACAGAAACCCAGCACGCTGGGCTTGCCCTTCAACAACCACTCGGCGCAGGCCCACACGAAACCGGCGACAGCCGCGCACAGGGTCGTTGTGGTGAACGCGTTCGCCGCGATCCCGTCCGCCGCGCCGGCTGAACCGGCATTGAATCCATACCAACCGACCCACAGGATGCCCGTGCCGATCATACAGAGCACCATGCTGTGCGGCGGCATCGGTTCTTTGCCGTAACCCCGGCGCTTGCCGAGGATGATACAGAGGACCAGGGCGCTGAAGCCTGACGTCATGTGCACCACCGTGCCGCCGGCGAAATCAATTGCCTTGATGGACGTCGCGAGCAAACCGCCGCCCCACACCATGTGTGCGAACGGGAAGTACACCGCAAACATCCAGATGGCCACGAAAAGCAGCACCGCGCTGAACTTCATGCGCTCTGCAATCGCGCCAACGATGAGTGCGGGCGTGATGATGGCAAAGGTGAGCTGGAAGATTGCAAAAACGTTCTGCGAAACCCAGGGAAGCGTGCTCGGGCTGGAATCCACGCCTTTGAAGAACAGATTGGCGGTGCCGCCGACGATTGAGTTGCCCGACGCAAAGGACAGGCTGAAGCCCACCGCCCACCAGAGAATGGTGACCAATCCCGCGATACCGAGACATTGTGCCAGGACGGAGAGCACGTTCTTCTTGCGCACCAAACCACCGTAGAACAACGCGAGACCGGGCAGGGTCATGAACAACACCAGCACCGCCGAGGTCATCAACCAGGCGTTGTGCCCGGGGCCGGGGCCGGCCACTTTGGATTCCACGTTTTCGGTTCGCGCACTGTTGTTGACGTAAGCTTCGAGATCGGCGATGCGCTGTTCGATCGTCGGCTCAGCGGGCTTGGGGGCAGCTTCTTGCGCAAATGACGAAACCAGCATGGTGCTGGAGAGAAACACTGCGGCCACAGCAATTTTGATCAGTTTTTTCATGAGAATTTTTAAGTCGGGTGAAGAAATCTCGGGTTGAGGTTCAAATCGCCGCATCGCCATGTTCGTCCGTGCGGATGCGCACGGCCTGCTCGACCGGTGAAACGAACACTTTGCCGTCGCCAATCTTGCCGGTCTTGGCGGCCTTCACGATGGCGTTTACGGCCGTCTCCACTTGCTTGTCCGCGAGCACGAGTTCCAGTTTGATTTTGGGAAGGAAATCCACGGTGTATTCGCTGCCGCGGTAGATTTCGGTGTGGCCCTTTTGGCGGCCAAACCCTTTGACTTCCGTCACGGTCATGCCTTCGATACCGACTTCCCCCAAGGCGTCCTTGACCTCTTCCAGCTTGAAGGGCTTTATGATCGCTTCGATTTTCTTCATTTAGTTATGTTCGTTGTTGTTGCGGCAGAACTCCGAGCCAGTCCGCCTGCAAAGGTTGTTGTTGTTGCCAGGGACTAAGCCTCTGGGTCTGGCTGCCGTCCCCAAGCAACGCCAATGCCACGAGTGTGAGTTTCATTCATGGATACATGGAAATGCTTGATTTCATTGCAGAAGAAATATGTGTCGGGCCAATTCGCGTGCGCAGAGTGCGTGATGTGATTTGTTCAGGCGGAACAAAACAATTCATAAACCCGTTGCCGAAAAGTCACGTTGAAGCGCGCTAAAAAGAGCGGCGGCAAACACGCCAGTGTGCTTGCCGCCGCTTCACCCACCAACCACAACCAACCAGAAATGCCCGCCAATCGGGCAAAAATTTCGTTTGTGTGCGTCCGGGACTGAGAGTCGTTTTAATCCGCTCGAGCGGAAGCGCCCGCAGCCGGACGCACACGCTTACAGTTTAAGCAGCGTGAGTGCCACGGGTGTTCAGGAGTTTTAGGGAGCACTAGAGTTGAAAAAAAATGGTCGGAGCGACAGGATTCGAATCTGGGTTTCACTTTCACGCTATTTCGTTAAAACTCACAAATAGGCTGTATTCATTAGCTAAAATGCATTTCTCCCGATTTTGGCCTCATGAACCAAAATGCAGGCTTACGCATAATTGATGTCAGCAATTGTCAGCAGGGGGGCTTGGTCTGGTGCATATCATTCATGGTTGTTTGCAACCATTCTACGAGGGCTTCGCGAAGTAGTTTCCGCGCCCGGTAAAGGCGGGACTGCACGGCTTTAGGGGTAGTACTCAACACTGCGGCTGCAGCGTTGACGAAAAGTTCTTCCCATGCGCACAAGACAACCGCTTCGCGCATATCGTTCGGCAAGGTTTCAACGGTGCGACGAACCCGCGCGCGCATTCCGTCTGCGACGCCTCTTTGTCAGCTGGAATGCAAATGGGCGGAGTTGTTTGCCAGTGCCAAGCAACTATTGCGCGACAAGGACAACCTCAAGGGTCACCACCGCCCCAGCATCCGCAATTTCAGAAACGAAGTAAGGTTTGGACGCATTGACCCTCCGCCACCGCTGGCGAGACCGATGGACATTCCGGAGTCAAATCGGCAGTCTAAAGGACCGCTTTCTTAAAGAGAAAGTCATGCACAATTTTCACGCACCCCAACCGCGAACGGAAAGTGTCGATCAATTATGGACGGCGATGGTTTCGCGTGGAGGAGAATGTGAATGATTATGTGGTGAACGCGTCGAGACTGACGCTGCTCCTATGAGTGAATATCCGCAGAATCAAGCGAAGCTCGCCAAGCTACCGGCTGGATTCGTCGATCGGCTCGCGAAACCGTTCAACCGCTTTTTGCGCATCGAAGCGGCCGCCGGCGCGGTGCTGCTGCTGTTCACCGTGGCGGCGCTGGTGTTGTCCAACTCTCCATGGAGTCACTCATTCCTGAGCACTTGGGAAACTTCGCTGGGAGTTCGGATTGGCTCGTTCGAGTTCGCTCGCTCGTTGAAAGAATGGCTCAACGACGCCCTGATGACTTTGTTCTTCTTCCTCGTCGCTTTAGAACTCAAACGAGAGTTGGTGCTTGGCGAGCTCAAGAACCCACGCATGGCCGCGCTGTCCATTGCGGGTGCGCTGGGCGGCATGCTGGTGCCGGCGGCGCTATATCTGATGCTGCAGTCGGGCCGCCCCGGCGTGATTGGCTGGGGCACAGTGATGGCGACTGACACGGCGTTTGTGATCGGCTGTCTGGCGCTCATGGGATCGCGCATTCCACAGAGCCTGCGCGTGTTCATGCTTTCACTGGCGATCGTTGACGACATCGGCGCCATACTTGTAGTGGCCATCGGTTACAGCAGCAATATCTCCTGGGTTGCGCTCGCCTTGGCGGCAGGCGGTATCGGAATCGTGCACGCTATGGCGCGGGCTGGCGTCCGCATTTTCCCGATCTACTTCTTGGCCGGTGTCCTCATCTGGATTGCGGTGGATGCATCCGGCATCCACGCAACGATCACCGGTGTTATCCTGGGGTTGATGACACCGGCCCGCAGATGGGTGAGCGACGAACGTCTGTATGCCATATTAGATCAGGTTGTCGCGCACCCGCCCGGGGACGAGGGAAGTGGCGACACAAAGGATCGCCGCACCTTGCAAGCGGCGGAGATCGCGGCGCGCGAAACGTTGTCTCCGGTTGAACGACTGGAGATTGGACTGCACCCGTGGGTCGGTTTCGTCATCATGCCGTTTTTTGCGTTCGCGAATGCGGGCTTGCCACTCAGTTTGAGCGATCTCAACGATTCGGTCACTCTGGCGGTTTTTGTTGGATTCGCGTTCGGCAAACCGGTGGGCGTCCTGGGGTTCACATGGCTGGCAGTCCGCCTGGGTCTGGTGGCGATACGCCCCGCGGATCTGAGTTGGAGGCTGCTGGTGGGTGGGGGATTGCTTGCCGGGATCGGATTCACGATGGCATTGTTCATTGCCAATCAGGCATTCGACGAAAGTCTGATTGGCAGCGCGAAACTGGGCATCTTCCTGGCTTCAGCCGCCTCCGCGGCCGCGAGTCTTACGCTGCTGTGGTGGTTGCCTGTTAGCGATAGCGGCAAACACTGAACGGTGTTTCTGTTTCGTCAGGAGACCTTGATCTCGACGTGTTGCGGCTTGGCTTTCTCATCCTTCACGAGGTGCACCGTAAGCACGCCATCTTTGAATTCGGCCCTAACCTTGGCGGCACTGGCATCATCGGGCAGCGAGAAAGTGCGCCCGAAGCTGCCATAGGCACGTTCGACGCGGTGATACCTTCTCCCATTTTCCTCCTTCGCAAATTTGCGCTCACCCATGATGGTCAGCATGCCGTCTTCGGCGGTCACCTTCACATCCTCCTTTCTCACTTCAGGCAGTTCGGCTTTGATCAGGTATTCGTTTGAGTCTTCGCTGATGTCCACCAGCGGCGACCATTCAGGGACGGCCAGGGCCTCCTCTTGGCCCGCAGGCCAGCGGGCCGACGAGTGGCGCAAAAGGCCTTCCAGGCCGTGCTGGAAGCTTTCCATTTCTTTCAATTGGTTCCACCGTTTCAATGCGTTCATTTTTCATCTCTTGTTGGCGGGTTTTGTTAATGGGCTGTTGTGCCTGCCCGCCAACAGTTCGGACAGCAAAGCCCGGAGTTCACGCCTGTTTAGGTCCTGACACCAGTTTGATCAGCAGCGTGACTACCGCGACGACCAAAAGGATGTGGATAAAGCCCGCCATGGTGTAGCCGGTGACGAGACCAAGCAGCCACAGAACGAGCAGAACGACTGCGATTGTGTATAACATATGATTTCCTTTCGTTTGTTAATGTTTCATGGGAATTGAAAGTGTTCACCCCACTACAGTTCGGACGCAGTTCTCTGTGCCCAGCCTATTCGCGATTCTCTGCTCCGCAGAAGGATCGTCCTGCCATACTCCGTCCGCGACGAACCGGTATTCGTGATCGCCGGACTCCAGCGGCACATTTTTTCTCCAAATCCCATCCTGCCCTTTGCGCATTGGCATTGATTCACAGTCCCAATTGTTGAAGTCGGCAGCCAATGAAACATGGCGGGCGGCGGGAGCCGGGAAGGCAAACTGAGTTGGAGTCTCCTTGGATATTCTGGCTTCGATTATTCTTGTATTCATATTCTTGAACTTTCCTCTCCACGTCCACGCTGACCTTCAAAAAGGAATCCATCCAATACCTTGTGGGCGCATTGCCCATAGTCTCTGGCTATGGCAACCAGTACTCACGCGCGTGGACTCAGAGAAGTCCACCCGCTCGCAGCGCTGATCGTCGGAGACTTTTAAGGTGACGGTAGCCAACCAGCTCCCGCCGTTGTTCATCCCAGAGGCGGAAGGTGAATGACTTGAAGCTTGAGAACAAAGTGACGGGCTTGACCTGCTGAAACAGCGGATCCGCGTTGTGGCATTTCTCCAGATTGTAGTTGGGAATCCTTGGACTCAGATGATGAATGTGATGAAACCCGATGTTGCCGGAAAACCATTGCAGCACGCGGGGCAGTTTATAGAACGAGCTGCCCTGCAATGCCGCTGCCGCGTAGTCCCATTCATCGCGTCGCTCCCAGTAAGCTCCCTCGAATTGATGTTGGACGTAAAACAACCACACACCCGCCGTGCCGGCCACCATCAACGCGGTCAACTGGATTAACAAATACGCCTTGAGGCCGAAGACGGCAGCCATCACCGCCGCCACACCCAGAATGGCCAGGTTCATCCAATAGACCGAATACCGTTCCCGCCGGCTGGCTCTGGCCTTGGGAATTCGATGCTTGATCAGAAAGATGTAGAGCGGTGCCAGAACAAACAGTACGACTGGATTGCGCGCCAGCCGGTACGCAAACCGTTCCCAGCGTGAAGACTCCAGGTATTCCTGAACGGTCATCGTCCACACATCTCCGGTTCCCCGTCGATCAAGATCGCCTGAGGTGGCGTGGTGCAGCGAATGTTCCCACCGCCAATGATAATAGGGCGTAAACGTCAGCATCCCGGAAAGGAATCCCCAAACGTCATTCGCGCGCCGGGATTTGAAGAACGACCCATGCCCGCAATCGTGAAAAATGATAAAGACCCGGACCAGAAACGCACCGGCCAAAATTGCCAGCGCTATCGTAAGCCACCATGAGATCGCCAACGTGTAGTACATCCCCAACCACAGCAGCGCATAAGGAACGAGCGTGTTGATAATCTGCCAGGATGCTCTCGCTGCGGACGGTTTTTGGTGTTGGACTACAATTTTCTTCCACTCAGCCACGTTCGGCTGGGATTTACTTGGTTCTTTACTCTCAATCATAACTACCTCCGGTGGCTGATGTAGCGCGGAGTCTAATTCCCGCGCTCGTTCAGTGCACAATCAGCCTGATGGTGAAAGCCGGCCAATACCTCGTATGAATTGCCGCGATAGTTTGAGGCTATTGCGAGAAATACAAAGTAGCGGTGTCAATTAGGTCGCGAGAAACCACCATTCTCGTGGCAGGACCGGGACGTTATCACGAAGGAGGTCAAAACTGTCAGTTCAAACACTATTTCCATTGCGGCGCCAGGTGTGTTCGCTACCCAACACTTCCCTCGAGGCTTACCCCCAGAAGCTTCTGTGCTTCCACGGCGAACTCCATTGGGAGCTTTTGAAAGACATCCTTACAGAATCCGTTTACAATCATGTTCACGGCGTCCTGAGTCGAAATCCCGCGTTGGTTGCAATAGAAAATCTGGTCGTCGCCAATCTTCGAGGTCGAGGCTTCGTGTTCCACCCGGGATGAACTGTTCTTCACCTCGATGTAGGGGAACGTGTGCGCTCCGCATTGGTTGCCGATTAACAGCGAATCACATTGGGAGAAGTTGCGCGCGTGCGTCGCAGACTTTCGCATCTGCACCAAACCGCGATAACTGTTTTGCCCGTGTCCGGCCGAAATTCCCTTCGAGATGATGGTGCTCCGCGTGTTCTTGCCCAGATGTATCATCTTCGTGCCGGTATCCGCCTGCTGATAATGGTTCGTCACCGCGATGGAATAAAACTCGCCCACCGAATTGTCGCCGAGGAGCACGCAGCTGGGATATTTCCAGGTGATGGCCGAGCCGGTCTCGACCTGCGTCCATGAAATTTTGGCGTTGTGGCCTTTGCAGAGTCCGCGCTTGGTGACGAAGTTGTAAATGCCGCCCCGCCCGAGTTCATCTCCCGGATACCAGTTCTGCACGGTGGAATACTTGATTTGAGCGTCATCCAACGCGACCAGTTCGACGACCGCCGCGTGGAGTTGGTTTTCGTCACGCATGGGCGCGGTGCAGCCTTCGAGATAACTGACGGAAGCGCCCGCCTCGGCGATGATGAGCGTTCGTTCGAACTGTCCGGTGCTGGCCGCGTTGATGCGGAAATAGGTGGACAATTCCATCGGGCAGCGAACCCCCTTGGGAATGTAACAGAACGACCCGTCGCTGAAGACGGCGGAATTCAAGGAGGCAAAGAAATTGTCGGTATACGGCACCACCGACCCAAGATATCTACGGACCAATTCCGGATGTTCCCGCACCGCCTCACTGAAGGAGCAAAAAATGATTCCCTGCTTTGCAAGCTGCGCTTTAAAGGTGGTGGCGACGGACACACTGTCAAACACGGCGTCCACCGCAACTCCGGCCAGGCGTTCCTGTTCACGCAGCGAAATGCCAAGCTTCGAATACGCCTCCAGGAGCTTGGGATCAACCTCATCAAGACTTTTCGGCGCGTCGCGCTTTTGTTTGGGAGCCGAGTAATAAATGATCTTCTGGTAAGCGATCGGCGGGTGATGAACCTTTGGCCACGTGGGCTCAGCCATGGTCAACCAGTGTTGATACGCCTTCAAGCGCCACGCGAGCATGAACTCCGGCTCATCTTTTTTCCGCGAGATGAAGCGAATGATGTCTTCATTCAGGCCTCGCGGCGCCGACTCCGATTCAATGTCGGTAACGAAGCCGTGCTTGTACTCCGTGTGGACAACGTCATCGATGATTTGTTCGGAAGTGATCACGTCATGCGGCAGATTGTTCAGACATGGATACCCCAATCCCGCGGAATAGACCACGGTGTAGGAGTGTTGCCTAATTGCGCCGGATCAAACTCTTCGCCCAGCACTCGCAAATCCACAATCTCCTGCGGTACCAAGCTCAGTGCGTGAGCACCGCTTTCGCTCGTGTAATCCCAAATCCAATAGCGATTCAGCCCATCCATTGTCTCTCCTCCCGGACCATAATCCATTGGTGCGCACACTCGGTCCAGCACGTCGCTATCAGCTTTGGAATAAAACCGCACCCAAACCTTCTTCTTCGCATGGATGGCATCGATGAACTGGCTGTGATTTGAAATCATATTGCTGGATCTGTTTCAACGGAATGACGGGCTCGATTCCAACGATCAGACTTACCCTGTTTCGAACCGCGCAACGTTCCCGTAAGTCCGATGACGGCGGCAATGGTGCCGCCAATGAGCATCCAGATGGCCTTATCTGTCGGCGATCCGGTAAAGAACTTGGAAACGTCTGAATTGAACGAGTTCGTGGCGGTGATTCCGAAGATGATAAGCACCACCCCACCAACGAGCAGTGTGAGAGAAATAAGTTTGTTCATAATGGTCTTTTGATAAGTATGTAATTTGAGTCTCTTTCCTGGCTTGCACGCAATTGTTCATGAGCTGGAACGCTCATGGCTGGAACGCCTGTTCCAGCCACTGGCGATTTATCCGTTTAAGCGGCTTTTGGCCAACTCTGGTTCTTTTAGTGCCACCTTGACGCCGTTGACCGGCTTGCTGAAGGCCTTGCGAACTGCTGTGACCGCAGTCGAACCAACTTGGCTCGCGGCTTTCACGGCCCCATCAGCTGCAGCAGCGGCGGCTTCTTCGACGCTGACGCCCATTTCTTTAGCGCCTTCAATGGCCCCGGCCACCAGCCCGGTGGCTGCCGCTCCCACGTCGCCGCCGACGTCCGCCGTATCCTTTACCGCAACCCGCGCCGTATGGCTGACTGTGTTCAAAACCGCAGTGCCCGTTTCCTTGGTGCCACGAAGCACTCCGAGCATGATTCCCTTGGCGGCCTGTGTCAGGTCACCACCGACTTGCACCACCCCGCGAACCGCGCCGCTGGCAACGTCCGCAATAACATCGGTCACCGATGTCCCCACTTTACCTGTGTCCTTGATCGTAGTGCCGAGGATCTGTGTCACGGTATCTACCGTCGCTTGCACGATATCGCCCGTTCCCTTGATCGCAGCAACGATTTCGTCTTTTACTGTTTCGATCATTCCTGGATGTGTTGTTTTCATACTTGGTTCACTTTCATTTGTTGGATGTTGATGCGTGCCGGTTCGCTCCTGTCGCTTGCCCACTGGCGCTTCTGGTTGAAGCCATCCGTCAATTCGTTCTGTCCGTTTCTGCGATGGATTTCCGCCGTCAGAACTTTTTGCACCGTATCGAGCAACTCGGCGATGGAGAACGGCTTTAGCAGTGTGGCGGCGAGCTGGAGCGAGGGATCCCTTTCAATCTCCGCCGTCGGAATGGCACTCGACGTTAAGACGACTGGTAGATCCATGCCCTGGGAACGCATTCTCTTGACCAATTCAATGCCAGAGACTTTCGGCATTCTGTTATCAGTAAGTACTAAATTGTATGGCATCCCTTGGAGCGCCTGCCAGCCGGCAGCGCCATCCTCCGCAGTGTCAATGAAGTAGCCGGCAACAGTCAGGGCGTCAGCACAGAACTCTCGAAGGACGCAGTCATCATCAACCACTAACAGCCGGTTAATCGACTTGTTCTGAATGGGTGCAGCCGACGCGACAACATCGTCGTCGCGGGGAGCTGTAACGTGACCATTGAGTCCCCCTACCGATACTTGAATTGAGTTCATTCGAGATAATAGACTCTCGCGATGGGCGGGCGGCCAATACCTCCTGATGGCTTGCGCCGATAGTCTATCGCTATTGGGGAACGAAGTTCACGATTGCCGCGAAGGTTTTAGGGGAAGGATCGGACCAAAAAACTTCAACGCACTACAGCGGCCTGCTTTTTGACAACCTCAATGTATTTTCCAAGTGCTTTGGAATGATTCTCGCGATGCCAGGCAATCCAATACTCTGCTTTCGCAGCGGTTGCCAGTGGGCGAAAGACCACGCCCGGATGAGGCAGATTCTTGATCTGCTCGCGCGCCAGCGTCACGCCCAGACCTTCAGCCACAAAAGTCATGAGGCCGGATTCGAGCTCCACATCCTGCAGAACCCTGGGTGTAAAGCCGGCGCCCTGGCAGAGACCTGATAACCAGTCGCGTGAGCCGGGATGCGTCTGTTCGGACATTGCGACAAAGAACAGCGACTTGAGATCCGGCAATTTGATTTTGTTCTTTTTAGCCAGCGGATGATGTGCCGGCAGAACGGCCACGACATTGTGCCGAGCAACGCATTCCCACGTCAGGGCGGCCATGTTCTTGACGGCGACGGGGGGACGCAGGCCGACGAATCCCAGATCAATTTTCTGCGCTTCCAGGGCGCGAAGCTGTTCAGCCGGTGACATGTCGAACAGGTTAACCGCAATCTCGGGACAAGTTTGGTAAAATGTCACGAGCGTTGCGGGCAGAAGATCGAAATTGAATTTAAACAGATAGCCAAGGTTCAACTGACCGGATTCACCCCGGCTGAAGCGCTGCACGGCCTTTACGCTTTCGAGACTCAACGCCACCAGCCGCCGCGCATCCACCAGAAATCTTTTTCCTTCTTCCGTCAGCGACACCTGGTTCCTGCTGCGGTCCAGCAGACGCACGCCCAACTCTTCCTCCAGATTGTGAATCTGGCGCGTGAGCGAGGGCTGCGCGAGGCGTAGTTTCTCGGCGGCCCGGGTGAAGTTCAATTCCTCAGCCACCGCAACGAAGTATCGCAGATGACGCAGTTCCATAGCCGATCCTTAGCTTAGACCTTTAATCTCAGTGTCACAATCAGGAAACGGTTGTCAGGAAATCAGTTGGCGACTCCCCTATTCGCAACCGACGGTTACAGTTGATGACTTCATAGCACAAAGGCATCACAGTCCAAGGAACAAGGTATTGGCTCAAACCCATGATTCGTCCGAGCCTCCCTCAATGAACCTGATCATTCGGAAAGCATCAGTTCGTTGGAAGGGCAATGGGAAAGGCGGCACCCGGTCGGTTACGACCCACAGCGGCGTGTTGAAACGCGCCAAATTCTCCTTGGGGTTGCCACCCGAAAACAACTCCCACACCGACCCGGCCGAATTGATTGCGGCCGCTCACGCGAGTAGTTTTTCTTTGGCCCTGTCGCACGAACTTGGATTGAGGGACTCTGCATCCGGCGAGATCTTAACCGCGGCGACCGTCACCCTGGAACGTCTTGCAGCGGGTTGGACGGTAATGAACATTCATCTGAACGTCCTCGCCAGGCTACCCAAAGTGACGCAAGGCGGGTTTATTGATGCTACGGTCCGCGCCAAAACCAACTGTGTAGTGTCGCGACTGCTGCGTGCCAACATCTCGATGAACGCCAAACTGGAGAATTGACAGCTCGTTAATGCAGATGATTTGCCTTGGAAGCCCTAACACTGCGAAACTGCGCAATAAGGAAAGCCCTCGACAATCCCGATGGATGGGAGCAGAGGGCTGATCGCTGCAGCATCATTAAGGCATTTTGACTGCTTCCAATCCTACGGAATAGCCGGCCTCAGACTTAGTCCAACTGGTAACGAGCGACCTTTTGAAGAAGCCGCGCACCTCCTGTCGACCAAGAATCTCTGGCGGGATGAGTACAATTTTTTTGGCAGGTGGAATGTTGCGGTTGATCTCAGACCATTCTGCCATAGGCTTGCCGGCATGGCTCAGCGTGTAGTTGATGTTCACGCGGGCAACATTGCATGCTAGCTGGGTAGCGCGAAACTGAATTGCTTATCAGCTTATCGCAGCGAAATGTGGTGCGGGTTTCGCTTGTTAGACACAAGCTGACGACGAGGGAGTGCCTGCACAACGGATTTCGCCTTCGATTTTGTTGCTCCGCGAGCGCAGCGCATTATCGAAAGCCTCGCTGAGGTCAAAGTCGCCGCAGGCGCATGCCTCACTGCGGCATGCAAAAACAAACATGCATTCGGCGTTGCTCACGTTGACCGAATATTTGAGTTCACCAATCTGCGCCAACCCCGAGGGATTGAAGTAGAGCAGATTTACTTTCAAGAATTTCAGATCAGGAAACCTCGCCAGTAGCGCGGGCGATTGTTCCATATGATTCCGTTGCGTTGGCTGGTTGCGGTGAACGTCTTGCACTTTTCAATGCCGGCACAGGACCACGGTGCAACTACTACACTGGCCAAACTCTCGGAACTAAAATGATTGCCAGGATGAAAATCAGGAACGTCAGCGGAGCGCCGACTTTTAGAAAATCAATAAACCGGTAACGACCAGGGCCATAAACCATCAGGCAGGACGGCTCTAACGGCGTCAGATACGAACAACTGGCTGCGACCGCGATCATCATTGCAAACGTGCGAGGGTTGAGTCCGAGGTGAACTGCAGTCTGAATCGCAACTGGCAGAATCACGGCTGCGGCGGCTTGATTCGACAAGGGTTGCGTTAGAAGGACAGTAAGAATAAAGAATCCGCCAAGAAGCCAGATCGGCGACGAGTCTTTTGCCAACCCCGCAACTAGGCCAGCCAGGTAGGCCGCCGCACCACTCTCTAGCATCGCGGCTCCCACCGCGAGCATTCCGCCGATCAGGATGATCGCTTTCCAATCGACTTCGCGGTAAGCCTCTTCCGGGGTGATGCACCTCGCTACGAAGACCAGGATGGCACCGGTAAGCACGGCGATCGGCAGCGATACCACCTGAAAAGTAGCTAGAACTAACGAACTCACGAAAATCGCAACTGCGATGGCAGCCAGCTTGCGGTTCGGCCGCTTGTCGTCGACCGCTCCTAACACACGCAAGCTGTGGTCTCCTTCCAACCGTGCGAGGTTGGCTCGCGGCCCCTGCACAAGCAGCACATCGCCCACCCGTAACGGTACCTGACTCGTGCGGCTGCGGATATTGTATTCCCGTCGATGAATACCTAGAACTTGCAGTCCAAAACGCTCCCTGAATCGATATCTTCTCAACGTCTCGCCAATAAGTGATGAACCAGGCAATAGCAGGATTTCCACAAGCGCGACTTCATCATTTTGAAGCTGATGGTCGGATAACTGGGCGTCAGCCTTAATGTCGATTCCCGTGGCGTCTTTGATCTTCAGGATGTCCTCAGTCTTCCCTTCGACCAAAACGACATCGTTAGCACGCAGTACGGTCGCACTGTTGGGAACAAAATATTTTTCCTTATCCCGCGCGAGCCGTAGCACCGTAAAGTCCAAGTCTCGGCCAAGGCGCGATTCAGCCAAGGTCTTGCCGACTAGTTTGGACTTCGGACTAATCAGTAGCTCCGCCAGATAATCGCGAACGCCGTATGCTTCAACCAAGGCCTTGGGGTCGGACCGGACCGGAACCAGACGGCGGCCCACAAAGTAGATGTAGCACAGGCCGACTGCGGCAATCGGCAACCCGACGGGCGCCAGCTCAAACAAGCCCATCGCCGGAAGGCCAAATTGAGTCATCAAACCGTTGACCACCAGATTTGTGGAGGTGCTGATGAGCGTCACTGAACTCGTCACGATCGAAGCAAACGCCAATGGCATCAAAAGCTGACTGGGCGAAATATGCGCCCGCCTCGCCAAACCAATCACGATGGGAACAAAAAATGCCGTCGCCGCCGTATTGCTGATGAACGCGCTCAACGTCGCGACCGCGACGATCACGACCAGCAGCAAATGCGTCGGGCTGTTGTTGGTATTGCGAGCAATCGCTATCCCTGCCAAATCCATCACGCCAGTCCGCAAAAGCGCGGCGGTCAGAATCAGCAATCCCAGCATCATCATGACGGTCTCGCTCCCGAAGCCCGCAAACGCCTTGCTGGCCGGCAGCAAACCAGTCCATACGAGCGTTACCACCAATCCCAACGCCACCACGTCCACAGGGACCCATTCAAAGCAAAACAAGACCAGCGCAACCGCAAGCAAACCAAGCAGGAGAGCAATCTCAAAAGTCATAGAAGTGCTTTCGCTATCTATGTTCCATACCGGTAACACCATCTTCGTACAGGGTTAAAGGACAATGAGCAAAAACCCTTACCATGTGCGTGCCCCTCCAGATCTCTGAATCGCTACCGCCATGGTGGGGACCTTTCCCCCGCAGACAAAACCATGCGCTAATGGATAGTGTCATCGTGAAATAGTTGAGGTTTAACGATGACAATTTTTATCCTATGGGCTGCAGCGGGCTTCTTAAGCTGTATCATGTTCAGCTCGTTTTTCGAGTGGACGTTCCATCGATATGTAATGCATCGCCGGGTGAAGATCTTCAGCTATCCGTTCGAGCGACACGCTTTGGTGCATCATCACATTTTCAAAGCAGATCAAACCTATCATTTGCGTAGGGAGGAGGATCGGCAGACCGTGCCCATGGCGTGGTGGAACGGTCCGGCGCTGATTGTTGTCACACAGCTCCCGTTTTTGATTGCAGCTTGGATTGTCAACAACGCCGGCCTTGTCTGCGGCTCCTTGCTGGCAGCGTGTCTCTACTATGCGGCGTATGAGTATCTGCATTGGTGCATGCACATTCCGCGCAAGAGGAATGTCGAACGCTCTGGACTGTTCTTCCGGCTCAATGGCCACCACTTGCTGCATCACCGCTACATGGACCGGAATTTCAATGTGGTCTTGCCGCTGGCTGACTGGTGTTGTGGCACACTGCTCCTCCGTTCTAAATCGAGGTTCGCTCAGGCACAGGGCGCTACCGTTCCAAACGTGCAGCCCGCTGACTCTCAAGTTCTCCAAGCCAAATGAAATGTCTTCAAGCTTGCGTGAAGGAAGTTGTGCTGTGCCCGCGTCTACAAGCCGCAGTGCGATTCGATGTTCATCATTGCGGATGCAGGAGTGCGTGGTGTTCGGTTTCATCAATGGTGCGAAGCCTGAATACCGGCCTGGAATTGAGCTAAAGCGGGTTAAGACCCTACTCAACGCGGACAGGGCAGGTGCTATCTTTGGTTACGGTGTTGTAACCCCGCTCCAGCGAAGGATCCCCATGGCCGCTTCTGTTTGGTTAGACTCCCACGACAAAACAAACGAACGAAAGGTCAAAAAATTATGAAACACGATCAATCAACAACTCACATGGAGTTCTCGTATTCAAAACGGATCTCCTGGCCCGCCATCTTCGCGGGCATTACTACCGCCATCATCATCCAACTGTTACTCCTGCTCCTCGGCGTGGGAATTGGAGCTGCCTCCGCTAACCCTCTTCAGGAGCGGAATCCTGGCGAAGGTCTCGCCATAGGGGGTCTCATCTGGTTTTTTGGCAGCTCGATCATTGCCATGTACGTAGGTGGACGCGTAGCCGGCCGGCTTTCTAATGGTCTTACGAAAAAAGACCGAATGCAGCACGGCATCTTGACTTGGGCAGCTACCACCATCTTGAGTGCGATCTTCTTGACTACGGTCATGAGTTCGCTGCTCGGCGGCGCAGCAGGGACGGCGGCTGCAGGAAGTGCGATCCAAGCCAAATCTACCCAGCTTGAATCGCCAGGCGCGGTTAGTGTGACCGAACCAGAAGCTCGTCAGGCGACAGCAGTCGCTGCCAAACGTGTTTCTCAAACGGCTTTGGCAACCTTCTTCCTTCTGTTGTTGAGCGGAGTTGCGGCCGCCGTTGGTGGCGGGAACAGTGCTCCTCAGTCGAGGTATGACGAGGATGATGAGCATGAATCCCACTCTCACGTCGCACCCGCGTTCATAAAATAGTGAACTAACCTCGGCGAGGCGAACCCTCGCCGAAGCGACTAACGAAACAACGAATAAGGGAACTTCCCATGAAAACCAAATGTCCGCACTGCCGGGAGAAGCTTGGCAATTTCGTCTATGCAACAGAATGTCCCTTTTGCCACAAGGAACTGGAACATAATCGCCGGCCAACGGAACTCTCCAGCTCCCGGTCCTCACACGCAGCGGCTATGTTGGTATCCGCTGGTATCGGGATGAGTTATGTCTTGATGAAGGCGGCAGGTGTTCCGTTGCCGGGACTCGGAGACGCACCTGGCCTTGGTAGCCTTGCTTTTGGCCTGTTGGTTGCAGGTGTGCTGGGCGCATTAGTCGGAAGGATTATCGGTGTTGCCTTGACGCGGCACGCCAAAGGCAAACAGGCGCGGCACGTTGCATTTCTTGCCAGTTTTGTAACAACGGAACGTACTATCCAAGGAACTCTCTAGAGCGACCGGAACATCGCAAGTTGGCGATGCTTCCACCACTGTGTTTGCCGCGGCACGATCAGGGTTACTGGTTGTCAACAGAGTTTCCTAACATGCCATGTATCGAGGGTTGCAACATGAGAAGTTAGAGCATGGGAAACCCCCATCTGTCCGCCGGTTTGTTTTCTTGACGCTCATTGCAATTGCCCTGTGGATAGTTGCCGTCTTGTTCGCTCAACTATAATCCTTGAAATCCAAGTTTTTTGCTCAGGAACAATCGAGCAAACGCTACGCGAACAATCGGGTATGCTGAAGTATGAAATATGTCCCGGCAATGAAAGGCAAGATGGTTCAGGTCAGGTCTGTCATCGGCGGATGCAACATGCCAGCGGGCTTACCTGATGGTGCGCATGTGAAGCTGATTGATTTCCGCGACGGCATGTTCGAAGTGGAGTTCGAAGGAATCATACACCGGATGGAACCTCCGTGCATTCGAGAGTTTCCTTCAGCAACGCTTTAGCTCTCGTCGCGATCTGTTGGAAGGCCGCGCGCTGGTTGATGGAGGAGTGAAGTGTGTGCGCGGTGACAAGAGCGTTCAGTGTCTGGTCAAAGCACAAGCGTTAATAACGCACTATGCTCCGCAGCTT
>DASUGI010000184.1:0-8919 GCA_036274115.1 Verrucomicrobiia bacterium
AGTAGTTTTGTTCTCATTTGTTTTTTGGTTACCGTGTGTGGCAAGACTATCTCAGGAGAGCTACAAAGCGTCAATAATTTTTTTGATTTTTTTTGAACATTTTTCAGTCACACAAATCGCGTAAGACCAAGCTGTTGCAACCGAATGCGCTCAGGGCACAACACCGCTGGGAAGCATTTTTGAGGGTTTTAGAAGTCCCCATTAAGGGGGACAGCGCCTAGCTACCCGCCTAACGCCCGCAAAGCTACCTAGGTTGACCCGGATTGGGCGGGTTAGGCGTACCCATGTGCTCCCGGGGAGTGATGGCAGTTTTCGGCAAAGGATCAAATCCTCCTGGTTGAATCTGGGCCCGCTGAGCCTCAATCAGGATGGCTTGCGCTTCGGGTGAGATATTCTGAAACTCGCCTCCGGCGGTCTGAGGGGTTGCCATGCCCGGGGAAGAACGCAGTGCCCTTGAGGGGAGGCTTTTTTGCTGAGTGCCGCTGCCGACGACGTTCTGGGGGGTAGTCCCGCCGAAGGAGGATAATCCAGATGACGTTCCGGTCCCCCCAAATGTCGAGACGCCAGAGCCACCCGTAGAAGTTGAATTTGCGGGAGCAGGAATGTTCGAGGGACGCAACAGTGCAGGATTGCCGGTGGCCGACGGAACAGCAGGCAATGCGCCGGGAAGCGCACCGGGCGCGGGAACGGCGCCAGGCGAGGGTTTTTCACTATGATCCTTCATGTTTAGCGCGAGGATCGTTCCCGCATTGTTCACTTTGACCGTTTCCTCCAAGGGGTTTATCTCGATCACTTCAATTTCACCTTCGCGGTCGCCTTCGGCAACGACCAGAGACTCGTCCCGAGCGGGCTCAGGCGGTTTCGCGGGGACTTTCACCTTCATCAGCACCTGTTTACGCCCGAGAATTGTGGTGATGCCCTGCAATTTGATGTCGGCTACCACGGGCGCAGGAGGTTTGACGAGATCCGCAGGATTCACAGGAGGTTTCAATCCGAAGCTGTTGCGCTCGACGATTCCCGAATAAGGATTATCCGGGGTCACTGCGGTAGCACTGACCGTGAGAATCAAAAAGGCCGAGAGCGGCAACATTAAACAGGCAAACAGGCGTTTGGCTGGCCATTTCGAAGGTCCTGCGCTGTGTTTCATAGCGTCACACGATAGTAGGTCGAGAAGCAAAACACCAACGCGATTTTTAAGTTGCGGTGAGGTGACTTTTCCAAGAGGGCGCATCGACCCCGTGTCCCGGCCAATGCCGCCAGGCCAAATCAGCGAACCGGCATGATTTCGAGCGACCGCCTTACGCTTATGGCTTTTTGGGGGCCGCAGCGTTTGTCGCACGGACAAATCGGAGTGGTGCCGGGTTGGTGCGCCAGAGGGACGACATGCCCCTCGGGAAATCCGGCATTTCAATCCAGTTGACGAGAATATCGAGTTCGACCGCATTGACTCCCAGGGTGGAACGCCGGGTAAGGACCAGTTGGTTTGAGGCAGTTTGGCGCAAGTCAGTGACAGAATGCGACAGGTTGGTCACATTCGTTATCAGCCAGTTGAAGGTGTTGGTACTCCCGCGCAGTCGTGACGCGTGGGATCCATCAAAGATCATCCGCGAAACATCGTCCAAATAACGCCACTGGGGCAGGGTTTCGGAGGCAAATTCCCAATCGAAGAACAATAGATTGGTCCCCTGATTTATGTGGTCGTGAAGTTCGCGTGGCAAACGAACATTGGTGGCTGCCGACAAGCCAAAACCTCCCTGTATATACTGTCCGCCTGAGTCATTAGTCCCACTCTTCAGAAATGGCGCGCAGAGGGTCAGGCCGCTCCACTTCAGCTCACTGAGATTGGTGTCCAGCGTGATCGAACCATAGCGTTTCGCGTCCGTGTGTGAATTCACCCAATCGGAAATCCGTGGCGCAAGCTTCCAAAAAGCATTAGTCGCATTTTCGGAGGGAAAGGCGAAGTAAACTTGCAGAGGCGGGCCGGCCCGCAACCAAATTAAAAACTGGTCAGGAAACTGCGCCGCCTGCTCAGGGGACAGCACACCCAGGCGCTGCAGCAGCGGAGTAAGCGAACGCACGGCCGTCAATCCCGTCAACGGTTCTGCCGTGAGGTTCAAGGGCACGCGCCACGGTGATAATTCCGGCAGTGGCTCGGGGAAGTTCATTTCGCCTCGCGTCCGGACATTCTGCCCATCTCCAATCATCGTCAAACCAATGTCGGGAAAGGCCGCCGGCAGCTTCCAGCCAAGCCGGAGTGCTTCACTCAAGCCCGGAGCATCCACACTTGCCTCAACCCAATAATTAGTAGCCCGCCCGGGATAGGGAGCACCATCGCGCTGAATCCGGGCACGAAACTCTGCCAGCAGTTTCGTGTCTTGCGCCTTCTTTGAGTCCGACCAGGATAAAAGCGTCCAGCCGCCAACGCGAACCGGCGCGAGTTGGAAATCGGAAGCAACGATCGACTTCAAGATGACCGGCACATTGGTTTGCCAAAGAGCGGCACGAGCGTCATCCAGCCGGATCGCAAAGACCAGTTCACCAGGCTGATTTGTGGCTCCGTGAACCTCCAAGTACGATTCGGCTTGAACCAAATCATCAAGCAGCGGACGCAACAAACCAACGGGGGCATTGGAAAGAGCGGCAGGTGTTTTGAACAGTCGCCAAGGGGCCGAAGCAAGTTTATCGAGCGTCTGAACCTCCAATCGCGCGCTTTCCGGTTTGTTCCAAATCGCCATGAAGTTGGTGGCGTTCGCTTCGGCGCCGAGCCGCTTCTTGCCCAACCAATGCCAGGAAAGCACGGCCTTTGTCGGCTGAGTCGATTGAGCCGAAGTTTCGGCTTTTGTATCCGCGGATTCCTTTGAACAGCCTGCAACCAAAACCAGTAAGAAAAAGCAACACCCAACGCAGGACAATGAACGCACGAAGGCGTCAAATCCAACCAAACGGCGCGATTGCGAGGTCTGCCCGCGATATGTCTGTAGCATCATGCAACCTCTCTTTTGCCAAAAAGAGCGGCAAGTTCCAAGTGAGAACGTTGGGGCTGAACCGCCGCGGAATCAGCTCTTCCGTTTGAAGATGACGAGGTAATTGCCGGAACTGCCAGGCGGCGCGGGATCACGCTCGCGAAATTCAGCCTCGCCTTGCCGCGTGGTTACGGTGCGAACGAGCTGCAGGTTATCCGCCCAGTATTTGGGCCACCAGTTGAAAAGTTTCTGTTCGCTTTCAGGGGTTGCCAGCCAGGAGAGTGGATTGTTCATATGAACCACGTACTCGGGGCGGTTGGCGTCCACTTCGCGAATAAACTCCTCCTGCATCGCCAGGGCATGCGGCTGTCGCTCCATCAGTGCATAGGTGTAAATGTGACCGGTGGCCGAACGACGGCGCGAGTAAAAATAAATTTCGGGTTCAGAACCGATGACGGCAATTTTCGCATCTGGCGCGGTGTTGGAATTGATGAACTCCGCGGCGTCGCGGGTGTCGCCGAACACGGTGGAGCCGTAGATTTCTTCAACGGCCTTGCGCGGGGCGTAGGTAAACCAAATCGAGCCATTTCCAATCAACACCGCGCCGGCGGCCAGGACTGAAACCACGAGCACTGCCAGGGCGAGAAACAGCTCGATGCTTTGGTCACCTCGCAGCAGCCGAATACTCCGGCTCACGGCCACCGCTATCAGCAGCGCCAACACGGGCAACAGCTGGATAAAGTAATGTTCGCGAAAATAAAATCCGATACTGATGGACACCGCAGAGCACACAAACAACGACGCCAGCAGAAAACGGCGCCGGCCATCGAGTCGCTCGTCCCACCACATCATCAGCATGCCGACCCAGGGCAACAGCCAGAAGATGAGATTGGGCCCAACCACCGTCTTGAGCATTATGCCGATAAGATCGGAGGCTCTCACCAATGGGACGCCGGAGGCGTATTGGCTCCCGTAAGTGACGGTCCAAAACCAGAATTGCGGAAACACACCCGCCGCCCAAAGCCACAAACAGGTCAATAGATACGGCAAAGCAAACCCGCCCGAAAAAAGCGCGAGTTCCTTGATCAAGGCAATCCAGTCCACGCGCGCGGCATCACCCGCACGACGGCGCGGATACTTACGCGTGCCAAGTCCGCCTTCCGCCGGGCCAAGGAAGCGGGATTCCAATCGCACCCAAAGAATAAACAGTCCACCGAAGACCCCGAAGAGAAGCCCATGCTGCTTCATCAAAAATGCCAGTCCGAACAGAATTCCACTGAGCAACAAAAGCCGCCAATTGGCGGCAGGTGTTTTCGCGTCCGAGCCGTCAGCTTTACGTTGGCGGGGCGCATCGATGGCGCGCAACAACAGGAGAATTCCGCCGATTGCGGGCAACACCACAAAGTGGGTCGCGTGTCCGGCCAGGCCCAGCACGTTTGGACTGAGCGACATCAAGGCGTACGCTACCGCCGCTGTGGCTCCGGCCGGTTCGTCGAGCAGTCTTTTTCCCAGGAGAAACAAGAGCCAAATGGTCGCGGCGTTTACCAATGCCAGGCCCACGTGAATCCCGCTGGGCGTTTGTCCCAACACCGCCATGATGAGTGCATAGGCGAGATACGTACCGGGCAATTTCATGTTGTAGGCATCCTTGTAGGGTGGGACGCCCTGAAGGATGAGTTGGCCAGCGTAAGCGTATTCACCTTCGTCACGTTCGAGCGGCATGTCACGCAAACGCACCCGAACTGCCACTGAAAGCAGAATGGCCAGAGCGACAAAGATCCACGCGCGATTGCGCAGGCTGCCGCTCAACGAGCTCGGAAATAATTTTTCCAATGCTTTCGACATGAGCGCGCGGAGTATTGAAAAAACGCGCCGGAGAGAAAAGCGGAAAGGCGGAGAGTAAAAGTAAGAGTGAGAGTGAGAGTAGGAGTAAGACCAAGAGGAGGAGGCGGAGGGAATGCGGCAGTTGGCAACTTGGAACTTGGAACGAGCAACTTGAAACCGTATAACTCCGCCATGCCGAATTTACTGGCGGGGTGTAGCATCCTGTTTGCCGTCGCAGGGGACTCGAACCCCGTGGATAAAGGGTTCGCCGACATGATCAGCTCGGGTGGCCCGATGTTGTGGGTGATCGTTTTTGCCGGAGCGGCAGGAATCGTGGTCTTCATCGAGCGCGCGCTGCACTGTCATCGCGCCCAGATCAACTCCACGGAGTTCCTGAATGGCGTCCGCACCGTCATCAAGCGCGATAACCTTGTCGAAGCTATTTCCATTTGCGACGCCACCCCCGGCCCGGTGTCACGCCTCGTAAAAACGGCCATCCTCAATCGCGACTTCGGTCGCGAACGAGTCCGCGAATCACTTGAAGAAGCCGGCCTGGCTGAAGTGCCGCGTTTGGAAGAGCGACTCGATTTGCTTGCCACCATCGCGCAACTCTCGCCATTGCTCGGTTTGCTGGGCACGATTCTTGGGTTCATCAAGGCGTTCACGAAGCTCCAGTCGGAAGGACTCTACGCTCACGGCGGCATGATGACCGAGGGCATTAGCCAGGCATTGATCTGCTGTGCCGCCGGGCTGGCTGTCGCCATTCCCTTACACGCCGGCTACAACTATCTCGTCAGCCGCGTGAACGCCATCGTGCTCGACATGGAGCGCGCTGCGAACGAGATCGTTTCCATTGTCACCGAAAATGGCCGAGGCAGAACCGAATGAAATTCCCGCGTCGCGCCAAACTCTTCCGCAATCCGTTCGACATGACGGCGTATGCGGCGGTGTTTTTTTTGATGGTAATTTTCCTGGTGCTTGGCGCACAGCGTTACACCCCGGGAGTGAAGATCGAGTTGCCCGTGGCTGATGATTTGCCGGGCACGGATAAACCCACGATCACGGTCGCCATGGACGAGAGCGGGCTCTATTACTTTCAAAACCAGATGATTGATGAAGCCGCGTTGAAAATTGAATTCACCAACGCGGTGTCCGCGTCAACGGAACCGCTCATCCTGGTGATCCAGGCTGACCGCGCGGTGCGACAGGAAAAAGTCGTGCGACTGGCGTTGCTGGCGCGCGACGCGGGCATACTCGAGGCTTTGCTGGCAACCCTGCCGAGGGCGTCAGCTTCTCCAACCCGGCAATGAACGCGACGGCGCAAGAGTCTCCCCCTTCGGGCCCTGAATCTTCGCCCCCGCAATCGTGGTCGCTCACGCGGTGGATCGTCTATGTGATGGTGGCGTTAGCGATTCACGTGGGATTGATTTTTATCTTCGGTAACCGAAAGCCGATTGTGCCGCGATCCGTTACCAACGCCCCGCAGATCCGGCTCGCTACGACGCGCAGTGAATTGCAGTCTCTCGACGACCCGACCTTGTTTGCCTTGCCGCACCCGCAAGGGTTTGCGGCCAAAGCCTGGCGGCAATTGCCGGAAGTCGCGTTCGCACCCTTTCGCTGGACGGAACCGCCGCAACTGCTCGATTTGCCTGCAGCCAAACTTGGAAGTGCGTTTTTGCACTTCGCCAGCACCAATGTGGTGCGGCGGGTCGAGGTGGAAGCGCTAACAGCCGTTCCAACAACGCCGCCAGTGTCAAGCGATCCACCGACGAGTTTGAAGCAGCACTCGACGGTGTCCACGAGCGGAAGCATTACTCGTCGCCGCTGGCTGAATGCGCCCGCGGTCCTGCGGTCGTGGCCAGCGGCGGACTTGTTGACCAATAGCGTGGTGCGGATCGTGGTTGATACCGATGGACAAGTTTTCTCGCCGGCACTCCTGCCGCCGGGCAGCGGTTCAAAGGCTGCCGACCAATATGCCTTGGAAATTGCGCGCGCCGCCCGATTCGCGCGCTTGCCGCGAAGTGCCGGCCAAATGATCGGTACTTTGGTTTTTGAATGGCATACTGTTCCGGTCCCCGACACCAACGCACCAGCCGGCAAACCCTGATGTCCACCTCATCGCTCATCTTTGCTTACGTAGCGATTTTGCTCGCGGCCCTGTGCGGGTTGACGATTTACTCGGAAATGCGGCGGCGGCGATTTCGTCCGGCAGCGACGGAGGATCGCATTTTCCGTTGCGACCGCTGTGGACAGGTTTACACGGATGATCCGGATGTGGATCGTTCCCGCTGCTCGCAGTGCGGCAAGTTAAACGAAGCGATTCAGTTCTAACTGCCCGTCTTCAATTCCACGACGTCATGCGGGGCGGCTTCTTTCATCCCTGCCGCACTCACCCGGATGAAACGCGCCTTGGTGCGAAGCTGTTCAAGATTGGCCGCGCCCAGATAACCCATGCCCGATTGAATGCCGCCAATGAGTTGCGCCAGCACGCGATCGACTGAGCCCACCACTTCCTTCAATGCTTCGATCCCTTCCGCAGCGACTTTTTGAGTGGGATTGGGCGCATGCCCGTAGCGGGCGGCGGAACCGGCACGCATGGCGGCCAGACTGCCCATGCCACGATATTGCTTGTAAATTTTCCCGCTGATTTCCATCACATCACCGGGTGCTTCGTTGCAGCCCGCGAACATACCGCCGCAAATGACCGCATTCGCGAGCGTCAACGCCTTCACAATGTCACCACTCTTGGTAATGCCGCCGTCGGCCAGAATGGACACTCCCTTTTTCGCTGCAATGCGTGAACACACGTAAAGCGCGGTCATCTGCGGAATCCCCACCCCGGCCACAACGCGAGTCGTGCAAATCGACCCGGGTCCTTGACCAATCTTAATCGCATTGGCCCCGCAATCGGCGAGATACTCAACGCCCGAAGCGCTCGTGACGTTGCCGGCGATGATGGGCAATTCCGGAAAGGCATCGCGCAACATTTTCACCGTGTCCCCCACGCCTTTGCTGTGGCCATGCGCAGTGGAAACGGCCACCGCATCCACGCCACGCTCAACCAGTCCGCCCACGTGAGTGAGAATTCGCTCCCGATCCAACTCCCCAAAGGCATTGCGCGTGGCGCTCACCGCCGCGCCGCAAACCAGCCGGAACTTCGCGTCGCGCGCCGGCTTGAATTGCGCCTTGCGCTCCTGCTGGATGCGCTCAACGTCGTTCATGGTGAAGAGGCCGCGCAAATTGTCCTCATCATCCACCACGAGCAATTTGTGGATGCCCGGACGCTCCGTGAAAAACTTGTCGGCGCGCGCAATCGGATCCTTCCCGAGTTCCCTTTTGTTAATGGTCTGGACCTGCTCGCGCGGCGTCATGGCATCAGCGATTTTGCGCGAGGCATAACGGGGTTTGACCACGTGGCCGGACAACAAGCCAACGAGTTTTCCTTTCTCATCAACCACCGGGAACGTGCTGAAACCAAATTTGCGTTCGTCCAGAAGTTTCAAAACGTCGCCTACCAACTGGTCCGGGGCGAACTTGATCGGGTCGGGAATCATGCCGGGCACGTGATACTTCACGCGGCTGACCTCCGAGAGCTGTTGCCGCTCCGGCATGTTGTAATGAATCAGACCAAGCCCGCCATTGAGCGCCATCGCCGTAGCCATGCGCGACTCAGTAACCGTATCCATGTCTGCCGAGATGACGGGGATGTTGAGCCGCAAGCTATCGGCGAGCTGGGTATCGAGTTGCGTGTCGCGGGGGAGAACTTCGGAATAAAGCGTTGCCAGGGTGAGATCGTCGAACGTCAGTCCAACGTTGCTGTGCGCGGAGAAAAATGTGTCCGCTGACTGGTAGAATTGGGAGTCGAGGTTCTTGGTCTGCGCTGCCATGTCAGAAGATGCAGAACCCGCCAGTCGTTTGGCAAGAAACAAAACCTTTACTGGCGAAGTCGCAGTCAGCCAATCAATGCCAACTCGTCGCGAGCCAGAAACAACCGACGCCCATGGCGGCCACCGCACAGGTCCCCAACAAATTCCGGTAGACCGTCGCGCCCTGGAGCTTTAAGCGCGCCGCCATCACGCCCATTCCCCAGGAGAACACCGCCATGGCGACAACCGTCCCGATACCGAACGCC
>DASUGI010000185.1:0-20877 GCA_036274115.1 Verrucomicrobiia bacterium
ACGCCCTGAAGCAGGCCCCGTGCAAGGTCATTGCCCTGGATTGCGACCATACGCTGTGGCGCGGTGTTTGTGGTGAGGACGGCCCGAACGGAGTTGAAGTGGATCAGCCGCGGCGCGCCCTGCAGGAATTCATGCGCGACCAGCTTGACGCCGGCAGATTGCTTTGCCTGTGCAGCAAGAATAACGAGGCGGACGTGGCGGCGGTCTTTGAGCGCCAGCCCATGCCGCTGCAACCGGAACATTTCGTCTCGCGCCAGGTCAACTGGCATCCCAAATCGCTTAACTTGCGAGCGATGGCCGATGAATTGAAGCTCGGCCTGGACAGCATTGTGCTGGTGGATGACAATCCGATGGAATGCGCCGAGGTGACGGCCAACTGTCCCGAAGCAGTTGCACTCCAGTTGCCGGAAGATCCGAATCTCATCCCGCAGTTCCTGAAGCATTGCTGGATCTTTGATCAACCGCGAAAGACGGCGGAAGACAAACGGCGCACCGAGCTGTACCGACAGAACCGGGAACGTGAAGCGCTGCGAAAGGAATCGCTGAACTTCGCGGAGTTTCTGGCAGCGCTCGAGCTGAAGGTCGAGATTGAGAACCTGGGCCTTGAGGATATCCCGCGCGCGGCCCAACTGACCCAAAAAACCAATCAGTTCAACAGCACCACGCGTCGTCGCGGTGAAGGAGAATTGCAGCAATGCATCGACCGGGATGGCTGCCAGGTGCGAACCGTGCGGGTCAGCGATCGGTTCGGTGATTATGGGCTGGTTGGGCTGGTGGTGTTTAAAGTGGAAACTGCGGCAGTGTCCGTCGACAGCCTGCTGCTGAGCTGCCGGGTACTGGGCAAGGGAGTGGAGTACCGGATGATTGCCGACCTGGGAAGGGTGTGCCGGGAGCATGGGCTCGAGCGTGTGAACGTTCATTTTACGCCGTCGGCCCGGAATCAACCCGCGCGCGATTTTCTGGATCGCATCGGAGGACCATTCCGCGAACCACAAAACGGCGGCTTTGTTTATGCCATCCCCGTGGAGATCGCGGAGCGCGTAACCTTCCAGCCGACTGCATCCAGCGAACTGGTTCCAGCGAGATCGACTCAACCGGTTTTGGTCTCAACTCCAAAGAGCGGGAAGAGATTCAATCGTTGGCAATGGGTTGCGTTGGAGGCGAGTGATCCCAGCCGGATTCTTGAGCAGATCCATGCGAACAGTCCGAAACGATTGTCGACCGCGGTTAACGGGGACCCCACCAGCGATTTGGAGAAGCAACTGTGTGAGGTGTGGCAAGAGTTGCTGCGATTGGAGCGGGTGGGCGTTCACGATGATTTTTTTGAGCTGGGCGGACATTCCTTTCTCGCCGTGCGCATGTTTGCGCAAATCGAGAAACTCACGGGCAAACGGCTGCCGGTGCTGGCAATATTCCAGGCCCCGACGGTCGCGCAGTTGGCGCAACGCATTTCCGAGACCGCAGTGCATTCCGCCCCGCCGTCCTTAATTGTTCCGATTCAGCCAAACGGCGCTCGGCCACCGCTCTTTCTGGTGCACGGGGCGGGCGGCGACGTGATGTGGGGTTACGCGAACCTGGTGCAGCATCTCGCAGCCGATCAACCGGTATACGGAATTCAGACTCGCCCCACCGATCCGCCCGACAAATTTGCAACGCTGGAGGATATGGCCGCGGATTACGTCGAGGCGTTGCGGGAGTTTCGATCCGAAGGCCCCTACCGGCTCGGAGGTTATTGTTTCGGCGGCAATCTGGCGTACGAAATGGCGCGGCAGCTCAGAGCCCAGCACCAGGAAGTATCATTCTTGGCGTTGATCGAGAGCACGCCGGAGGGTGGCGATTACGAGCGGGTTTTTTGGTGGCGGCCTGATTTCCTGTTCCGGTTCGGGCGCAATGCATATTACTGGTTGAAAGATTTTCTGGGGTATCCGCCGGAGGAGCGCCGAAGTCTGGTGCAACGTAAATTCAAGGTCTTCGGGCGAAAGTTCCTCAAGCGGCTCTGGAATGACCCGGACCGAAACACGCTGGATTTGGACGATGTCATCGACACCACGAAATTTCCCGAGCACGAGATCAAGCTCTGGCAAGCCCACCTGCGGCTTCTGGAGGAGCACGTGTCGAAGCCTTACGAGGGGCGGGTGACGGTCTTTCGCACCGCGGCGCATCCGTTGTTTTCATCATATCAGGACGATCTGGGATGGAGTTCCCTGGTCGGGCATGGAGTGACGGTGAAAGTAATCCCGGGGTCGCACGGAAATATCTTTTTGGAACCCAATGTCCGTGATCTGGCGCTCAACATGGCCAGTGTGCTGCAGGAGATTCCGTTCGACACATATCCTCGCACGAAACCAAGCCTGCAACCCGCATGAACTTAATCGCTTTTGTCTTACGAACGTGCCGGGGACCGATGCTGGTGATGGCGTCGATTGCGTTGGTCAGTGGGGCCTGCAACGCGGGACTCATTGCGGCCGTGAACAAATCGCTGCATCAAGTCGGTCCGGCGGCGCGGATGTTGGTGTTGGCGTTTGTTGCCCTTGGCCTGGGCCGGCTGGTGACAAGTCTGGTTTCGCAAATGATGTCGGCGCGCTTTTCACAGAAGGCGGTCGGGCGAATGCGTCGCAGTCTGGTGCGATCGATTCTCAGTGCGCCGTTAAGGCAACTGGAAGAGATCGGCTCGGCGCGGCTTATCGTGGCGCTCACGGACGACATTTACAATGTGACCCAGGCCTTGCTGGCGGTGCCCGTGACGGCGGTTAATGTCGCCTTGCTGCTGGGAGGCGCGGCGTATTTGGGGTGGCTGTCGTGGGAGTTGCTGCTGGGTTTGATGGTATTCGCGTGCGCCGGGGCGCTCGGTTACAGCTTGTTGAGCAAAGGGGCTTATCGATCACTGAATCGGGCGCGGGAAGAGGAAGACCGGTTGTTTGGTCATTTTCGTGCGCTTACCGATGGGGTGAAAGAGTTGAAGTTGCATCGGGATCGCCGCAGCGTTTTCCTGGCGCGGGATATCGATGCGGCAACGGCCGGGTTTGAGCGTCACAACGTGGCGGCGGAGAATCGATTCATCTTTGCACAACACTGGAGTCATTTGCTTTTTTTTGCGTTGATTGGAGTGATGCTGTTTTCGATCCCGGCAATGTCGGGCGTCAGCGACGTGGCGCGAACGGGATATGTGATCACCGCGTTGTATTTGATGGGCCCGCTGGCGGGTGTTTTAAGCAGCTTTGCGTTGTTTGGACGGGCCAGCATCGCCTTGCGAAAGGTCGAGGAGCTTGGGGCTAAATTGCAGGAATTGAAACGGGATTCCTCGCTGACGCCGGCGGTGGCGCGGAGCCGGCCGTTTGAGTCCCTGGAACTGTTTGAGGTGACGCACACCTATCACCACGAGAAAAGTGACAGTCACTTTATGCTGGGGCCGATCAGCCTGACCTTTCAACCCGGCGAACTGGTCTTCATCGTGGGCGGCAACGGCAGCGGGAAATCCACGTTGGCGAAGATGATCACGGGTCTGTACGTCCCCGAGAGTGGTGTCGTGCGATTGAACGGTGAACCGGTGACGGATGCGAATCGCGATGAGTATCGACAGATTTTCTCCACCGTGTTTTCTGATTTCTTTGTCTTCGAGACGTTGCTGGGGTTGGAGCATCCGGAGCTGGACGCGCGCGCCAAAGAATATTTAGCGACGCTGAACCTTGATCAAAAGGTGCGGGTCTGTGATGGGGTGTTTTCGACCACCGCCCTTTCGCAAGGTCAACGCAAGCGGTTGGCATTGCTGACGGCCTATCTGGAGGACCGGCCCTTTTACCTTTTTGACGAGTGGGCCTCGGATCAGGACCCGCAATTCAAGGAATTCTTTTACACACGCCTCTTGCGCGACCTGCGGTCGAATGACAAGGCGGTGGTGGTGATTACTCACGATGACAAATACTTCCATCTGGCTGATCGGGTAATCAAACTGGACTGTGGTCAGGTGGAAATGGAGGATGGTCATGAATCTCTCGGAGCGGCGCTGCGGCATTAAACCTGTAAAAGTTGCGTCGCATCATAGTGCCTTGGCAGAACTGCGGTGGCCGCCAACCCCGGCGAGTGCGGAGTTGGCGGAGGGCGAAGTTCATGTGATTTGCGTTTCACTGAATGTGTCGCCAGACCGACTGGCACAACTGAAGGCAACCCTTTCTCCGGACGAACAGGACCGCGCTGCGAAATACCGCTTTCAGGAGGGCAAGGACTTCTTTGTGGCCGCTCGTGGCCTGCTGCGCGAGGTGCTGGGATATTATTTGGGTATGCCTCCGGAGCGCATCGAATTTCGGTACAACCAAAGCGGCAAACCGGAACTCGCCGGCAGTGCCGCCAACCGTGACTTGCATTTCAATGTGGCGCATTCCGGGGCGGACGCGGTCTTTGCGGTGACGTTGCATCGAGACATCGGCGTTGACCTGGAGCGAATCCGAGCCATCCCGGAAATGTTGCAAATGGTTTCCTATGCCCTGTCCGACTCGGAAAAGCGGGAGTGGGATCGATTGGAGGCAACGGAGTGGCGTCGGGCGTTCTTTGATTGTTGGGCGCGCAAAGAGGCGTTTTTAAAAGGCATTGGAGAAGGTTTGGAGCGGCAGCCGAGCGAGATTGAAGTGCCGTTACGCCGCTGTCAGCCTGAGGAAACCCTGACCATCGGGGATCACGGTTGCAAGGTCGATGGGTGGTCGCTGCGATCGTTGTCCGCCGGTGATTACGCAGTAGCCGTGGCGGTCAAGGGCCAACCAACTCGGGTTTCGTGCTGGGCGTGGCAACCCCAGGAGGAATTGATGCCGGCGCGGTAGCGGTGAAGCCGGAGACGCAGGCGCGGCATTCCAGGTGGCGACCCTGCCAAAGAGGCGATTCACACACTTTCGAAATCACTGCAAAGCTGGAGAAGCGCGACGATCGAAGGATGTCTTCCAATTCACGCCGGGTCATTCCGAAGAAAGGTGTGTCGTGCTCTCGCTGGTCCAGGATGTTTCTTACTTTCTGCGGAAGTCCTGGATAGAGCGCCTTTCGCACCTGTTTTTTGGTGCGATCCCACCAGGGCAATCCGGCGATATCTACCGTATCGAAATAGACCTGCCCTCCCGGCACCAGCCACGAATGTAATTTGTCACAGACCTCTCTGGTGAGCGGACATCCATGTCCGAACATGCCGAAGGAATAGATAAGATCGAATGACCGGGGCGGGAAGGATGCGAAGAAGACGTTGCCCTGGATCAGTTGAATGTTCCGGGCCGTGATCCTGTTGGCATTCACTGGTTGCTTTGCGGCCTGGAGCATCTCAGGTGAGATGTCCATTCCCACCAGTCTGTCCACGTTGCTCAAGGAATAAAAGAAACGGCCCGTGCCGCAGCCGACGTCCAAAACGGAGATCGGACGCTCGAACGATGCAGAAACCGCTCCGAGCCTGGCGGCCAGCCTCTGGTGATGGGCGGAAGTTACTTCAATTTCGTCGTCGCTTCGGTATTTGGCTGCCATTTGGCCGTAACTCTGTCGGAGCGCGGCCTCGGTGCGTTGAAAGTCCATCGCTATGTTCTGATTGAACCGCCTTGCAATTTTTTCACTTCCGAAAAGCCGAACGGAGCCTGGTGAAAGCGGGTCACACCGGGCTCCGATTTTTGCTATCCGCAGTCGCGCGAATTACCGGGGGGTAGTTCCGCGGTCTGGTGTCGTTCCGGGGGTCGTTCCAGGCGTAGTTCCTGGCCGATAGCCGGGCGTGGATTCACGATTCTGCTGAGAACCCTTTTCCTGCCAGAACGGTTGCGCTCCCCACGAGGGGTTCGACGGATTCGGCCAACTGTCTTTGGAGAATCCCTGCGCGCTGGCAAGCTTTTGCTTGTCCGCATTGAGAATCAGGCTTTCTCCATCGGCACTTGGTTGAAACGCCTTCAACGGCACGGCATGGAGTTTCTCAGGCTGGAGTGCTCCGTTGTCTGCGCTCAAAACGACATAGCCGACACGCTCGCTGTTGAAATCCAGGACGACGTCTTTAATATCCCCCAGCTTCTCGCCCTGCTGATTTTTCACGTCCATCCCGATCAGCTCACTGGCTTTGTTGATTTTTTTCACTTCCATCGAGCCAGTCGCAGTGGTTGTGGTCTGGCTGGACCGTTGCTGGCCTGGTCGCGACGGGCTATAGGCATCGTCTTGTCCCTGGGCCATGAGCCATCCTGCCGTTACTCCGGCCCCGGTCAGAACGAGCGCGGCCCATTTAATTGTGCTTTTGTTCATACTCTCTTTTGGTTGTGTTGTACAGTTCGTCCAGGTCGTTTCACGACCTTTGGTTGGCGGGCCACCCGGCGTCGCCTCTTTGCTTAGGTTGACCGCTGCCCAGTAACTGCTCAATGGGGCGGCAACCTGATTATTACCTTCAAAGCCACCCATAGCGCCGCTGCGCCGCTGTCGCTGTGCCTGGCCAACCAAAAACCGCGCCAGCGGCTGATCCGCAGCCATCAGATCAGCCTTACTGGCGCGGTGGTCGGAGAGGAAAATCAAAATGCTATGCTGACGCCGGCGCTCGCGGTAGCGACCGTTTTCATATCGAGCGTCACGGTTTGGCCGCCACTTGAGATTTCCTGATCTTCAGTTCTTTGGTAGCCGCCGGCCAGATACAAATCGACGCGCGGAGCCACCTTGAACAAGAGTTTGACTTCCGCATAGCCGCCAAACAGCCATGAGCTTTCTGAAACCTTGCCATTGTTGACCACGCCACTGGCGAAGGTTTCGCTGAAGGTGAACTCGGTGTCGGCTAAAACAATGGCGAGCCCGGCCCGCCCTTGAACGGCCAGCACTTGCGTAATTGGCACTTCAACAAATGGACCAAGCTGGAAACCATACAGATTGCCTTTAATCCGTCCGTACTCCGTCACCGTGTCAGGCGTGCCCAGAATCGTCCGGCTGGTTGGAGAATCCGGGATCAACAATGGCAAAGGTCCGCCGGGAGTGGGTGCGCTACCCGCGTACGGTGACGAGGGAATGATGGGCAATCCGCTGAGGTCGTAGGTGTCGGTAATGGTCTGAGTCATTCCGGAGATGGTGTCGTCATGGTCTATGTCCAGCCAGGTCATGTTAAATGCCCCGTCCAATCCGAAGATGAGTTTCGTGCTGTTGGGCGGCGATAAGACGCGACCATAGCCCACCTCGAACCCGGGATATGGTGCGGATTCGGTATGTGAACTTCCGGCAGCGGCTGAAGCCGTGCTGCGCAATTGAAGCGTCGTGCCCACGACGGAGGGTGGTTGCCCGGGGATATCGTGAAAGCCCCAGTTCCAGGTCAGCCCCCCGGCGTTGTCGCTGTCGTCGACCCGCACATATCCGTTTTCGTAGTTGTGATTTGCTCCACTCGCACCCGGTCCGGGTCCGGGGTCAAAAGGTGCGCCATGTGAGAATTGTGCTTCCACATTGAACATGGCGCGCGCCCCACCCCAAAACCGATTGCGATCGACCAGAACCGGTTCTTCAAGAACCACTGTCTCCTGTGCTCGCGTCGCCGAAATGCCGACCGAGGCCGTGAGCAAAACGATGGGCCACTTCCAGATCTGCTTTCTCATGCTTTTCCTGTTGGTTGAACCACTTAGTCCGCCAAAAACGCCCGATAGAACCGGGTCGTTTGATCGCCCGGGCGACTCGGTGTTTTCGGCGGGCCATTGTCCGTCCAGACCAACCAGCCGCCGTTGCCGGTGAGCGGCGGTGTGGAAGTGTTCCAAGTAACGGCATCAGACGAATACTGTATGTAGTATTTGCGATCCGGAAGTGTCTTGAACTTGAGATAAACCGCTCCATTGACCATCGACATTTGATTTGGCGGAATTGCAATCGGAGTACCTCCTGGAGTTGCCGCAGGTTGGGCAAGGGCGAGTTGCCGCACCTGATACGTGGGAGCAGGAGTCGTTTGCCGATCCGGGACGATGTATTGAATCGTGACTGGTGTGACACCCGCGGGGAGCGGACCATTGATGCGCACGAAGGGCACATTGCTGGACACGCCCGTGGCGTTGAAGACCTGGATCAATCGGCCTCGGGAGTCTTCGCCCAGGTCGAAGATCTTCAATTGCAATGAGCGGTCGGCGGGAAAGCCGCCGTTCGGGACCGCCACGAGAAAATCGTGTTCAAACAAGCCGGTTCCGGAACTCAGCACTGGTGGCTCAACGCCTTCGGTGATCAGGATCATTCCATTGGTGCTGGCGTAAGGCATGGACGTCCCGGTCGGATTGAAGAGCTCCGTCGGATTGCCGAGATTCAACAATACTGCGGCCGGCCCGGGCACATTCCCGGAAGCGCTGAATACCAGCCAGGCAAGTTCATGGTTGCCCGTTTCGATTACCTGGCCCGCCGGCAATTGCATGCTGACAACGGCTCGTCCTACCGAAGGACTCCAGGTGAACGTCGCACCCGGATGCAGGTTTTCATTGAAGATGATGTCATCCAATTGCACAAACGTGCTGTTAAAATCCACCGTGAAGACGATGTGGTTTTCGTTGCTCGAGCCGAGCAGGCGTACCGGCACTTCCACGCTCTGTCCGGGCAACGCTGCAGCGCTGCCGAGGCGCAATGCGCGTTTCACGATGGCCAAGGTCACCGGTGCGCTCTGCACGGTGCCGCATGGATTTTTGATCGACACGGTGTAAGTGCCGGAAACATTAGTACCGATGTTCTGCAGGAGCAGGGTGGGAGTAGTGCCGTTGGCCACGTTGTTGCCATTTCTTTTCCATTGATAAGTAAAAGGACCACCGCCGCCGGCAACGACGTTGAACTCCGCAGTGGAACCCGGTGTGGCGTTAACACTGGTCGGCGGCGTCACGATCACGGGCTGCGACGTGACGGTCAGCTTCGCAACCGAACTGGTAACCGACCCCTGCGGATTGGTGACGATGACACGATAGTTGCCGGCATCTTTGGGTTGAACGTTCGGCAAGGTCAGCGAAGGCGCCGTTTTCCCCGGCAGGTTGCTGCCGTTGAATTGCCACTGATACGTGGCGCCATTGTAAGAAAATGCATCTGAGTCAAAGGTCACTGGCTCATTGGCACAGACGCTTTGGTTCTGGGGTGACTGCATCATGATCGGTTTACCCGGCGTGGTGATTACGATGCTGAGATTCCCGTTGGTCCCAGGTGTCGCCGCGCCCGCGAGAATAAAGTAAGTGAGTCCGCCCTCGCCATTGAAGACCAGGCTCGCCTGAGCTCCGGCGCAAGCCGGGCCGTCATTATCGTTGCAACCGCCACTCAAAGGGTTGAGGAAATTGCAATTGCCGAAGTAAACGGCAAGCGCGGTGTCAATGTCACTACCGCACGTGCTCAGAACATAGGTGCCATTGGTGGGAGCGGTGAACCGGTACCAGACTCCGCGATTGAATCCCGGCTGACAGGCGGGCGCCGGATCGTTGGTGGTGGTGGCGGTCGCGAGGTCGGCCTGAAGATATGTATCGAGCCCCAGTTCGATGGCTCCGCCGCATTGATCATTGGCCGGCTGGGCGAGGGCGACGGAAAATGGGCCGAGCGCAGCAACTGCAAACGCGAACAGCAACGTCGCGAGCTTCCGTCCACACGTTGCTCTAATGTCCATTTTGTAGTTCATAGTTCCATGGGTGAAGGCATGGTGGTTCCTTCAAAGGCCGTTCTTGAGCTTTCCGGATCATTCTTCGAACCGCGGTGTCGAGACTGTTTCCACGGAATTCGCAATCGTTCCTTCGATCTTTTCCTGAGGCAGGCCGCCGTGAATTGCTCCTTCGGACTCAGCCGGGCCATCCGCGATGGCGCGCAAAGGTGCTGACTCTGATTCATTAGAGAGGGGACCAGTTGAGAGTCTGGCGATCAGGGAAAAATTGCGGCGGGTTTCCAATGCGAGAAGATTTTTAAAGGATGAATGTCTTGCCATAGAAAAGTTGTATTGGGTTGGGGTTCGTGCACGCACGCCTGCCACTTTAGACAGGCAATCCGGGCCCGCAATCGGCGCGCTTCCTGAATTCACGTTGAGATGAAAGCGACGTCAGCGCCGGTTTTTTGCTGAGGCGGCTGGCAGATTTTGCCTGCGCTGAGCCGGTGAGGAGCAATGTTCCTGTGCGCAACACTTCGGGGTGAAGACGAGTGATTCAGGGGAACGCCGCAGACTCCTTAAGAATCTTTCTGAGGCACATTCAGGGAACAGGCGGATAGAGTCACAACGAGGTTCAGATATGGTGTGCCAATGATCGTGCAATCATCAAGCGACAGCCGGTGCGCCACGGAAAATCCTTCGATTCAAGTGACCGCGATTTATGAGGATTTGGAGGCGGGGATTCGAGCCAAGGCGTTGATGGATTGCGTACAATCAGGTTTGGATCTGCCGGCGCGACTCAAGGTCGATCTTTGGAGATTCGATTGGCTTAACGAACTTTCGATGCGGAACATGGCATTAAACATCGCGAGGAATTCGACTCTGGTATTGGTGTCTGCATCCACCAACAATCCTTTCCCCGTTGAAACGGAGCGTTGGATGCGCGCGTGGATGCAGAGCCGTCAAGCGCAGCTTTCCGCCATCGTTTTGCTCGCGATGCAGGCCACTCGCGCGGCGGGGCCGCATCCGTTGGAGGACACTCTCCGGCGCGCGGCCGCACACAAGCAAGTGGAGTTCTATTGCGAGTTCTTTAAACCTTCGCACGCTCAGCACGGTCCGGTTTCTCCCTATCGCGGTGGCTACGACGACAGGCTACTGACGCCTTACGAACGGCAGCGCATGGTGGCGCCGCTAATTAGCGGCGGACAGTCGACGCCCTTGGCGGCGGCGAGCCGTGCCTTTCAATGACGGGATCCAATGCTCCAGCGTACCAGGACAAGTTTGCGTGGCCATTCCCGGGTAGGGTCCTCGGAAGGTGAGATGCTGCGGAGTCTGAAGCATTTCAAGGGGTACAAGATTCACGCGACGGATGGAGCTATTGGGAAGGTTCACGATTTCTTCTTCGATGACGAATTCTGGATTCTCCGATACGTGGTCGTGGATACCGGACGTTGGCTGCCCGGACGCAAGGTCTTGCTGACGCCGGGGCTCTTGCGGGACCCGGACTCCGGGCAACGTTCTTTTGACGTGGCTTTGAATCGGGAGCAAGTCAGGTCCAGCCCGGATGTCGATGCGGATCAACCCGTGTCCCGGCAGCACGAGGTTCGGCTGCACGAACATTATGGTTGGCCTTTTTATTGGGCGCCTTCCGGAGATTTGGTCGGCCCCATAACCCCCATCCCAATGCCCGAACCATCGGCACCCGCCAGGCCCGGCGATCCGCATCTGCGCAGCGTGCGCGAGATTATTGGCTACGATGTGGAAGCTTCCGATGGTGCGATTGGTCGCGTGGATGATTTTATCGCTGACACCGAAAGCTGGACGATTCGTTATTTGGTGGTAGGCCTTCGGAAATGGCTGCCCGGAAGAAAAGTGCTTATTTCACCTCAATGGCTCGTTGGGCCGATCAGTTGGGACACACGCACGGTCAAAATCATCATGTCTCGAGAGAGCATCAGGAACAGTCCGGAATACGATGCGGACGCTCCCGTGAACCGTGAGTATGAGGGACAACTGTATGATTTTTATGGGCGTCCGCATTATTGGAGTTTAGAACCATCAAACCAGAACCAGCCGGAACCTTAGAACGATCATGAAAAAAAGTGCCTCACCGAAAACGCACGCGTCGCGCAAGTTGAGTGTCCATTTCGAACTATTCAGCCCGGAAGCCCATGAAGTGTGCATTGCGGGAAGCTTCAACGATTGGGAGCCGGAGACGGGCAAAATGTTTCAGCAAGGCAACGGAAAATGGGTGCGAAACCTGACCCTTAAGCCCGGCACCTACGAGTATCGTTTTGTCGTTGACGGCAAATGGGAAGCGGATCCCAACGCGGACCATACGGTGATGAACCCTTACGGCGAAAGGAATTCGCTGCTTACGGTGTCAGAAGATGCCCGTTGAACCAGTGTCAGAAGGTCTCCGTTGAGCTTCGATCCGAGGTCAGCGACCCAAAGTTTTTGTGACGGTCCGGCTAACCGCACCCGGCCAAACGAGAAAAAGTCTGAAAGTTCTTCCGGATTTTCCTTTCTCCGCCCCAAACAATTCCCTAAAAGATGCAGGCGTGGAGTGTACCCCAAGTCGGTCACGAAAAAAAGTGGCCCGAGAGTTCCAACGCGAAGTAAGCTTACGCCGTTGGGCAGGAGGCATTTGTGAATGGCATTTCCAGCGTTTTCGGCTCTGGATAGGGGTGATCGCGGTCCTGGTCTTGCCGGCTTTCCGATGTCAGGCCGTCACGTTGGAGCAGCTCCGGCAAGAGCAGGATCTGACTCCGGACCGGTTGATTCGCTACTTTCGGGATTTCAAATTTCAACTGGGCGAAAAAGTTCAGCCGCCGGAAATCTTCCTGGCAGCCCAATCCGGAGATTGTGATGATTTTGCATCTTTGGCCGCGGACATTCTTCGCGAGAAGAAATACACGACACGCTTGATCGCGGTATTTATGGATGGTCAAACGCACGTCATTTGCTACGTCGAGGAGATCAAAGGATACCTGGATTACAATCACCGTCAGGATCTCACAGCGGTTCAAGCAACCACTGGAGACCTGGAAGATATGGCTGACAAGGTGGCCGCCTTCTTTCGCCTGCCATGGCGGAGCGTCGGAGAAGTTACCTATCAGGCGGGCGAACGGCGCATTGGGCGCATCGTGTTCCGCTAGAATTCCGGACGCCGGAAAGTCCCGGATGGAGCGGCATTGTAACGGGTTTCGAAATTTCTCAGATACCAACAGCGTCAGGAGTTGCTCTCGCACCCCCATGAAGAACATTCCACTTTTTTCCTAAATGGAATCAGCATGACGCACGATTGCGTGAAAGGAGCTGGTTGGGGACAGTTGCCGAACACAAGTGGAAGCGGCTCAAGCCGGGGGAGAAGATTCAGTTTCACAATGATTTCAAGACGTATGCCAATGCGAAAAGGAAAAAGGTTTCGGTCGGGAAGGGCGGTTCGCGGCAGATCTGCGTCAACGCGGGCTCAGTCCTCCCGCATTTCTCGAGAGGCCCGACGCGCTGAAGTCAAACGCAGCAGCGAATCATGGGACACGCAAAAATGGCTCATTGGAAAAAAACTCGCCCATGTCGTGAAAGAAAAGCTGATAGCCGACTATCGCAGAAGTGGTGAGGCGGGGGCAAGGGTGCCAACCAAAGCCTTCAGGGACACCAGTGCTCGCTCCAAAACGACGAGGCAAAGGCGGCAAAATAAACGCGCGGGCCGAAGATAAAACCGCGGTGCCATTGGTAATCCGGCGTTAATAGGGCGGTGCCGGTTCGGGCGCGAGCTGGATTGAGGGCGACCATTTCAGCCAGCTTTTGTCGGCCTCGTCATACAGGCGAAAGATCATTCTATCCGGGGCGGGGCGACTGTTGGCTCGTTCTGGCGTCGCAAAGGCGATTCCGCCCAGAAGCAGGGATTTCAATGATTCGACGTTAATCTCCGCCCCGCGAAAGAGCCCGACCCGCATGTCCATGCCGGTGACGTTCCAGAATTTCGATTCCGAGGTGACCAGGGGTGCGAAGCGTTCGCGGATGACACCGTGGATCTCCACGGCAGACGCATCCGCACTTAGCCTGGTCTCCTTCACCGCGCCGACTTCGACGCCGCGATAATAAATCGGCACGCCGGCGCGCAGCGAACCGCCGTGATCCGTGCGAAGGATCACAAGTCGGCCTTTCGGATCAATCATCCGTGGAGAATTCTCGACTCCGATGAATTCCTTTTGGGGCGGGCCGTCGCCCGGCGAGACTTCAATGTACGCACCACTCACGATCGTCCCCAGGCCGGTGATGTTTCCCAAACCCAGTTGAGGACTGACGATCCAAAACGCGGAGCCTTCGCGGGCCAACGAGTTAACCTCGCGACGCAGCTTGATTTTCACCACCGCATATTGATGATCACCGGTCAGGGCGACCGAATCGACCTTTCCGACCTCTGCGCCTCGATATTGCACGATCGTTCTTCCCGGCCTGATACCAGCGGCGTCGCGAAAGTGGATTGAGATCGTTGGACCAAATGCGCGCGCGTGTTGATAGACGAGATATCCGGCGATTCCGAGCGCAACCAGCGGGACGACCCACACGAAGGAGAAACGCAACCTGCGTTTGACGACTTTTGCTGTCGGCAAATCACTCCGTAAGCTGGATGGTTCTGCACTCACTCGTCCTGGTTGTTTTCCCAGATTTGTTTTGAGTCGAAGCTTTCCGATGCCAGGATGGTCAGCACCACAACCGACGTGAACGGCAATAAGCCCGGACCGGGAATCACTGTCGCAATGCGTCCCAATTTCACCAATGAAACCAGAATGGCGAGCAGGAAGACGTCCAGCATCGCCCACGGACCAATGGCTTTGATGCTTCGGTGGATGGCCGTTCGAAAGCGTTGCCAACGAGGGAAGCTGCGCTGCGCCGTGACCACCAGAAAGAAAAGCCCCATCAGTTTCAACAGCGGCACGACGATGCTGGCCAGGAAAACAATAATGGCGACAAACCACTGGCCGTCCTGAAAGAGTTGGACGCAGCCGCTCCAGACCGTGTTCTCGCGATACGTGCCGTAATAATCCATTCGCAGGATCGGATAGATGTTGGCCGGCACGTAAAGCAGCAGACCCGCAATGGAGAACGCCGCGGTGCGAGTGAGCGCGTTGTGATCGGCCTTCGCAATTCTGGAGTCACATTGGAAACATTTCGCCACAGTGCCGAGTGGCAGTGGCTCGAGCTGCTGAGCCAAACCGCAGGTTGGGCAGACAATAATCTGAGTATTCATTGCTCCAGCGAAGCTTCGCGGTCTCGTTTCCTCCCTTCTTCATTCGCCCACATCTGTTTGTTTGACGACGGTTTGAACGAACCGTTCGCTCCTGAAATTCACATCGGAAGTTCGCCGAGTTGAAAGCGGGGTTTTTCTGAAGCGGGTGAAAGGCGCGCTGATGGCCCGGTTTAATCGGCTGAAAGGGAGCTTCTTAGAAGACGCTTCCGAACCAGGTCTTCTGCAGGATGCGTCAACAAACATTCGAGGCTCGGTTCCCGAAAAAAGCTCACTTGATCCTGGGCCATTGCGAGATGCGTTGCCCGGGCGAATAGTCTCAAGCGCATTTCGCACGCAACCACTAATCACCGAGCGCTAATGCGTCGCGGTAACTCGGGGATTGAAGGAAGAAACGTGATTCGGTGGCGCAGATATTTCATCGACGTAGCAACTCAATCGCGCGAGCTACGCTCGTGGGCGCTGTCCTGTTGCTCATCGCAGGCGGCTGGACGCTGTATGCCGTCTATTGGTCGCCCTACACCACCCGGGTCGCTGTTCCACGCGATCAGCCGGTTCCTTTCAGTCACAAACATCACGTCAGCGGACTTGGTCTGGATTGCCGGTTTTGTCACACGACCGTGGAGACCTCGGCATTCGCCGGCATTCCCGCCACCGAAACCTGCATGACTTGTCATTCCCAAGTGTGGCGTGATGCGCCGGTGCTCGCGCCGGTGCGCCAGAGCCTCGTCCGCAACGAACGGCTTCGCTGGACGCGAGTCAACGATCTGCCCGACTTCGTTTTCTTCAACCACAGCATTCACGTGAACAAAGGCATTGGCTGCGCCACGTGCCATGGTCCGGTGGATCAGATGCCGCTGATGTGGCAGGAGCAGACACTCTACATGAAGTGGTGTCTCGATTGCCATCGTGAGCCGGAGCGATTCCTCCGACCGCGAGAGGAAGTGTTCAACATGAACTGGCTTCCACCCACCGACCAACTCGCGGCTGGAAGCGAACTCAAGGCGCGTTATCACGTGAACACCGCTCAACTCTCCGATTGCAGCATGTGTCATCGATGAAACCAATCGCACAACAGAATGTGACGTTTGATCTGGCTGCGATTCGCGCCCGGTTGCGTTCCTCTGATGGACCACGGTACTGGCGCAGTTTGGAAGAGGTCGCCCGCACGAGGGAATTCACCGAATTCCTGCATCGCGAGTTTCCCGAGCGCGCCTCGGAATGGATTGATGGACTGAGCCGTCGTCACTTTTTGAAACTGATGGGCGCTTCGCTCGCGCTCGCCGGCCTGGCCTCATGCACCCGCCAGCCGGCGGAGAAGATCGTCCCGTATATTCGTCAACCGGAGGAATTGCTTTCGGGGCAGCCGCTCTTTTTCGCCACGGCAATGACCTTGGGCGGTTACGCGACCGGTCTGCTGGTGGAAAGTCACAACGGTCACCCGACCAAGATCGAAGGTAATCCGGAACATCCGATGAGCCTGGGGGCCACCAATGCATTCCACCAGGCTTCGTTGCTCGACCTCTACGATCCAGACCGGTCTCAAGCGGTGTTGCATCAGGGCCAGATCAGCAATTGGGAGGCGTTCCTTTCTGCGCTGAACGATTCATTGCAGACCCAGGAGAGGCGAAAGGGCGTCGGACTGCGCATTCTGACCGAAACGGGCACGTCCCCAACATTGCATGCGCAGATTGGCGGCGTCCTCAAGAAGTTTCCGGAAGCGCGTTGGCATCAGTACGAACCCATCAACTGCGATAACGTCCATGGAGGCGCGCAGATTGCATTTGGTCAAATAGTCGCGCCCCAGTACCGATTCGACCGCGCACGCGTCGTTGTTGCGTTGGACTCCGATTTCATGTTCGCGCATCCGGCGGCACTGCGCTATGCGCGGGACTTCATGAACGCGCGTCGTGTAACTGCGGGACGCAGCGAGATGAACCGGCTGTATGCGGTTGAACCCGTGCCCACTGTCACCGGCTCGAACGCTGATCACCGACTTCCCTTGCGCATGTCCGAAGTGACGAATTTCGCGATCGCTCTGGGCGCGGAACTCGGCGTCGGGCGGGGTAGCGCAACCAACTTCACTGGGGTCAGCGACCAGCGTTTTCTTTCCGCAGTGGCCGCCGATCTGAAGACTCATCGCGGCCAATCCATTATCATCGCGGGTGAAACTCAGCCGCCGTTCGTTCACGCTTTGGTTCATGCGATGAATCAAGCGCTCGGCAACACGGGGACTACGATTCACTACACCGCGTCGGCAGAATCCAATGCCGGGAATCAAGTTCAGTCGCTTCGTGATCTGGTTGATGAACTGAAACAGGGCAGGGTAGAGGTGCTTTTGATTCTCGGCGGCAATCCGGCTTTCAACGCTCCCGCCGACTTTGCATTCGCCGAGCATCTGAAAGGCGCGCGATTGGCGATTCATCTCAGCTCAGACCGAAACGAAACTTCCGCCCTCTGCCACTGGCACATTCCGCAGAATCATTATCTGGAGTCCTGGAGCGATGCGCGCAGCTATGATGGAACCGCATCAATTGTTCAGCCGCTGATTCTTCCACTTTACGCGGGCAGGTCCGCACATGAATTGCTGGATGCGCTGCTTCAGTCGCATCCGCGCACGGATTACGACATCGTCCGCACATTCTGGCAATCTCAACAACGCTGGAACGACTTCGAGCGCGGCTGGCGGCGCACTCTACATGATGGTTTGGTTGCAGAGACCGCCTTTCCGATACGACAGGTTGAACTGAGCCTCGATCAAATTACGCGAGCCGCTCCGCGATCTGCCATCGGCCATCTGCCATCGGCCATCGAACTCTCCTTCCGTCCTGATCCCACGATTTGGGATGGCCGTTTCGCCGACAACGGCTGGTTGCAGGAACTTCCCAAGCCCATCACCAAGCTTACTTGGGACAACGCCGCTTTGATCGGTCCCGCCACCGCGCAAAAACGTGCAGTAAGCAACGGGGATTTTGTTGAGCTTGAGGCAAGTGGCAGGAGACTGAGAGTTCCCGTATGGATTACACCCGGGATGGCCGACGATTGTGTCACTGTCCATCTCGGGTATGGCCGAACTCGCATCGGACGCGTCGGTCGCCGCGCGGGCTTTGATGCTTTCATCCTTCGGTCGGCGGATTCCTTTTGGTCAGGCCTGGTGACGTTGAATAAGGCAAGTGGCCGTTACCAATTCGCGACCACGCAAGGTCACATGGTCATTGATTCCGCTGAGCGCGAGGTCTATCGCGCAGGCACGCTGGCCGATTTTCTCGCGCACCCGGAGTTCGTTAAGGAGAGCACCAGGACGCCAAGCGCGCACGAGACGCTGTTTAATCCTGAAGCGCAATTGTTCGACTCGCCGCGCTGGGCAATGTCCATCGATCTCACCACGTGCATCGGCTGCAACGCTTGCGTGCTGGCCTGTCAGTCCGAAAACAACATTCCCGTGGTCGGCAAGGCGCAGGTGGCGAGGGGACGGGAGATGCATTGGTTGCGCGTGGATAGTTATTTCAGCGGTGAGTTGGATCGTCCCGGCATGAATCACCAACCCGTGCCGTGCATGCATTGTGAAACCGCGCCCTGTGAGCTGGTTTGTCCCGTCGGCGCCACGCTGCACGATCACGAAGGATTGAATCTCCAGGTTTACAATCGCTGTGTTGGCACGCGCTACTGTTCGAACAACTGTCCCTACAAGGTTCGCCGCTTCAACTTCCTGCAATACGCCGATTATCACACCCCGAGCCTCAAACCAATGCGCAATCCCAACGTCACGGTGCGCTGGCGCGGGGTGATGGAGAAGTGCACTTACTGCGTGCAAAGGATCAGTGTCGCTCGGATCACAGCGAAGAATGAGAATCGTCCGATTCGGGACGGTGAAGTGCTCACCGCCTGCCAGCAAGTCTGTCCCACGGAGGCCATCATCTTCGGCGACTTGAGCGACCCCAACAGTCGCATTGCGAAGCTCAAGAAGCATCCGCTCGATTTCAGCATGCTGGCCGAGTTGAACACGCGACCGCGCACGACGTATCTGGCAAAGTTGCGCAATCCCAATCCCGCTTTGGAGAACGTTGCATGAGTTCGTCGCGACCAACCTCCACGTCAGGCGCGCCGCTCGGCTATCCGACTGAATTGATTCGATCCGACTCCACCTACGAATCTGTGACCGACACAATCGGCGCGATTGTCCTCACGAAGAAGCATCCGCGGAGCTGGTTGGTTGGTTTCACGATTGGTTTCGCATTGCTCATGCTTTTCCTTGTTGCGGTCGCCTGGTTGCTTTTGAAAGGCGTCGGCATTTGGGGCATCAACATCCCGGTCGCCTGGGGCTTTGCCATCGTAAACTTCGTCTGGTGGATTGGCATTGGCCACGCCGGCACTTTTATTTCCGCCATCCTGCTCCTGCTGCACCAGAAATGGCGCACTTCCATCAACCGGTTCACGGAAGCGATGACTTTGTTCGCGGTCGCCTGCGCCGCCATGTTCCCGTTGCTGCATCTCGGCCGCCCCTGGCTTTTCTTTTGGCTCATTCCGTATCCGGACACGATGGGTCTTTGGCCCCAATTCCGCAGTCCGCTCGTCTGGGATGTTTTTGCTGTCAGTACTTACTTTACGGTGTCGCTGATTTTCTGGTACATCGGTTTGCTGCCGGATCTGGCCACGTTGCGCGACCGCGCGCGGACTCGTGGCAAGCAGTTCTGGTACGGCACGCTGGCGCTCGGTTGGCGCGGCTCGGCCAAACACTGGCAGCGCCATCAAATGGCTTATCTGCTGCTCGCGGGCCTCGCGACTCCGCTCGTACTGTCCGTTCACAGCGTTGTGAGTTTTGATTTCGCCGTCGCCATTCTGCCCGGGTGGCATTCCGCCATTTTCCCACCGTATTTCGTTGCCGGAGCAATCTTCTCCGGCTTTGCGATGGTGCTGAACCTCATCATCCCGGTTCGAAAGATTTATCATCTCGAAGGCGTCATCACGCCGCGTCACCTCAACAACGCCGCCACGGTCATGCTCGCGACCGGCCTCATTGTCGCTTACGGCTATCTTATGGAGGCGTTCATGGCGTGGTATAGCGGCGACATCTTTGAACAGTTCATGATGGTGAATCGCACCTTTGGTCCGTACGGCTGGGTGTTTTGGGCTTTGATGCTGTTCAATGTCCTCGTGCCCCAGGCTCTGTGGTCTCGCCGGGTACGCACGGATACGATTCTCCTGTTCCTGGTCGCGCTCTCCGTGAATCTCGGGATGTGGCTCGAACGTTTTGTCATCGTCATTACGAGTCTCCATCGCGATTTCGTTCCCTCGAGCTGGGGGATGTATGTGCCGACGTTCTGGGATTGGGCGACGTTTGCGGGGACGATTGGATTGTTCCTCACGCTGCTGTTTCTGTTCATTCGTTTCCTGCCGATGATCGCCATCTCCGAAGTGCGCGAACTGGTGGCCGAACACAAGGAGGTCAAGGCATGAACGCAGCGCCGAATATTTATGGCTTGATGGCGGAGTTTGTGGACCACGAGCAAGTCCTTCATGCGGCCCGGCGCGCCCGCGAACTGGGTTATCGCCGCATGGACGCTTACACGCCATTTCCGGTCGAGGATTTGCCCGAAGCGCTCGGTTGCCGGCGAACTGCCGTGCCTCTAATCGTGTTGATCGGCGGTCTTGTTGGCGCCGGTGGCGGTTACTTCATGGAGTGGTATTCGATGGCGGTGGACTATCCGCTGAACGTTGGAGGACGCCCGCTTCACAGTTGGCCTGCTTACATTCCCATTACGTTCGAGTTGATGGTGCTGTGCGCATCGATCTTCGCGGTTGTGGGCATGCTGCCGTTGAATCACCTGCCGCAACCGCATCATCCGGTTTTCAACGTTCCCGAGTTTGAACGTGCTTCGACGGATCGTTTCTTCCTGTGCATCGAGGCCCGCGATCCGAAATTTGATCTGAGTGCCACACGGCAGTTTCTTGAAAGCCTCAAGCCCGAAGCGGTGAAGGAGGTGGTGCGATGATTAAGCAATTGCAGTTGGAGAAGAGTTGGCGAGCAATAATGCGAACGCGAACTTCCATCTTCTATCTTCTATCTGCTCTCATG
>DASUGI010000186.1:0-3795 GCA_036274115.1 Verrucomicrobiia bacterium
CAAAACGGTTCTGGTCGAGCACGGCTTCCGACTGCCAAGCGCGCTCGACAATCGGCCGTTGCGTTTCGAAGAGTTTGAGTCGATGCAGAACCAGACGATTTACGTGAGCGCCACGCCGGCCCCGCGGGAGATTGGCTGGGCGCAGGGGAAAGTCACTGAGTTGGTCGTCCGGCCAACCGGACTTGTCGATCCCAAAGTCACGATTAAACCGCTGCAGGGGCAGATCGATGACCTGATTGAGGAATGTCGTAAACGCGTGGATACCAAAGAACGGGTGCTTGTGACGACGCTGACGAAACGAACGGCGGAGGAACTCACCGATTACCTGCGCGACATCGGTGTGAACGTGCGTTATCTGCACAGCGAGATTGATGCGATCGAGCGCGTCGAGATTTTGCGCGCGCTGCGCAAAGGCGAGTTCGATGTGTTGGTCGGCATCAATCTGCTGCGCGAAGGACTCGATTTGCCGGAAGTTTCACTCGTGGCGATTCTCGACGCGGACAAGGAGGGTTTTCTACGCAGTGAAACGAGTTTGATTCAAACCGCCGGTCGCGCCGCCCGCCATCTCAACGGTGAAGTCATCCTCTACGCCGATGTGATGACGGACAGCATCAAGAAGTTTCTTGCGGTTACCGAATACCGGCGCAAACGACAGCTTGCTTACAACGCCGAGCACAACATTACGCCACGCAGTGTCAGTCGCGCGGTGGAGGAGAGTCTCGCCATTTACGAATCCAATCGTAAAGAAGCGTCATCGGTTTTGAAGGATGCGGGAATGGACGTTGATCTTACGGAAACGATCAATGAGCTCGAATCCGAAATGCTCGCGGCGGCGAACAATCTGGAGTTTGAGAAAGCCGCGCTGCTGCGAGACCAAATCAAGGAGTTGAAACGAGCTATCGACGGGTCACAACCTGGCAAGAATACGGCAAACAAACCGGTTACCTATCGCGCATCCGGCCGAAAGAGGCTATCCCGGGCGAAAAGGGCATGAGACAAATCGGAAATCTTCCAGATGAGAAACAGGCGCGGGTTTTTGGCGACCATCTGGTCGCTCATCACATTCGCAATGAGATCGAGGAGGAAGGCAACACCTGGGCGGTCTGGATTCATGATGAGGAACAGGTTGCGGACGCGAAGGCGCGCCTGGAGCGGTTTCGCGCAAATCCGGCGGCGCCAGAGTTCCGCGCCGCGCGTTCGACCGCCGATGAAGTGCGGGCGGCTGAAGCTCAGGACCTGGCCAATTACCGGCGGCGGGTTCGTAGTCGCGGCAGTCTGTTCCCGAAGTTTGGCGGTTACGGCATTGGACCACTGACGTTCGGCCTGGTCCTTCTTTGCGTTGCCTTCGCGGTGTACTCCAAGTTGGGCTACGACCGCGACATTGTGCGGCGCTTTGTGTTGGCCGATCCGGAGAATGCCAACGGAACTTTTTTGCCGGAAGTTCGGGCCGGCCAGTATTACCGGCTGCTTTCCCCGGCATTCATTCATTTCGGGCCACTGCATCTGGTATTCAATCTCATCTGGCTCTTCCAGCTGGGCTCAATGATCGAAGCACGGCGTGGCACGCTCGCACTTGCCTTGTTGGTGGTCGGGACCGCAACGGGACCGTTCCTTGCGCAGTATCTTTGGAGCGGACCGGGGTTCGTGGGAGGGATGTCGGGGGTCGTCTATGGACTGGCCGGTTACGCTTGGATGCGTGGGAAACACGACCCCGCTTCGGGCGTTTATCTGGATCGCGCAAGTATTCAATGGCTGCTGCTCTGGCTGGTGGTTTGTTTCACCGGAGCCGTGGGGAATGTAGCGAATGTCGCGCACGTGGCTGGATTGGTTATCGGTGTGATTTGGGGACGGTTGTCGGCCTACTTCGCTTCGGGTGAATAGAAAGGGTATCCATGCGCCAAGACACATGACGGGACTGGTTCTTTTTTGGCAGGCTGCTTCTTTTCGCCAGGCATGCGGTGGCTTACGAGAGCGATTTGCCGCAGATAGGGCGGGTTTGAGGGTCATTTCTTTGCTGGCAACACTTCTGCTAAAAGTGACGCGCGGCCAAATCCCGGCCACAACTCTCCCATCGCTGCATTCCACTTGAGCACTTTGGGACAACAAGGATTGTCACATGAAAACTGGCTACCTGATTGACATGGATGGTGTCATCTACCGGGAAAATCAATTGATCCCCGGCGTCAGCGAATTCATCCGGGCGTTGGTGAACACCGGCACGCCGTTCCTCTTTCTCACGAACAACTCCGCACCCACGCCGGAGGATCTGGCGGTGCGCCTGAAGCATCTGGACATTCACGGTTTGTCGGCACGGCACTTTTACACCTCGGCGCTGAACACCGCGGATTTCCTGTGCGAGACCGATCCGGGCTGCACGGTGTTTGTCATCGGTGAAGGCGGACTGCTCGCGGCACTGCACGAGCGCAAGATTGCGAACGATGCGATTCAGCCGCGCTACGTGGTGGTAGGCGAGGGCACGACGACGATGGACCGGCTTGCGAAGGCGCATGAATGCATCGAGAAGGGAGCGCGGCTCCTCGCGACGAATCCCGACAATTGGTGTCCCGTCTCCAGCAGCAAGACCCGTCCGGGTGCGGGCGCAACGGCAGCATTTCTTGAGGCGAGCACCGGGCGCCGCGCTTACTTCCTCGGCAAGCCCAACGGCTATATGTTCCACCGCGCGCGACGCAAGCTGACCGAGCTGGCACTCGGCACGCCGGAGCAAGTGGTCATGATTGGTGACACGATGGAGACGGACATTCGCGGCGCGTTCGAGGCGGGGATGCAGTCCTACCTGGTGCTGAGCGGTTCGACGAAGTTTGAGGATGTCAGCGATTACGTTTATCAACCCACGCGCATTCTGCGCAGCGTGGCGGAATTGACGGACGAAGTGAAGACCGGGAAGCCCGCGGATCATCTTCAAGAACTGGCATTCGCGAGCAACGGTTTCCGCTCCAGCAAAGGCGGGTTGCGGCATCAAACCGACGTCTTCGCCCTGCACAAGCCGCACCCGCGCCCGGCGATGACCAAGTGACTACAACTGGCCAAAATCTTTTCGCGCGGCTTCCAGCCCTCTCTCGTAGGCCGCAATCAATCGATCATAATTGGCGTCCGCATCATGATCGATTTCCTGCCGTGCCGGGTCCGCGTCGAACCAGGCAAGCGTTCGTTTGATCCCATCGCGGAAGCGCGTGGTGGCCACGAAGTCCGGCACGAAACGTTTGATCTTGGTGTTATCAAACACGGCGCAATTCGCTTTGTCGCCCAATAAGCCCTCGGTGGTCAGAGGGAGACAGGCCCGAATGAAGTCCGACGCAATGTGAACGAACCTTGGATTCGTCACCCCGGCAGCCTCCGCGACGTCTTCATAGATTTGATTCCACGTCAGCACTTCGTCAGAGGTGATGTGAAACGCGTGACCAATCGCGCCTTGATGTCCGAGCAATCCGATCAAGCCTTTCGCGAAGTCGGTATTGTGCGTCATGGTCCAGAGGGTGAGTCCGTCGCCGGGAATGATCACGGGTTTGCCCCGCCGCATCCGTGACACCGCGGTGTAAGTCTTCGGCCAACTGTTTAAGGTCAGCGGCACAATGGTGTCGCCGTAGGTGAAGGACGGGCGCACAATCGTCATCGGAAACGCCTCTTCGCGCAGCGCGTGCTGCAGCCGGTCTTCACAAGCAATTTTGTTTCGTGAGTACTCCCAGAACGGATTGACGACGGGGGTGGACTCCGTCACGAGGTAATGCGTCAGCGGTTTCTGGTAAACGCTTGCCGAGCTGATGAAAATGTATTGTC
>DASUGI010000187.1:0-31562 GCA_036274115.1 Verrucomicrobiia bacterium
CAGACCAGCGCTTTGCTTACAGCTTCCTTCAGATTCCACCTCGCGATGGACACCCTTGCTGTTCGGCTAGCAGTTCCCCTTGCCGGGCCTGCATTGGACTTTAACCAACTAGTCAGTGCGCCCTGCCGGGCGCACCAAAAAAAATGAGGCGACCGTTTTCGGTCGCCTCATCTGAATTTGCAATTCGACCCGCGTCCCCTTACGGCGAACGCAATCGGATGAACACGGTCGGATTGGCCGGGTCGATCGGCACACTGGCCGAGGTGCTGGACGCACTGCCGGGCACGTCGATCCAATTATCCGAAATGCCCATGCTCAGGCTGTTGGTCTGCAACTGCAAGACCCAGCCAAGATATTCCGCCGGCCAGTTCAATGAGATGGCCCCGCCAGAGACACTGTTCGTCAAGGTCGGCGGCGACAGCGGCGCTACCGTCGCCACGGACACTGTGCCGTCAACTGCCAGGTTCGACGTGTTCCAGGTCACCAACTGTCCCGGCGTTTGTGACACGATGCTGAACGCGCCCGAGTAACCCGGCGCACTGAACACGGTGAATGTATCACCCGCCTGCAACGGCGCGCCTGCGTTCGTCAACACCAACGCTCCGCTGAAGGTCATGGGCACACTCACAGCCAGCGTATCCGCCATCGGCGCCCCACCGTTGCGATCCAGTTCGGCCACCACACTGCCGTTCAATACCGGTGCGCTGCTCAACACCAACGTGCCAATGCCAGCCGAACCACCGCCAATGCCTCCACCCGCGTTCACGGTCACCACATCATTGATGCTGCCCGAGCCTTCGAGCGTGCCGCCTGCGCGCACCGTTATCGTGCCCGGCAAGTTTCCATTCACGCGCAAGATGCCGTTGCTCACCACCGTGGGCCCGCTGTAGGTGCCACCCAGCCCCAGCGTCAACGTGCCGGCGCCCAGTTTCACCAAACTGCCGCCGGGTGAGCCGCCATCCCCCTGCAACACCTGCGAGGCCAGCACCACATCGAATCCCGCCGTGTCCAGCTTGAGCCCGCCCGCCTGAATGTACGGAATGGTGGTGACAATGAAGTCGGCACTCGACGCGCTGGCCTGGAGGACGCCGCCGTTGAAGTAAGCCGTGGAGGAAGCCACGGCATTGTTGGGACGAATCTGCGTTGCCTGCAACAAACCACCGTTGAGGCGGAGCGTGGCGTTGGCCGAGGCATTTTCGCCCAGCCAGAGCATGCTGTTGTTGAGGAACGTTCCGCCGTTGATCTCCAGCAACCCGGTGGCGTTCAGCGATCCCACGACGACGTTGCCACCGCCGGTCTTGGTCACCGTGCCACTGTTGAGGATGAAGGTACCGTTCGCTCCGGCGGCGTTGCGTCCCACGACGAACCAGTTGTTCACGGAGAGGCTGCCTCCGTTCATGATGAAGGTGGAGGTGCCGGCATTTTGTTGCACCCAGAATTCACCCGTGCCGATGTGGGTGAGCGTGCCCGGCGCAATGAGGTAGTTCGTGCCGCCGTTGAACTGGCTGGTGCCGCCCACGTAGTTGGTTCCCGAGATGGTCAACGAACCCGTGCCGACCTTGACCAGCGTAACAATTCCAGCGCTGTTGGTGATCGTGCCGCTCCAGGCACCGCTGCTGTTGGCATTGCCCACGGTGAGCGTGGAAGCCGTCGCAGTGGAGTTATCAATGATGCCGCTGCCGGACAAGCCGTTGATGGTTTCGGAGAACCCGGCCAGATCGAGCGTGCCATTGGCGCCGATGCTCACACCACTGGCGATCGCGCCGTCGGGAATCGCCGTGCCGCTGCCGAGTTGCAGTCGCCCATTACTGACGGTGGTGCTACCCGAGTAATCGTTTCCGGACAGACCCAGCACGGCGGTGCCGGTGCCTTGTTTGTTGAGGCTGGCGGTGCCGGAGATCCGTCCCGAACCACTGAACGAGTAGTTTTTGGCATTGTTGCTGATGGTGAGGCTGGCCGGGCTCACCGTGTTGCTCAACAGCACCACACCACTGCCAATGTCATTGAACGTGACCGGATCACCCGGGGGTGTTGTTTCCTGATACGTGGCCGGCAGACCTGCAGCCAGCCAGTTGGTAATCGTGTTCAGATTCCAGACGTTGCTGCTGGCGGCAACAGAGTTGGTGCCCGTCCAGAAAATTCCCGGCGTACCCGTGACGGTCACGTAAAGCGTCGAGCCCGCCACGTGGTTCGACAGGGTTGCGACGAGTCCCTGCGCAACGGTGACCGAGGGATTGAAAGCACCCGCCCCCGCCAACGCACTGTACTGCACCAGCGGGAATGTGCCGGCGGAAACGATGCCGGACAACCGAACCGTGTTCGTCCCGTTCAAAGTAATCGTGCCACATTGCAACACGGGGCTGGTGGGATTACTGCCGGTGTTCAGCACGAAAGCCAACGTGGTGAGATCGAGTGCCGTATTGCCCAGGGTGAGGTTGCCCACTTGAGCTGCTCCAGCGGCATTGACCAGGACGCCAAAGACCGCATTGCTCGCGACACCCACCGGCTGTGCAGTAATCTGGTGTGCCGGAGTTACCAACAACGCGCCCGCCGCGACGTGATTCGATCCCGTGTAGGTGTTTGCCCCCGTCAGATTCAACGTGCCGTTGCCCCGCTTCACCAGTCCCCCGCTCACATTCGGCGTGAGAACCGGAGGGTTCGCGGTGGCGGGTGATGCGCCCCCCGCCGCGCCGCCGCTATCGAAGATGACGCCAAGCACATCACCGCTGCTGTAGCCGGAGCCACGAGAAGTGATGGTAACTGCGGTGACCACTCCGCCCGAAACCGTGGCCACCGCCGTCGCATTACTGCCGCTGCCGCCGGTGATGATGACGATGGGCGCGTCAAGGTAACCGGAGCCACCGTCGGCCAGCGTGATGGAGTTGACACCGTAGTCCGTCGGCGCGTCCAAAGGTTGCGGCACCGTGATGGAGAAGCCGCTATCATCGAAGATCGCGCCACCGGAGTAAACCACGGCGCTGTCCAGACCCGATAGGAAAGCCGTGTTGCCGGTACTGGCTTTGAGGGTACCTCCGTTGAAGCTCACCTTGGCAACGCCCGTGCCAAGACCTTTGACAACGCGGTTGGCGGTGAGAGTACCACCGTTCAAGTTGAGCTGACCATCCCATCCGGTTTGCGTGGCCACTGGCCCCACCGTCAGACCGGCGTTAGTAGGTACGTTGACCGCCGCGTTACCCGAGACATTGAGCACGCCAATGCCGCGCTCGCCCACCATGATTCCGCTGCTCGCGCCAAACGACGACGTGAACGTACCGCCGCTGATGCTTGCAACGCCATACGAACCCGTGCCGCCGGCGGCGATAGTCATCAGATTGCTGCTGATCGTGACGGTCCCGGCGCTCTGATTGTAAACGGCACGATCGTTATTGAAGCCGACGACAATGTAGCTGCCGCAAGCCAGCGTACCGCCAGTCATGTGGAATGCGCCATAGCCACCCACGCCGGCACCCAAACCAAGCTGCTGCGTCACCGCCAACGTACCACCGCTCAACAACACGCTGCCGCCCGAAGCGCCCATTCCGCCTGCGATCAGGCTCGAAGTAAACTGGCCGCCATTGTTGCTGGCGCGGAACGTGCCACCAGAAACGGCAAGCACGCCGTCCTGACCGGGAGTGTTGCCCACGCGCACAACGGCCGGCAGCGTCTGGTTGCCAGTGCTGCGCAAGACGCCTTGATCAACCGCCAGGTTGCCGGTGATGCCGTTGCTGCCGCTCACAATCAACGTGCCGGTGTCAACTTTGCTGAGCCCGCCGGGCCCGCTGATGATGCCGCCAATCTGATACGTGCTCCCCGATGCGACACCCAGAGTGGAAGCGCCGCCCACCACACTGATTCCACGAGTCGTGTTGGTGGCATTGGCATTGACTTGCAGGCCGCCTCCGCCAAGGGTCAACTTGCTGGCTGCCGCGCCGAGGGCGTTTTCGTTGGTGATGGCAACCGCGCCGCCGTAGACGAGAGTTCCGCCCGTATGACTATTGCTCGTAGCGAGCAGGAGCGTGCCCGTGTTGGACTTGATGACGCTGCTTGCATTCACCAGTTGGCCCGGTCCCGCGAACGTGTAGGGCAAGGTGCTGTCCACCGTCACCGGGAACGAACTCAAGGCTGTCGTCAGGACGACATTGGTGTTCGGCGGATTGACGAAGTCGTTGAACAGGGTGTCGTCAAAGCGCACTGCGTCGCCAACGGTGTTCGCGCCCGCGCCATATTCCAAATACTTCGAGGCGCCGTTGTTGAAGTTGAACGTGGTGTTGATGTCCCAGTCCGCGGTGCTGCCATACCAGGTGAGATTCTGGGGCGCGGTGGTAATGACGAGGTCAATGGAAGTATTCGCCGTGTTGTTAACGAGCGTGGCGTTTAAGCCCGGCGGCAGGACGACGGTAAAGTTGGCCAGGTTCGGGAGGGCGGTACCGGTATAATCAATCAACGTAAAGGTGCCGGGCTGGAAGCCGATACCGTTGATGCTGATCGTCAACCCGCTGCCGGGTGCGCTCAGACCTCCCGCAACGTCCAACACCGCGGCGACTGGATTTCCCGCCAGCGCGCCGTAGCTGAGGCTAACGACAGCATTGTTTTGAAGAGTCAGGCTGCTGACCGAGAGGGCCACCCCGCCCGCAGCGTTCACGGAAAACGTAGCGTTGCTGACCGTCACCGGCGTGGCGCTGTAGCCGCCGCTCGCCGGCGTAAGCGCCAGAGTTCCTCCCTTCACAATCGTTGGGCCCGTGTAGGTGCTGCCCCCCGCCAATGTGAGCATGCCATCACCCAGCTTGGTCAAACCACCATCGGTGCCGTTATCGCCAATAACATCGCTGTGATCCAGGGACTGAAGGATGGTGATGTCGCGACCATTCGAATCAATGACGGCGCCCCCGTTGCGCACATTGATGCGGACCGTGCCCAGCCCGAGATTCATGAAAGGACCCGCCGCAGAACTGGGAACGGCGCGAAGCAATCCACCATTAAAGTTGAACGTGCGCGAACCATTAGCCGTGGTGCAGATGATCTGCGGCACATTCAGCGTGCCACCATTCAAGTGGTAGGTGTTCACGCTGGCCGCGGCTCCGGAATAAACCAGGTCGAGATTGCCTCCCCCACCCAGGGTAGTCCCGGCATCGCTGAAGAAATTCACCGTCCCGCCATTCTGGATCACTTCATTGCCCCCCAACGCTCCCGGGATACCCGTCTGCCGATTCATCTTGATCGACGTGTTGTTCATCAGGTTCAGGTTGCCGCCGTTGATCTCCAACCGTCCGCTGGTGAAGTCCCAGACGCCGACCATCAGCCATTTGGTTGCGGAAGGGCCAACGTTGAAAGTACCGCCATTCAGCGTGAACCAGCCATAGTTGTTCGTCCCCGCATAACCAATCTCGATGTCGTTGGTAACCGTCAGCACTCCCGCATTCAGATTGAACCGGCCCGAGGTTTGATTCTGATTGTTGTTGCCGCGCCCGATCGACAATCCGGGATTGGCCCCGCCCATGTTCACGACACCGCCGTTCATGTGGTAGGTGCCAAAACCAAAATTGTTGGCCCCGCTGGTATCCGAGCCACCCACGCGCACCTGTCCAATCGTGTTCAAGGTGCCGCTGGTCTGGTTGACCACGCCCGTGCCGTTGCGATAACCGACGTAGAGAATCTGGTTGCCGAGGTTGACCAGGGCGGAATCGTGGATGTTAAGCGTGCCACTGCCAAGATTGCCGATCCGTTTGATGCCCGTGCCGGTGGCGATGACCTGTGCCGAGTTGCTCAACGTCATCGTCATCTCCGAACCCGGAGACTCCGCCAGATTCAACGCGCCGTTGCCGGTGATCGTGAAGGTCGAGTCGTTGTGCAGCGAAATGGAACCTTTCGGCCGGTTGGCGGCATTGCCCCCGTCAAAACCCGCGCTGAAATTTGGCGCGGTCACCACGGCGGCATTGGTCAACAAGAGGTCCGAGGTAACACCACCCACACCGTTGCCCCGGCCGACCGAAAGCCAGGAACTGAGACCCAATGAGCTGTTGTCCACTGTCAGCTTCGCATTCTGCCCGGGGCCGCCGTCCGCCACCACGCCGCCGATGACCAATTCTCCGCCGACAAAATTCGAACCACCATTGAGCAGGACCATCCCTTCTCGCGCCACGAAAGGAAATCCCGCGCTGCCAGCAGGCACGCGGCCCAGTGCGCCGGTGCCACTCCAGACCGCGTCGCTTGAGACAATCAACCTGCCTGAGCCGGCCTTCAACAACGCCAGATTGCCCACACCGCTTTCCGTGATCGCTCCGGAAGCGACCACGTCACCGGAATTAGTGATCATCAAGAGACTGTTGCCATTGGTGGGGATCGCGGTGATGCCGCCCGCGAGCGTCAGCACCGAGGAACTGAAATTGCCAATCGTAGTGCTCGCGTTGGTTTCTGGCGAAAGGCTGAGGAGCGCACTGATCAATTGATTGTTGGCGACACCAGGATTCAAAGTTATCCCGCCTTCCCGGTTCAACGTCAGGGTCTGGCTGCCCAACCCACCGGAGCCGATCGTATACCCGGCGCTCCCGGCGTTAAAAAGGAGATTGCTGATGGTCACGCCGGCGCCGAGGTCAATCGTGGTAAAACCGTTGCCGGGGCCGTTGAACGTCGCCGTGTCGCCGGTCCCGGGAACTACGAGCGGATCGGTCAACCAGTTCGCGCTGGTAGCCCAGACGCCATCCGTCGAGCCGTCCCAAATATCACTGTCCGCGCTGACGGTGGCTTGACTCGCAAGGAGGGCGGAACAAACCGCCATCGCAAAAAATGCGGATTGGCAAACCCTGGGCGCGGGAACAAAAACGTTTTCCCGCAGTTTCATATCAGTTTGAGGCTTCATACAATTTTTAACAACGGCTGCCGAACCTGGTTCACTCATTTGTCTTGATTTCATTTTTGGACGAAATCCTTTTCTCGGAATGCGCGGGAGACTATAGAAACCGGTCCAAACGTAAAGTCACCCGTTTGGGTGATTCCCAATTACTTCTTTGCACCCAAGGCATCAATTCGGCACATGGAACGGACCGGGTTGAAAATCTGAGTGACATCTTCGTTTCACCTCCTTCGCTGGCTTGAATTCCCAAATCACCTCGTCAATGCTCACTCAATTCTTGTGTCACTCAATTTTTGCTGACGGAAGCTGAACGTTCGGATAACTTCCAAGGGTGGATCAAATTCAAACCGATGCCAGTTACATCATGGTTTTCGCCTCGTCGTAGCCCAACGCCCTTCGCATCGTTTAATTCTGTCCATTTGCCCCATGAGTGCTCCTGTAAAAATCACCGTTGTCACCCCGTGTTTTAACAGCGAACACACGATCCGTGAAACGCTCGAAAGCGTCGCGCGCCAGACCTATCCGCACGTCGAACACATCGTGGTGGACGGCGGCTCCAAGGATGCCACCCTGGCGATTGTGAAGGAGTTCCCCAACATCAAATGGATTTCCGAGCGCGACGAAGGCCATTATCACGCCATGAACAAGGGCATCGCCAGGGCCACCGGCGAAGCCATCGCCATCCTCAACGCCGACGACTGCTATTGCGATGGGATTCTTGAAAAGGTAGCCAAAGCTCTCAACGCACATCCTGAATGGGATGCCCTTTTCGGTGACATCATTTTCATCGACGGAGACGGTAAGGAAATCTTTCGGCGCGAAGAAGCGTGCTGGGATCCTCAAATCGTCCGCTGCGGATTTGCGATGGTCAATCATCAGGCGCTCTTCGTGCGGAAGCGCACCTACGATGCAATCGGCCTGTTACGCCACAAGGATTTCAAGAACTGTTGCGACTACGAGTTCTTCATGCGCCTGGCTGACAGGAAGTGCAAGGTGGGCCACATCCGTGAATATGTTGTGCGCTATCGTTACCATCAATTCGGTCAATCGGCCGACGAACGCATTGTGGCCAATATGATCCGTGAAGCCCAGCTGATTCAAAAGGAATACGGAATGCCCGGCGGACGGATTGGCTGGCTGCTCAAGCGCTATGCGCACATCAAACGCCAGGTTCAGAAACTGTTCATCCTGGGCAAATGCGATCTGGTACCCGGCGCGATAATCTTGCGCCGCCACATGCGGGCGAAAACCACCTTCTCCTCCAACATTGGCCTGGACAAGTTGGAGAAGGTCCAGAAGGGCTGACCAAGCCAGGACACCCCCGCTCAGTTGGCACTGCGGCCCGTCTCCAGCCAGTCATTGCCAACGCCGACCAACTGCAAGACATCGTTCGCACCACTCGCCGGGTTGCTCGGCCAGTTGGCTGAAAGCCGAACGTTGCCGCCACCGGAATTGGCGGAGTCGTCAATGAGCTCACCCTGGTTCGCGCCGCTCCACACCAGCGTCAGTTTCTTGCCGGGAATTGCGGTGGTCAGCACAAAGGTGCGATTGGCTGCCGTCGCATTGTCGGAGGAAATCACCAGTAACGCGTTGGTCGTCGCGCCGACGACCTGATTATCCGCGGTAAGCAACACGGTTGCGGCAACCTCGCCCCAGCCATTCGAAGCAACAGTGAAGCCGGAAAAAACATTGGTATTGTTCGCCAAATCCAGTTTCACGCGCACACGGTCAGTGTTGCCGTCCCCGACTTCACGCGAGGTGAAGTTCACCACGCCACCGGTTCCGCGAATAGAACTTGCCGTGAAATTGGTTGCCCTCACGGTGCCATTTCCGGTCGAGTAAAATTCCCATCCATCGGTGGACATTTTTCCGGCAACATTGGGAGAGCGGTCGCCTTGCCGTCCGTAGGTGTTTTGAAAATAGTCCGGCAGTGGTGCTTGCCAATAAAACCAAAGCTCTCCGTTGAATCTTCCGTTGGCGGTTGGTGAAGCATTGGTCAACGGACCAAAACTCATAATTCCTGGCTCTGCCTGCCGTAGCACACTGTTCGACATGGATTGCGCCGTAAACACCAGCGGCTGCCCATGCCCTTGCACCCAGTTCGTATATCCAGCGTAGGGGTTATTTATGTCGATGCCGATGGATGGGTGGTGGTAGTTAACGAAGATCAGATTGTTTGCATCCTCATTGCCGATGCTCAAATACGGATAACCAAAGTTGGTAACGGCGGTGGAGAACCCCGGCTCGATGCGAATTGAACGGCGCGACGCTATGTGCAGGGTTGGCAACCACGGTTGATTCCCCCCCCATCCCATTCGAGTCTGGATGAACGCCAATGGAAGATCGCCTTCTGTGGGCGGCCGAGCGGGCCCCTGCCAGCCCGTATCCCACCACTGTATGCCGTTGTAGGCATTGGCTCGTCCGTCTTCATAACCCGCCCACCAATTTGCGGAAGGAAAATTCAAAGAGCCATAAGCCAGTTCCGCATGCGCGTTTGTGGTCAAGGAACTCTCAACATGCTGAACGATGTTAGTGGCCCGCACCCCCCCACCAAAGACGTTACTTGCTATCAGGCTTGTTGCGGCCGCGTTACTGCTCATCTGCCAGAAATTCGTCACACTTAGCCCCCCCAGGGTGGCAGCATCCACGTTCGTCAGCGCGCTGCCATTACCGGTGAAGTTGCCAACAAAAACGTTGTCGGGATGGTTGAAGGTCACACTTTCACTATAGGCGCCGGTAATCGCATTGCTGGCGACATTGAGCGCGTTCAGCGCGTAGGGCGTCGGCGTAATCGCTGCACGCGGAGACAACGTGAAGAAATCCTGCGCGCCGTTGGTGCGCACGGCGATCTCCAACCAGCGGGCAGTTCCGTCAAAACTTCGCACATCAAAATCGAGCACAACACTGAACCGCCCGCTGTTCACCTCGGTGTCCAGTTGCGTCAGCGTTTCATCGACCATGTTTCCTTCCGTGGCCGAGTCGTAAATGGAGAATTGGAAATCGTAGATTCCGCTTGCGAGATTCGTGCCGTACGTGAGACGCCCCTGGTAAGTAAAGGCCTTGCCTTCGTGAGAGGACAGGACGACGAACACCAAAGTTGAAACCCCAAGAAAACGTCTGAGCACAGTTCCCATACCCTATTGCAAGCCGCAGGCTATCAATCAGTTCTCGGTCAGCAAGAAAAAAATAGTCAGGAAACCACTCATCCGGGGTCATAGCCGTCCTTAACACGCACGCATGGCTATGAACGCTCAATGCTCACGTGCGTCACCCCGGCTTGTGAAGGCTTGACTTGTAATGGCAGTTTCACCATTGCTTTTGCCTGAAAACGGCGACGACGATTCGATTTCGTGGCACTGGAGGCACGAGCTTCAGACGCTTCACGACGATGACAAGCTGAGGCCATGCGTAAATTCCTACTTAGACTTAAAGCTGGGACTGTAGAACTTAATTATGGTCGAGATGCCTTGGCCAAGTATGTGTTGGAAATTGCCGCGGACAAAAACCACCTGCGGATTCTTGATATCGGGTTGGGAGCTGGAAAAGACCTGGTGAACATTCGGGAGAGGTGTTTGAAGGCTTTCCCCCACCTGAAACTCGAACTCTTCGGACTCGAGTGCTACCCGCCCAATGTTGAAGCCGCAAGAAAGCAGGGCATTCAAGTATCGTCACTAAACGTCGAAAACGAAGAGTTCCCATTCGAAGACGGTTACTTTGATATCGTTCTGTCCAATCAAATCCTTGAACACACCAAGGAGGTTTATTGGATCTTCTCGGAAATCTCCAGAATCGTAAAACCACAGGGTTTTGTTCTAACCGGCGTGCCCAATTTGGCCTCCTTTCATAACAGGGTCGCATTGGCATTTGGACTACAGCCGACCGCCATCCAGGTCCTGGGTCCGCACGTCCGTGGCTTTACTGCCCCTGGCTTTATTGAGTTCGTCGAAACCGATGGCTTCTTCGTCAACAAAGACGTTAAGGGATCGAATTTTTACCCCTTCCCACCGTACATTTCGCGAATCTTGAGCCGTCTCTTCCCGTTGATGAGCGTAGGTATATTCTTCAAAACTCAAAGAACGTCCAAACCGGGAGTTTTCATCGAGGTTCTACGATCACGCTTTTTCGAAACTCCGTTTTTTGCAGGTCCGGAACAATCAACCCCTCGGAAATCCCGGAAGGAGACGGAAAAGCTATCGCCGACCGACCCGGTTGGTTTGGGCTTGAACGCTTAAACACTCGACAATCGTTGTCCTCGTGATTTCCCTGGTGAACCGGTCTGGTTTCGAGATCACACTTAACGACATTGTCCTTGGGATACATATCCGCCGAATCGGTTCCACAAGTATCCACCGCCGCCAACGTTAAGTCTGTCCTTTAGCCGTCCCTTGTTCTGGCCATTGGCGATCCATCCGTGAGCGCCTCAAGCTGACCGGACCGCGACCGTACATTCCTGGGGAGCTTCCCGGGACTCATCGTCACTGCCGCATAAACCGCATTAACTTCCCGGCGATAGTTGTCCTCGGTAAAATGCATCGCGATTCTGCGGGAAGCTAACGTCCCTTTTTCGGCGATAATCGTTCGGTCGCGATCGATCGCGACAATTACCTCCGTGATCTCTGCCGCCATCCGGTTCGGATTGGAAACCGCAATTTTATAACCACAATCCGGCGTCACAATGAAGTTAGGCCCACCGCAATCCGCCACAACCGGAACACACCCCGCCAACATCGCTTCCATCATCGTGAGCCCCACGCTTTCCCGCAAACTGGGAAGCAGATAAACGTGAGTATTACCCAACTCCCGCTGATACTCCTCCCGACTCATGGTATCTCCAAAATAGACCTCCGCTTCGAGATCCAATTTCGCCACGAGCTCTTTCAGATGTGGAATCTCAGGACCATTGGCTCCGAGATAAAAATGGAATTTTACTCCACGCCGCTTCGCCTGACTCAGCGCGCTCAAAGCCAACCCCAGATTCTTGTGCCCGCCCAGGTTGCCAGAGGCAAAGAGGCGGAGCACCCCGTCCAGGTTCTTGCCGGAGACAAAGCGGGAAAAAGCCGCGACCGAGGACGCCGAATAAAAGCCCGGCAACAAGCGCGTAACGCCTTGATCCGAGCCTCGGATGCTTTTCACCAACTGTTCGGTTTCGGTGGTGGCGGCAAAAACATGCGCCGCTTCAGCGATTCCCCGGCGCACGCGGGGCGAATACCTCGAAACCACATTCGACGTCTTGCGCAACAACTCGAATGCGGCGCCAGCCGGGCTTAGCACTGGAAAGAAGCGGAACGGAAATTGTTCGTTCCCGCCAATGGGGCCAAACACAAACGGGATGCCCAGTTGCCAAAGCGGGGAAGGCACACGCCACGTGGCAAAGGTTACGTGCTGAACGAGATCAAAATTCTCCGCGCGGTGGAGCTCCTTGGCAACCTGCAAAGATTGCTTGGCATACCGAATGAACTCATACCAAAGTTGCAATCGCGCCAGCAGACGATTCGAATACCATTCCTTGCGCTCTCCCACATAAACAAATCGCAGATTGGAAGGAACCAAACCCTCGGCCTTTGCCCTGGTGAGGTCCTCGCGGTTACGACTCGCGGTCATAACGCACAAGTCATGGTCCTGCGACAGACATTTTACTGCCGACCAGCCAAAGTAGTTTTCTGAACCCAAATAGGGACTACAGGCGATTGCCGATACCAGTACCTTCATCGTATTACACCGTCGAGGATAGAGGAGGCGCGACTAACGGGGTAGCGCAAAAACAATTCGCCATAACCTGGGATCGCGGGGCCACGCATCCTCACCCCGTTTTCACACTGCTGAGAAAAGCTCCGACGCTTTCAAAAACCTCTTCGCGCCCAACGTTCCACACACATATGGGCGTTGGGAAGCGACAGTAATCAGAACATGGCTTGTACGGGCACGCCTTGCCGTGCATCCACCTGGAAGCGGGATGCATCGGCATGAACCACTCAGGCAATTGTGGGCCGAAGAGCGTAAAAGTCGGCACCCCACACAAAGCCGCCAAGTGACCCGGTCCGGAATCATTGCCGATGAAAGCCCGGGCCCGATCGATCAAATTCAGAAGTTCTTTGACCGTTTTGGGAGTGGCGACCCGAGTCTCACCGGCGCGCAGCCACCACTCACGCTGATCCGGATCACATGCCACGGTTACCGTGTGGTGTTCCGCCCGCAGCCTGGCGATCAAAGCCTGGTAGCGGTCGAGCGGCCAAACCCGGATCGGTTGCCCTGCTCCCGTATGAACCAGGATATCACCTTTAGGCCCGCTGGCCGGTAGCGCTATCCTGCCAAAACTCGGCAACTCCAAATCCAGAGCCCGGCCCAGGACGCGCCAGTATTCATAACGATGATCGCGCGGTGCCGGTTTTTCCTGAGGATGCGTTAGAAATAACTGACTGCCTAAGCGTGGGAATCCAAATCGCTTTCGGACGCGCACGATGCGCAGCAGAAAATGGTCACGCGGATCCCACCGCGCCGAGAGGCCCACATCAAACCGCATTTTTATCAAACGGCGCCAGAGCCGAGCGGTTTCCCGCCAGGGCCACTTCCAGAGCCGGTATTTCCCTTGAAAAGCCGTCCACGGCGCTACGAAAGGAATCACCTCCACCTTCGGCCAGAATCGCGCGCCAAGATCCACGGCATAAGGTTTGGCGACGAGCGTGACTTGGTACTTTTCCTGGGCCGCCTGCAGGAACGGGGATGCAATCACGAGATCGCCCAATCCCCATAATTCGAATATGAGCAGCCTGGGTTTCAAGATGGTTTAGTGGCGATGACGTAGGCAGACCAGCCGATCCAGTGAACCTGCGCCGTATATTTTTTCCGGCTGGGCGGCAGGCAGGCAAAAAACGGATGCGCCGCGGCGAAAAGCCAGTTGCGCGAAACACCGGAACGTTCCACCCGCAGGCCGTTGGTCCGCAGTTGTTCAGACAACGACTCCATATCGATGAGCTTAACGTGAGTGGGGTCGTCATGAAAGTTCATCGTGAACCGCACTCGGCTTTCCCGTAAACTCGGCAACTCAAGGGTCCGGCAATGGGGAGTTTCGAAGTACACTCTGCCGTTTGGCTTGAGCAACCGGGAGATTTCTCCGAGCAACGGGGCCGAGTCGCGCAAATGCTCAAGCAGATGCATGCAGGTCACGGCATCCACCACGTTGTCAGCCCAGGGCAATGCTTCCGCTTCAAAATCCAATCGCGAAAACTCACAGCCGCGCGGGTAACGCTCGGGCTGGCCGAACTTGTCGGCAGCGAACAGTCTGAGATCCGGTCGCAGTTGGGCAATGTGATTGAGGGTTTCACCATCGGAAGATCCCAAATCCAGCAAGGCGGCGCCCCTGGGGGCTTGAGCAATAAACTTTGCGCGCGTGTCAAGCCAGGGAAACGGGCGCAACCAAAGCCAATTCATGTTTGCATCTTCGCCATGATCAAGGTGGGATGAAATTAGTGGCGACACGGAAGGCTGTAAAGCGCAGCCTCAATCGGCGGTTGCAGCAGCGGGACGCATCCAGCGAAAGGTAGGATGGGTCACCTGAAAACGTTGGCGGACTTGCAGGCTGTCCCTGGTGTAGATCGCATAGTCATGCGGGGTGGACCGATAATGCCCGGCCCGCCAGCGCCGCACACGATGATGGGCCAGTGCCAGCGGGGCAAACAACCGTGCCCACCATGGCGCGGTGGCATGAAACAGCCGCCGCTCTCTCGAAGCGTTCGCCCCCAGATTCATGTTGGCACCGGTCTCGGTAAAGACGCTCAGGAACTCAGGTAAAACCGCGGTTCTGATTCCGGCCCGAACCACTCTCAAAGCCCAGTCCTGATCGCCCGCATCTCGGAAGACTTCGTTGAACCAAAGTTGCCGCTCTTCCAATACGCGACGTCGCACAAAGGTCGCCGCGGTAAGAAACGAGAGATTGCTCGCGGTCCACGTATGAATAAGACGAGGTGTCAGCGAACGTCGCTCACAGATGTATTCTCCTTTTGCATCTACCACCAGGCAGTCACCAAAGAGGATGTCAACCTCCGGATGTTGTTTAAAGAAACCAGTGACGCGTTTTAAGGCGTGGGGCAGGTACTGCTCGTCACAGTTCAGATAGGCTAGAAGGTCTCCCGTTGCGCGGCGAAAACCACGATTGACGGCGTCGTACATCCCCTGGTCCTTTTCCACGAAGGCCCTGACGCGGGTATCTGTGGGCAGCCAGTCGAGCGTTCCGTCATCCGAACCGGCATCCTGGACGATATGCTCCCGACTGATCTGTTGATCGGCCACCGAAGCGATGCACAAAGGCAGCCAACGTTCGCCCCGAAAACTCGGGGTAACAATGGAAATCTCCGGTTGAGTTTTCACAGACCCTGATTGCCTGTTTGGAGGAATCCGTTAGCGCGGGAAATCACCGTCACGCCTTGGCTGCCTTGGGCAATCGGAAGGGCAGGTAAGCCGGATTGGGCTTGGTGACGGAAGTCTTCTTCTCCGGCTGGCGCATTCCGCCGTTGATCGCCGCGCTCAAGCCGACGATTCCCGTAAAAAGAGCAAGGTCATTTTGGAACGATCCGTACACGAAGAGGAATAGAACCGTCTTGGTTGAAAAATAGGCGAGCAAAAAGGTATTAGCTCGGCGATGCTCTCCGTACCGGTAGTTATTCACTAACACCCGGAATGCGGCAATGATAAACCATAAGAAGGCAAGCGCTCCAAACGCACCCAGGGGAATGATTAAAGAGAGCGGCCCATTGTGAAAATCGGAAGCCAGCGCGGCACCAGCTGCTGCCGCCTCAGAGTCTTGTTCCGAAAGACTAGTGACGGCCTCCAACTCGCGAGCATCAATTGAATAACCCTTTCCAACCAGCAAATACTGAGGAACTGTGGGAAGGACTTCCTTCCACATTTTTACCCGCCACTCGCTTGAGGATTCCGCGTCCGAACGTATTCTCGAATCCACCTCGATCGGCAATAAACTCAAGGATCGCTGCACCATTAACGGCATTTTATCGATTAACGGTAAACTGATTGCCGTAACCAGTACCCCGCACAACACTAGAGCGGGCAGCATGCGAGTACGAAACAAACCTTCAAACCAAAATAGAAAGAAGAAGGTTAAGGCCAATGTCACGGTGGTACCCCGATATCCCCCCATTAACGCCACCCAGATAACGCCAAAAAAGGCCACTAAACGCCAAGGCTGATTGATACTTACACCTCCTTTGAACTGCAGAGGTAGAAACCGCCATCGGTCGTTGAACGAGAACAGCCCGCTAATGCCGTGACGAGCGAGGATGAAGAAAACAACACCCAGACAGGCGGCGGTAACTCCTCCCAAGCGCGTGGTTTCACCAAATTCCCCGCTTCCAAAAGCGGTGCTTTCGACCGGAAAAAGCGCATAGATGTACCAAACCCCAACCGGCATCCAGGGAGCCAGACTGCCGACAATCATCGTTATGGCGCCCAAAAAATAAAGGCCAACGTACTTGGCGGCCCGATCCGCCGGAACCCGATGGCTCGTCAGGGCAAAGTACCCGAGGATTGCGCTCAGGATTACGACGTATCGTTTACCCCCGTAGGCAGATCCGCCGAATAACTTCAGACCGATCCCGCCCGTTAACTGGGCGGTGATCAGAACCACCAGAATCAACATCACCAGAGGTAGATTCACAGAAGGAACATGCGCAAAAACTACATTGCGCTTGAGTATGTGCTGAAGAATCGTGAGCGCCAGACTCACAAGGGTCATAACAATCCACAGGTTTGGACTCCCGGGCAGAAAAAATAGCACCACGCTCATGTTCCATGTCAACACGAGCAGCACGTGATGCCAACGGAGCAATGCCGGAATCAGCGGAAGGAGAATGGCCCCGGCGAGGAACATCAGGTTTCCGCGGTCCAACGGCATCGCCAGGACATAACCCAAGTACACTGCCAGCGGCAGGCATAGCCCGTAAATGAGCAGGGCGCGGATTATTCCCAGTGTGTTTGTCATGGTCTCCAGATGCGACTACTCAAGCTATGCGGTTTCCGGATCGGCAATCGCGGGTTCGGTTTCGACCGACGCCTTTCGGGCAGCAACATTGAGAGCGACACTGAATCCGAGCAGGCCAGTAAAATGACACAGGTCGGTAATCAGGCTGCCAAAGATGAAAAAGAAGAACAGAATGCGTGCCAGGAACAGCGCCAGGATAAACCGGTTGATCAAGAGCAGCTCCGGTGGACTTTTCGAGTACACCCTGTATAAAAAACGCGCCCCGGCGAACGCCAGCCATAGAAACGCAAGCATCCCGGCCGCGCCAAACGGAATAATCACCGAAAGAGGTCCGTTATGATAATCGCCTGCAAAGGCTGCCTCTTCGGATGAGACGGAACCAGCCCGGATCGAGTTCATCTGGGCCATAAACAGGTCGTCCGCTGAGTAGTTGTACCCTTTTCCTTTAAGCAGATATCGAGGCACCTCAGGTAGAACGGTTTTCCACATGTCGAGCCGCCACTGCGTTGAACTCTCCGCCATTTCCTTTGTGACCGGATCGATCTTGATTGGAAGGATGCTCAGGGTTCGCTGAACTGGCAAGGGCAAGCGATCGACGAAACCTACCAGTGCAATTCCAACTACCAGGCTTAAGGCTAACAAGACAAAGAAAAGCCGCGTTCGCCATAATTTCTCCAACGAAAACAGAATCAAGAAAACGCCCGAGGTGAGCAGCAACGTTGAACGAAAACCTCCGAAGGTAAGTGCTACCATGCTGGCCAAAAACAACAACATCCTCCATGGCTTGGTGAGATCGAAAACTCCGGCAACGCCAAAGCGAGCCAGCAGCCAGAAAACCACTGCAAACGACGCACCCACGATACCCGCAATTCTCCCCATTCCTTCCCCAATCGTCGGGTCAGCAACAAAATCGTCCAACGGCATTCCCGATGGAAACAAAAGCGCAACGAACCTGGCCCCCGGACCGAACCACCCCGCTATTTGTCCCACCATCGAGGTCAGTCCCGGCAAAAAGAATAACGCAGTGTAAAGGCCGATCCGCTCGGTCGGAACACTCCGGCTCGTAAATGCGAAAAAGCCAGCGATCGCCGCCAAGATGTAAACGTAACCGCGGCCCCCAACCGCGCTTGATCCGAAAATGCGCAAACCAATGCCTCCGGTTAAAAACATCGTAATCACCACTACGGCCCCCAAAGCGATCACCGGACGCGTCAACTGTGGGACATGCGCAAACTGGTACCCGGCATTAACCGAACGATTCAGAATGGCGAAGAATAAACTCGTCAGTGCCATAACCGCCCAAATATGAGGACTCCCCGGGAGGAATGCTGGTTGAGCCACCATATTCCAACTCAGAATCAGGAGGGGATGATGCCAGCGCATCAAAATGGGTACCGCCAAAACTCCCAAAGCAACAAAAATCACCAGGCGGCTTGCCGGATCGTCGATATCGGCAAGCATGTATCCAAGCAGTACCGCCAGCGGAAGACACAACCCGAAAATCAGGTGATTCCTTGTTACAGCAAACGTACTGGCCATGTTCTCAGATTAAAACTGTTCGCACTGACTTAAGCAATTCGATTCTTTCGGCGATTTTCCTTCTAACTCCTCTCCCATTCGGATGATCTTGAAGTCAACGCTCGTGCCACTCTTGAGAATCTGCCGCGAACCAGATTTGCTCGAAAACCATGGCCCATTACCGGATTCCACTCCCCGGAAATAAGAATCCCCGAAACTGCCACATGTCCCGTCACGTTTTCGCCTCGACGCAGTTCAACACTTTGATTATCGAATCACTCGCACAAATTGAAAGTAAACCCAACCAATACGCCTGACGCCTTACTTCCGCTTGTTTCGATCATCATTCCGATGCTTAACGAACATGAGGGGTTGAAAGCGCTGTTTGAACGTCTTGAAAAAAACCTTGATAGAACGGTGGCAAACTGGGAACTGATCATCGTTGATGACGGCAGCACCGACAATACTCGAGCAAGTCTGCCAGCAGAACTGTCGCGATTTCCGCGTTGGAAAATAATCGGATTGAGCCGAAATTTTGGACAGCAACCAGCCTACCGTGCCGGTTTGGATCACGCGACTGGAAATGCCGTTATTTTTTCAGATGCCGACTTGCAAGACCCACCCGAACTGATTCCGCAGTTGGTAGCGAAATGGCGGGAAGGTTTTAAGGTGGTTACCGGTTGCCGCACAAGTCGGGAGGAGAACGGGTTGCGCGGCTTCCTTCTGCGGAGTTTTCACCAGGTTTTTCATCGAATGACTGACCGCGTCATGCCGATAAATAGCGGGATGTTTTCGCTTATAGATCGCGTCGTAGTGAATCAACTCAAGGCCGCTCGGGAAACAAACCTGTTCTTACCGGCGTTGAAATCCTGGTACGGATTTCCGCAAACGACAATCAGTTATGCCCGCCAAGCTCGCGCTGTCGGCAGCCCAAAACAGTCATTTCGCAAGCTTTTCCATTACGCTTTGGATGGCTTGTTCAGCTTTTCTGAACTCCCGCTCCAGTGGATCACTGCAATTGGACTTTTCATCAGCGTCGGTAGCTTCGGTTACACCGGGTTTCTTGTAGGTGTGAAATTGATGCAGGTCTTTGGCTATTTTACGCGGTGGGAGGTCAAAGGTTTCACCACTCTTGCAGTGGCCGTATTTTGCCTGGGAGGAGTGCAGTTGATCTGCCTTGGCATCATCGGACAGTACTTGGCGCGGATATACCGCGAAGTCAAGGGCCGGCCCTTATACGTTGTGGAAACTATTCTCCGTTCGGATGAATCCTGAAGAGTATTCGAATCTCGCTCGGATCGAGACGCGACATTGGTTCTATGTTGGAAAGCGTGAGATTGTCCGACATTGGATTCAGCAGTTCCATCCCTTGAAGCCGGAGCATTGCCTTGCCGACTGCGGCGCCGGCACGGGTGAGTTTGCAGTTGAGATGTCGCCGCACTGCCGAGTCATTGCAGTGGACGATTACCCGGAGTCACTCCAACTGCTACGCGAGCGATTGGGCGAATTGCGCGTACGCAAAGGTAGCTGCGCCAAGTTGCCGCTGGAAGCGGACTCGGTTGATGTCCTCACTGCTCTCGATGTGGTGGAACATATTGAGAATGACCGCGCTGCGCTGGCCGAATTTCTGCGGGTGCTTAAACCCGGCGGTCTTTGCATCATCACCGTACCGGCCCTGATGTCCTTGTGGAGTGATTGGGACGTCACCTTGCGGCATTTCCGACGTTACACCAGACAGTCGCTGCTGACGCTTGTGCCAGGGGGGTTTGAGGTGTTGCACGTCAATTATGTCAACGTGGTGGTATTACCGCTGGTTTGGGGCGTGCGAAAGTGGCGCGCTTTTAAACAGAAGCTCGGCTTAAAAACAACCCGCCGTTCCGAAGACAGCATTCCCTTCGCCTTGCTCAACGAACTCTTGCGCAGGCTTTTTGTAGGACTTGCGTGCCAGCGCAAATTGTCTTTTCCGGCCGGAGTGGGATTGATTGCCGTTCTGCGCAAAAAATCGTAATCGGCTTACGGTGACTGACGCTGGACCAAGTAAACTTTTTGCTCTGTTGGCCAAGTGCCGAGCCATTCCACTTTCCATCCAGGCTGATGCGCAAAAAGCCACTCCCAGGTTTTCGCGCGCACACAATCGATGGCGAGGAAACCCTTTGGCCATGTTGGCAAATCGTCGGCATAGAGGATTGTAACTTCGTCGCGGTAATAAGGTCGGTACTTACTGAAATAACGTTCTGTCAACTTTGTAAAGTATCCCGGGTCCGCTTCCGCCGCGTCCCGATCAATAATCAGAGCATACTCCCGGCCTTGGCCGTAATACGCCCGAACCAGGTAGTCCATGGAATCCTCAAAGACGATCGGCAGATTGGGATGACCGAAATCAAAATCCTCAAATGCATGATCCGGTCGTGGGCTATCGCTCAGCGCGCGTAACGGTTGAAAGAGCAGACACAACAGGATTGCACCTCCCCACGCAATGTGACGAGCCCACACGGGCAATCGAGCTAAGTCTGAGCCAGGCAGCCGCTTGACCAGCCAGGCACCGAGTGCCACCAGAACAGTCAATGCTACCAGACAAGGAGCGACGTACCGTTGCATATAGAACGGCTTGGTTACGTACGAACCTGCCCAAGTCGCAACCGTTACGGCCATCCAGGACAAGCTGAGGATGAGCAGCGACACCAAGTCTGATGGCAAGCGATTGCGGGCGAGCGTTCCTTCCTCGGGCTTGGTCAGCACGGCTACCAACGCTAACGCAGCAAGGATGAGCATCACCGTGGCAAGGGGCGTCTGCATCGCAGGTTCGTCCACAAACAAACCGAACGGCATCCGCGGAGTCCAAGTGCCATCCCGTGTGACTTGCAGTTGGACTTTCAATGCCGGAACCCAAAAGACAAACGTAGCCCACGCCGTCAACACCGCGGCATAAACTCGTATCAACCGCTTACCGCGAAGCCAATCGGATACCACCAATGCCGCCAGCCACATTCCGCTAAAAAACAAACCGAACAAATGTAACCAGACCAATGCCGAATGTATGAGAAAGACCCACAGCAACAGTGGCCAGCCAGGCTTTGCCACTTTTGAAAGATTGAGAAATACCGAAGCCGCCAGTGCACCGAGCAAGACCAACAATCCATAGTATCGCGCCGTCTGCATCAGATCGAACACCGCGCGGCTCAAACCAAAAACCATTGCCGTAGCTAAGGCGGCGGCACCCCAGCCGACCGAACGCCGCAACAGTCGGAAGGTCACGACAGCAGCAAGGATCAGCGGAATGGCGGAGAGAGCCCGCATCGGCAATTCCCCCGTTCCAAAAACTCGCGCGACGCTCCATCCAATTACAAACAACAACGGAGGATTCACTTCGCCGCCCGAGCGGATAGTCTCGAGCATCTGGCCAAAATTCGGATTGGCCACCAGCGTGGTTGTGCACAGATCATCGTGCCCAAGATAGGTCTTATTTGATTTGATCAGAAAGGCCGCAAGCAGACTCAGAGCCAACGCTACTGAGAACACACTCTCCCACATTGGACGCTGCGGAAATACAGCATCCGTGTTACTTGAATCGTTGAGCGACGCGCTCGGTGGACTCATGGCGCGCAGAAACTGCCAAAGCGTCAGCAACCGGGGCAAGGTATTTCCACCCTTGACCAGATGCGGCCCCGATTCCCAACGATCAACATTGGCTTCACCGGGCAGAGATTTCGAAGGCAGCTTTCACCCGCTCGCGGGCTGCTTCGAGGCGAAAACCGTCTGACGCATGGATGCGGCAAAGCGTGGCGCCGGCTCGGACTTGTTCCCCTGATTTGGCCATCTGATCAATCCCAACCTCGTAGTTAATCACGGTATTCTTCGCTTGCCTCCCGGCACCGAGGTCACGGACGACTTCGCCAATCAATCGAGCATCACACCGCGAAATCACTCCCGAGCGCCTGGACCTTAATTCGACTACCGCTGGGGCATTTCGATCCAGCATGAGTTTCTGTTTGAATCGTTTCAAATCCGCTCCTTGCGCCGCCAGCATTTCATCCCACTTGCGCCTGGGCTCACCCGATTTCAAACAGCGCTCGGCCAACTTGCGCCCGACAGCAATCGAACCGGCCTTCCGCGTCTGAACCAGGAGGTGAGCGGCACATTTCACCACCAGATCATGTAAATCATCCGGCCCTCTGCCTTCCAGACAGTCGACACTCTCCTTCACTTCCAGCCAATTGCCGGCCGCGCGTCCCAGCGGCGTGTTCATGTCGGAGAGGATGGCGCGCGTGTTGACCCCGCATCTTTCGCCCAGGTCAACCATATCTTTAGCCAGCATGGCGGCTTGCTTTCGAGTTTGCATAAATGCCGCCGCGCCAAATTTCACGTCCAGCAGCAGCGCATCCAGATTCTCCGCCAGCTTCTTGGACAAGATTGAAGCCGTGATCAATGGAATGCTCGGCACCGCCCCGGTCGCGTCGCGCAAGGCATAGAGTTTCTTGTCGGCGGGCACCATGCGATCCGTCTGTCCGCAGATAACACATCCCACCTTCTGCACAATTTGAATGATTCGCTTCGTTGGCAACAAGGTCTTGAACCCGGGAATTGAATCCAGTTTGTCCAACGTGCCACCGGTAATCCCGAGGCCGCGCCCGGAAATCATCGGCACCCGAAAACCCAGGCACGCCAGGAGCGGCGCCAGTGGTAAAGAAACTTTGTCGCCAACTCCGCCGGTCGAGTGCTTATCCACAATCGGGCGTTTGTCCCGGGGGAACTTCAAGACATGACCCGAATCGCGCATCGCGAGCGTGAGTGCCGTGGTTTCCTCCTTGTTCAGTCCCCGAAAGAAAATGGCCATGAGGAACGCAGCCATTTGGTAGTCAGGAATCCTTCCGTGCGTGAACGCTTCGACAATCCTTCGAATCTGAACTGCAGCAAGTGGATGCCCCTCGCGCTTCGCTTCGATGAGCGGAAGAAAGTTCACTTGTGAACGGTTATCAAGCGGAAACTAACCTTCACCTTTGCCCGAACGGGAATGGTTCCCAGGGAAAGCGAGCCACGATCTTCCGTGTCACCTTCCTCAACAACCCGCAGATTGTTGATCGCATTGTCATACCCTGATTCGTTTAGGGATAGCTCCTCAATGAAAAGTGGCTCGCCAATTTCGGTTCCCAGCACTCGCACCATCTCCGTAGCCTTTTCTTTGGCGGCGCGAAGCGCTTTTTGCCGCGCCTCATTACGATGGGAGATCTTCTTGCTGCTGTCATAAGCGGTGCTCTCCACACTGACCCCCGGAATCCTGGCCAGCTCAATCCATAGATTCGTATACAGATTGAATTCCGTCAGTTTGAACGAAACCTCAGTCCTCGCGTAATAACCGGATTTCACATAGGAGCCACCGACGTATTCCTGATGATCACCAAACTGCATGCGGGAAGTCTGGATGTTTTTCTGGTCCAGCTTCAAATCCTTGAGCAAGCCCAAAACCGAGCCGACTGATTTTGCGTGATCGGCGGCGGCGCGTTCCAGGTTCGTGTTGCGATTGCGGATTTCAACCGTCCAATGCATCTCGTCCGGAACCACTTCGGTGACCGCTGTCCCGAACACGACGATCTGCGGAAGTTTGGGCTCCTCGGCACTGGCATCGAATCCGGTTAACGCGAGCACCAGTAGAAGAATAGAATTGCACTTCATAAGCGGCTCTTGGGTTTCCCTGCTGAGACACCGGGGCAGACAGCAACGTTCAATCGCGCCGAACGCACCTGACCACCAACGCCCGTCTAGCCTACGAACTTCCTCGCCGCAATGGTCGAGTTGTGCCCACCAAAGCCAAACGAGTTGTTCACGATCGCGTTCACCGGCATCTCGCGCGCGGTGTTGGGCACGTAATCGAGATCGCAATCAGGATCGGGCGTCGTGTAGTTGATCGTCGGTGGCACGATCCCATTCTTGATGGCCAACGCGCAGACGGTCATCTCCACCGCACCGGCCGCGCCCAACATATGGCCGGTCGCCCCCTTCGTTGAACTGACCGCCAACTTCCTGGCGTGCTCACCAAACACCGTCTTGATTGCCTGCGTCTCACACGCATCACCTTGCGGCGTGGAAGTGCCATGGGCGTTGATGTAGGAAATGTCCGTTGGGTTCAATCCGCCCGTCCGCAAAGCCACCTTCATACAGCGCGCCGCGCCTTCCCCATCCGGCGACGGAGCAGTCAGATGATACGCGTCCGCCGTGTTGCCATAGCCGACAATCTCACAATAAATCTTCGCGCCGCGCTTCCTGGCGTGGTCGAGTTCTTCCAACACCAAAACGCCCGCGCCCTCGCCCATCACAAAGCCGTCACGGTCTTTGTCGAACGGTCGCGACGCCCCTTTCGGATTGTCATTGCGCACACTCATCGCGCGCATCGCACAGAAACCGCCAATGCCCACCGGCACAATCGCCGCCTCGCTGCCGCCCGCAAACATCATCACCGCTTCACCCATCTTGATCGCGCGCCAGGCTTCACCAATCGCATGATTCGCCGTCGCACAGGCGGAGCACGTGGCGAAGTTCGGGCCCTTCAAATTGTTGTACATGGAGAACAGGCCGCTCGCCATGTTGCTGATGAGCATCGGAATCATGAACGGCGACAACCGGCTGGGTCCGCGCTCGAGCAATACCTTCACCTGCGCGGTCGTGGTTTCCAGTCCGCCGATGCCTGAGCCGAGAATCACGCCAATTTCATCGCGATTCAGCTTGTCGAGTTCGGCACCGCTATCCTTCAGCGCCTGCCAGCCCGCATAGACTCCGAACTGCGAGTAACGATCCGTGCGACGAACTTCCTTCGGGCTCGGAAACGCCGGAGCGGGATCAAAGTTCCGCACCTCACCGGCCACCTGAGTGTCATAGCCGGTCGGATCAAACGCCGTGATGCGGTCGATGCCGCACTCGCCAGCGACGAGCCGTTTCCAGAATACCTCCAGCTCCGTCGCCAACGGCGTTACCACGCCGAGACCGGTCACCACTACTCTGCGTTCCTGCCAGTTACTTGCCATAAATCAAACGGGGCAGCTCAAGCTGCGTTCAGCCGAGACTGCCCCGAAATTCTGTCCGTCACAATTACTTCTGTTGGTCCTCGATGTACTTGATGACGTCGCCGACGCTTTGGAGCTTCTCGGCCTGCTCGTCGGGGATTTCGTTCCCAAATTCTTCTTCCAGCGCCATCACCAACTCCACCGTATCCAACGAATCCGCACCCAAATCCTCAATGAACTTTGCTTCGGGTGTGACTTGATCCGGTTTCACGCCGAGCTGCTCGACGATGATGTCCTTCACGCGTTGTTCGATAGATTTTTCAGCCATGATGGTCTCCAGTTAAATTGTGCCGTCTGTTTATGCGGGGTTGCCAGAGGCGTCAAGCCCCGAATGACAAATTTTTTGCCACAGGCAACGCGTTTGCATTGACAGCCATGCGCCAAATCAACCGAAACGCACTCGCAAACTCTTCCGGGTTTTTCCCAATCCAGTCGGTCACCTTTCGCGGCTCAAACCACTCGCCGCGGTCGATTTCATCCGGGTGTAACGTGAACGGCCCTTCACTTTCCAGCCGATACACCCAGACAAACTCCTGCCCCGTCTCCGCGCACGCCGCGATTCGAAACAAACGCTCCGGCGCGCGTTCCACCACCAGCCCCATCTCTTCGCGCAACTCGCGCACCGCACAATAGTCGTAATCCTCTCCACTGTCCAAATGTCCGCTGGCAGATGAATCCCATAAGCCCGGAGAAGTATCTTTACTCATCGAACGCTTCTGCAAAAACACCTCGCCTCGCCGGTTGAACACCAGCACATGCACCGCGCGATGCAACAAACCCAGGCGATGAACCTCCCGCCGCGGACGGCGGTCAATCACTTCATCACGTTCGTTAACGACATCAAAGATTTCTTCGGTCATGATTTCCATTGGGTTGCTTCCAAATCGGCATCCTCGGCGTCGAGCAGCAGTTCCAGCATCCGCTCGTGCCGATTCAGAAAGTCTTTCGTAATCTGATAATGCTCAGTGTCGGTGTATTTGACTTCAGCAATCCCATTCTCATTGAACTGGTAAATTCGGGAGTGAGGATAGGCGAGTAGAATTGGTGAATGGGTGGCGATGATCAATTGAGATTGATGAAACACGAGCCGGTGCATCAACGTAAGCACGCTGAGTTGTCGCTGCGGTGACAGCGCCGCCTCCGGCTCGTCAAAGAGATAGACCCCGCCGCCCTGGAGACGCTCCTTGAGCACTGCGAGAAACGACTCGCCATGTGATTGTTGATGGAGCGGCTTGCCACCGTAAGCATGAAACGATGAACCAAGGCTCTCCAGTCTGCTCGCGACGTTATAAAAGCTCTCCGCCCTGAGAAAAAAACCGTCAGTCGGTCTGCCCAAAGTTCGCTCCAACTTCAAGCAGGCATGAAGTGGTGAATGCGTATCATGCGTACTGAATTGCAGTTGTTTATCCCCGCCTTCTGCGCTGAATCCCGCCTTGACGGCGATGGCCTCCAAAAGCGTCGATTTACCTGACCCGTTCTCGCCAATAAAGAAGGTCACCGCCGGGTGAAATTCCAAACGATGCAGGTGACGAATGGAAGGAATCGAAAACGGATACTCTTCAAAGTTATTTACTGCTTCGCGCTCAAGCCGGACGACTTCAAAATACCGACGCGCCTCCCGCTTCGGCAAACTCGCCTTTGGAAATCCCGGCAACTGGGGTTGCGACCTGTTCTTTCGCTGTTTCATTGCGTAGCGATAGTCACAATCTTCGTCAGTCCACAAACTGCTCCAGGCCCAATCCGCCAATGCTGTCATAGAGATTTCGCAAGCGGCCACAATTCGTCGAAATGCTTGTCGCAATGCTCCAGTTCCAGTCCCTGCGCCGCGGCACACGCCGCGATGATAATGTCGCTGGTGGGAACCGTGATTCCCTTCTCCCGACACCGCAGCGCCAGGCGGGAAGCCAGACGCCAGACCGCCGCATCCACCGGGATGCGTTCAACCTCCTTCTCCATTTCTGCCAGTTCCCGCTTTTCTTTCGCTCCCCGGACGCCATGCCAAAGTTCCACCAGGGTCAAATCACACCAGGCCGCCTCACCACTCAAAAACAAAACCTCGACGCGGTCGCCCGCCTCCGACTCCCGACCCCGCAGGTATTCAATCCAACTGGATGTATCCACCAGTCTCATGGCCTCCTCTTAACGACGTCAGCGGCACGCCTCGCCTCGAGTTCAGCCTGGGTCATGAAATCCCGGAATTGGCCCCGCACCCGTGCGTTGAGCCTTTCCAAACGCTTGAGGCGGTTGAATCGCTCCACCGCGGTAACCACCGCTTCCCGCTTGGTCTTCGCGCCCGTGAACTTCATAGCTTCCTCAAGGGCTTCTTCAGGAATATCAATCGTTGTCTTCATGCTTCCATATTACGGGCACAAAGGATTCCGTCAATCAACCAAACGGAATCCATTACGAGTTAAGAATTTTCGTCAACAGGGTAAACTGCTGGAGGCTCAACTTCTCCGCCCGTTCCTGCGGTGAAATTCTCAGCTCAGCAAAGGCGCGCTCCAACTTCTCCAACGGCCACTCAGTTTTGAGCAACTTGAGCATCATCTTCCGCCGTTGCGAGAACGCGCACTTCACAATCTTCACAAACGCCGCGCGTTGTTGCTCCGTCAACAATGGTGTCTCGCGCCGCACCAAAGTCACACACGCCGAATCCACCTCCGGCGCCGGGAAAAAGCAACTCGCCGGAATTTTGAACCAATCCCGTGGCTCGTAATCGAGTTGAATCAGCAACGTCAGGACACCGTAATCATCATCATCCGCCTTCGCCATCAATCGTTGCGCGACTTCCACTTGCAACGTCACCGTCATCTGCTTCGGTCGCTGCGGGGCTTGCGCCAGTTCCACCAGAATCGGCGACGCCACGGAATACGGCAGATTTGCCACGAGCTTCCAATTCCTCCAGTCCCGCTGCTCGCGCTTGATAAACTCCAGTGCGTCGTCGTGAAGCAGTTCGCGCTTTGGATTTCGGACTTCGGATTTCGGATTCACGCCCTCCCTCACCCCAGCCCTCTCCCCAGGGAGAGGGAGTTCCTCGTTCCTGCGCTGAGCAAGGCCGGAGGCATGCGGGCCCGCCTGAAGCTTCTTCACGTTCTCCCTCTCCCCGGGGGAGAGGGCCGGGGTGAGGGCGAGCGTCGAACCAAATCTCTCCTTCAACACCTCCACCAACCGCGCATCCTTCTCAATCGCGAACACCTCCCCTGCCCGCTCCAGCAGCAACTCTGTCAAGGGCCCCAAACCCGGCCCAATCTCCAGCACCCTGTCCGCCTGCGTCAGTTCCGCCGCTTCCACGATGCGCCGCAACTGATGCGCGTCGTGCAGAAAATTCTGCCCGAGCGATTTCGTCAGTTGGATGCCGCGCTTGTCCAACCACGCGCGCATTTCGGTGAGTTTCATGAAGAAAAATTAAAACCACGGATGGACACGGATGAACACGGATGGAGAAACGGCATTACTCGAATCTTCCAAATCGCCGCCAATTCCGATCCCTTCGCATCAATTCGCAGAAGTCTCTTCTTCGGCCAGAATCCGTGTTTATCTGTGTTCATCCGTGGTTTAAAGCCTTTTGCAGTTCGGTTGCCGTCCGCTTGAGTTGAACTTCCATGATCGTCAGCGGCGGCGTGAAGCTGATGACATTGGCATGCTCGCCCTCGGGCAACAGGATGAATCCGCGATGCAGCATTTCCTTGATAACGCGCAACGACTCGGCGGTGGCGGGCGAACCATCAGTATTCAGCAACTCCACTCCGGCCATCAGGCCAAGGCCGCGCACAGTTGATGGCTGATAGTTGACGGTTGAGAGAAGTTCCAGCAACCGCGCGCCGAGCCTGGCGCTGCGCTCACAGAGATTCAGTCGCTTGATTTCTGCCATCTGCGCCAGCGCCATCGCGCAACCCACCGGATGTCCGAGAAACGTGCTCGTGTGAATCGCCTCGCCCTGCGACTCCGGCCAGGCCGCGTCCATCACGTCCGCCCGCCCAACACAGGCTGAGAGCGGAAAGCCACCCGTCAACGCCTTGCCCAAACAGATGATGTCCGGCACAACCCCACCATGCTCACACGCAAACCATTTTCCGGTGCGACCGAAGCCGGTGTAAATCTCATCCAGAATCAACAGTGCGCCATGCTCATCGCACAACCTTCGCAAAAGGGGGAGGAAGTCTGGTGGCGGAATGTTAATTCCACCGCGGGCCTGAATTGGCTCCACGAGAATGGCGCCAATCTTTTCGTGTCGGAACATCATCTTGGCCGCCAGCACCAGTGATCGCAAATCAGCCTCGGTTTTGGGAAACGGCAAAAAGCTGCCAAACTCCCGCAACTGCGAACGAAACGGTCCACGAAAGTGCCCGCGGTGCGTGGCATTCAACGCCCCGTAACCGAGGCCATGATAAGCACCCTCAAACGCGATGATGCCGCTTTTCCCCGTCCCCAGCATCGCCGTCTTCAATGCCGCTTCCACTGCCTCAAATCCCGAGTTGTTGAAAATGACCTTTCCCGAACGCGGAGTGCGGAGCGCGGAGCTCGGAGCAGATTTCGCCCAGCGCTCGAAAGTTATGCCACTCAGCTCCCGCGCCAGTTGCGCCTTCAGCGCATGCGGATGCACATCGCCCATCACATGCAACAACTTCGCCATCTGTTTCTGCCCTGCTCGTACCACCGCCGGATTCGCATGACCCGCTGCCGCCACTCCGAACGCTGCCGTCAGATCGAGATACTTCTTCCCTTCAGCATCCCAGACGTGAACGCCTTTTGCCCGCTCCCAAACGATGGGCCACGAGCCGTCGGGTTCGATGAAAGTGACATTGCGCGATTCGTAATCACGCAATGCTGCCAGAACGGCCCTTGAATCGGCGAGACGGCGAGACGGCGAGACGGCGACTTCGCGCTTACGCCGTTTCTCCGTTTCTCCGTTTCTCCGTTTCATGCCGAGCCCTCGCCGTTTCGCCGTTTCGCCAGTTCGCCGTTTCATGTCGAGCCCTCGCCGTTTCGCCGTTTCTCCGCTTCTCCGTTTCATGTCCTCACACCCCCCGCTGCTCCGGCGACCAGATAATCTTGTGCAACTGCGCCTGAAACCTCACGGGCAGTGCGTCGGCGATAATGCGCTCGGCCAGATCTTTCCGTGTAATTGCCGTTTGCCCCTCAGGCACGCGCTTGAGCGACTTGTCCTGTTGCTCCGGACGGAGCGGATGCACCCAGGACATCAGCAGCGGACAAATCGCGTCGAGCTTGTGCGTTTCAATCTGTTGCTTGGCCCACTCGTAGTCTTCCTCCGTGCCGATGACAAACTTGATTTCATCCGTCGCCTTCAGATGAGAAATGTTTTCGACTCGATTGCGCTCCACCTCGCCACTGCTCGGGCATTTCAAATCCATAATGCGCCGGACACGTGAGTCTACCTTTGAGATATCCAGCGCCCCACTCGTTTCCACCAACACGGTGAAGCCGTCATCGCAAAGCTGCCTCATCAACACGAGCGCATTGGGCTGAAGCAATGGCTCACCACCGGTGAGTTCGACCAAGGGAAGTTGATACTTGAGAGTTGATGGTTGAGCGGAATACGGTTTCGCCAATCGCGCTACCTCTGCCCGCACTTCATTTAATTCGCGCTTCTTCCCCTCAGTAAAGGCATACGCCGTGTCGCAATACGAGCAACGGAGATTGCACGCGGTCAATCGCACGAAAATACACGGCAAGCCGGCGAAGGTGCTCTCGCCCTGCAAGCTCCGGTAGATTTCGTTGACGACCAGTGTGTCAGACACAGGTCCAATCTAGTGGCGCAATGCACTCAAGAAAAGCAGTGAAACGGTTGGACCCTAGGACAAGCGTCGCGCGCGTCGCGCCTGTCTCAAATTTTAAACGACTCCCGCTGGTTCTTGCCCGAACCGCACAGCGTTCAAGAAGATGGAGACAGGCCCGACGCCCGTCCTACACAACTGCGGTTCACTCCGGAACGACAACCGCCGGGTGCTTCAAACCAGCCGCCTTGAGCGCCTGGCGGAAAATCTCCTTGGGATCGCGGATGAACTCCTCATCCCGACCGCCGCCTCGCGTCGCTTGACAGGCATCCAACACCGCCAGCGCAAGCACGGCACAACCCGGAGGACTGGGATGGAGTCGGTCGTTCTGAAGTAACATTCGGGTTTGGCCA
>DASUGI010000188.1:0-18057 GCA_036274115.1 Verrucomicrobiia bacterium
ATCGTTGGATTGAGCCACCACCAGATCCACTCGCCCATCGGCGTCATAGTCCGAAACCGCGCAGCCGCGTTGTTCGCCATAGATGGCAATACCGGATTCCTCCGCACTGACCGGTCGCAGATTACCCTTGCCGTTTCCCAGCAAGAGCAGTCCCCGGCCGGCGTCGTTTCGCAGCGTCTCCGGTTGTGCGGAAAAGAAGTTTTGCGCCAGGAACACGTCGTCGTTCCCATCTCCGTCAAAGTCCGCCACCGTCACGCCAAAGGCCGGCGCAAATTGCGCCTCGACCGGCAACGGCACCGCTTCAAATTTCCCTCCTCGATTCAGGAACAGCATGTGGCGCAACTCCCGGGCTTCGACCATGGCGGCAGTGCTGAACTTCTCGCCGTAAATCCTCTCGAGATGAGCTTCGCCGAATGCCTTATAGGTCGGCGTATTGCCGCGGAGATACGGCACGGCGGCGGCGCTGGCCGTGAGGTCACGTTGCGGCAGCCACTTTTTGGTCAGGCGGTCTTGATGCGCTTCAATGATTTCGATGCGGCCCATTTCATTGAAGTCGCCATAGTAAATGCGCAGGGGACGTTGTGCATCATAGTCGCCTTCGTATTTGGTGTTCTGTCCCCAATTGGAAGCGACAATATCGAGCCGCCCATCCCCATCGAAGTCGCCAACCGCGACGCCGTTCCACCAGCCCGTGAGTTGATCCAGCCCCCAGGCCTTGGTGGCATTGGTAAAGCCATTCGGCGTATTGATCAGGATTTGAACCGGTCCCCAGTCGCAGCCTACCACCAAATCCTGATGACCATCGGTGTTGAGGTCTGCAAACACGGCGGAGCTCACCATGCCCAGGTTAATCAACGCCTTCACTGGCGGGCCGGTGGCTTCCGTGAGTTGCCCCTGGTCGTTTCGCAACAGCATCATCGAGTCCGCCGCTTCAGGATAACGATTGAACCGCGCGCGTCCTCCGATAAAGAAGTCGAGATTACCATCGCCGTCCACATCCGACATCGCCAGCGGCCCGGTGACACTTTTCTCACGGGTGACCTGCGGGCCGGAGGCCCAGGTGTTGGACGAAGTCAGGTTCATGAACTGCGCCGCATCCTTGAGTTTGGGATCCTCCCATGCCGACACGCCGAGGATGAGCGAGAAGCCAGCAACCTTGCCGCCATAACCAAGCACGCTGGTAAGATCAAGCCGCGCGCCCAGTTGTTTTTTCTCCGGATGAAACGGTTCAAACCGGCCGTCGCGACCATTCTGATAAATTCCCAGCAGCCTGCCGCGTGAAGATCCGATGAGCAGTTCATCGAGTCCATCACCGTCCAGGTCGAACCAACTCACGCCCGGACCGAGACGGCTCAGGCGGTTGGGCAACAGCGGTTGAGCTTCGAAATCGTTGAACGCATTCTCCTGATTCGTGTGGTTCAATAAAGTACTGACGTCTTCAAACAGCGGGTTGGGTTTGTTAACCACGCGCGGTGTCGCGCTCACGGTGTTGGTCTGGGTAATGATGTAAAGCCGGTTGGCTTGAACCTCCGGCACTTCGGTGACGCGTCCATCCCGCCAGGTGACTTGTAACTTGTAGGGCGACCAATCCGCTCGAGCCGCAAAGGCCAGCGTATAATCACCCCCCGAAGCGTAACGACCGCCGCTGATGACTTCCTGCTCCTGGTTCTTGTGACCAATCAACTTCACCTTCGCGCCGATACCGGATGTGTTGGGGGAGCGACCTTGCAGGCGCACCGCAATGCGCGGGGCCGTGCCATCGTTGCGATAAAGCTCCGGTGCACCATCGGTATTGTTGATGACCACGTCCTGATCCCCGTCGTTATCAAGGTCGCTGAGGATCATGCCGCCATGCGGACGTTCCGCGCGGAAACCGTAACGCTCGCCCACTTCCTCAAAGCGCAAATCACCCCGGTTGCGAAACAACTGACAGCGCACCTTCAATACGGGAAGATTCCGCCGGAATTCCTCCATGTCCTGAATCTTCTTCATTTTGTTTGCCCGCGAAAACATGGCGTCCGCGTCCAGGTAATCCTGCAGGTTGCCGCAGGAAATGAGCAGGTCGGCATAGCCATCGAAATCGATGTCGAGAAAGTTCGCGCCCCACGTCCATTCGCTGGCGGCCAGCCCGGCAAAGGGCGCGATCTCGGCAAACGTATTGTCGCCCCGATTCAGATAGAACGTGTTTTGGCTGTATTGTGGGATTAATCCATAATTGTCGGTCTGCGGCGTTCCAGGCGAAGTCATTCCTCGCTGCTGCTGGCGACGCGAGTAATCACGACTCAACATGTCGCCCACGAAAAAGTCCAACCAGCCGTCGAGATTCACGTCGGCAAAATCAACCGCCATCGAAGCGAAGCTGGCATGGCGCACGACCAATGGCGACGTGTGGGTGAAGCGCCCCTGCCCGTCATTGAGCCAAAAGCGATCCGGCGTGTGAAAGTCGTTGCACACATAAAGATCCGGCGCACCATCGCCGTTGAAGTCTCGAAACTGTGCTGCCAGCGCCGAACCATCCAGCGGGCCCGGTGGCAATGAGCCCGGGGGCAGGGTGAAATAAGAATCGTCCGCCTCCTTGAAGCGACCGTGGCCATCGTTCAACAACAGCACGTCCGGTTCGCCCCGTTCAAAAAGCGCCGCGCCTTGCGCATAGAATTGATCCTTGAACTGCGCTGACAGTTCCTTCCCGTCCCGTACCCGCTGCCACTCTTTAGCCAGGTCTGCGCCGATTTCAACATGGTCATCCAGATACGAGCGGCTGCGATAGTTGCAAAGGTAAATGTCCAATGCGCCGTCGCCATTCACGTCGGCGACCGCAATGGACGTGCTGGCGAATTTGGAATGGCGACCCGGGAAGGTCAGGTCTTCAGTGAAATGGCCTTTGCTATCATTGAGGAACAGGCGATTGGGCCCGCCGCGCGCCGTCACGATCAGGTCCAGCGAGCCATCGCCATTGACGTCGGCCATGGTCGCGCCGATCGACTGTTGACCGGCGCATGCCACACCTGCCTTTGCGGTGAGGTCTTCAAACTTCCAATTGCCGAGGTTGCGATACAGAACGTTGGGCCCATCGCTCGAACAGAAATACAGATCGCACCACCCGTCACCGTCCACGTCGCCCGCTGCCACGCCCGTCGGGATGAGCGTATAAAGCGAGCGGGTCTGACCCGACACGAAGTTGGAAAAATGGATGCCAGCCGATAACGGCGGCATTGAAGTAAACGCGATCGGCGTATTGCCGCTGATTGGCAATGGAACTGATTTCGCGGTCGGCATTTCGGCGGCGCTGCCGCACGCGGCGGACACCACCAGAAAGGTCGCGATGATGTTTTCGAGGCACGCCATCAACCGTCGCTGGAGGCGATTGACGGAGTTCGTTGTCCAGGCTAGCCGTGTCATGCCAGAGCGATGGGTGAATCGTGGTTCAAAGTAGGTACCTGGCTGTTGTGAAGCCAGTAAATTGATGACAAGATTCTGGCCTGACCGCGGCGAGTCGTTGTGATTGCTGAAGTGATGATGGGCCTACCGTCCGGGCGGTTAAGGACGGTATTGGGTGTTCGAGTTAAACCGTTAAACTGTCTGGTGTTGTGGACGGTCACGTTCCCGGGAATTCCATTCAAGTGGCTGAAAAAACTTGGCAAAAATATCGTCTGGCGCGAAGGTGTGGCCACTTCATGCCACATGACGCCCTTTTGCAGGGCATATAATCTGTGTAATTGATGAGAGCACAACATGAGTCAGATGCGAACGGGTCGTTCCATCCGCGTGGGGTGTCGCCTGCGGGACGCACGCCGATGTCAGCGTTTACCCTCATCGAACTGCTGGTAGTTATCGCCATCATTGCCATTCTCGCGGCAATGTTGCTGCCGGCTTTATCCAAAGCTAAAGGCAAGGCCAAGCAGATTTCCTGCATCAACAACCTCAACCAGATGGGCAAAGCTTTGGTGATGTACGTGAATGACAACAACGCTTACTACCCTGGATGTCTCTGGGTCCAGGGCGGGACCTATTACTATGTCTGGATGCCACGACTCTTGTCGAACATGGGAAACAATCGGAATGCCTTCCTTTGTCCGTCTGCGTCGCCAGAGGCCGCTTATGACCGGAAACTAAACCCGACCCTGGTGATAATGATTGACCCTTCCACCGGGGTACAAAACACTAATTCCGTCATCAACACTTCGCGCTTTTCGTATGGTTGGAATGACTGGGGATTGGGGGCCGTGCGCAATGGGCCGTGCCTGGGTGCGGGCGGTGACGTTGAGCCGCCCGGAACATGGCTGGTGAAAGACAGCAAGGTCAAATCCCCCTCCGCGTTCATCGTCATCGGAGATGTTCCCGCAGTTAAGCTGGGAATGAATTTTAATGCAAACATGGACGTGACGAGCGATACCCCGCCCCATTCCGAGCGGCCCTCCAATCGGCACAACTACCGGACCGATTTGTTGTTTGCGGATGGCCACGCGGAAGGCCCAAAACGCGCCGACGTGATCAATCCCGCGCCGAACTGGCCCTGGCGCAACCGTTGGAGCAACGACAACCTCCCGCACAATGAACTGAATTGGGTAGTGACGCCCGCCTATAACAATTATCTGGATCCCTGAAGGCGGGAAGGGCTGAGAAAAATGAAGAACATAATCTGGTTCACATTGGCTGTGTGCCTGGTGGGGTTGCCGGGGTGTGGCAGTAAGAAGTCAGAAGCGGATAAGCTCGTCGAAGCCGCCAGACAGTCGTTCGCAAACGCCCCCGAGCCGCTTAAGGCAAAGTTTCAGGAACTTAAGACCGCTATCGATGCCCCTGATTTTCCGAAAGCCAAGGCCGCCCTCGACGAATTGAAAAAATCCCAGTTGTCAGCGGAGCAGCAAATGGCCGTTACGGAGCAAGAGCAATCGTTGATGCTGAAGGCATCCGCGGCGGCTCAAAACGGTGATGCAGAAGCTTTCAAGATGATGCAAGCCGTCCGCTCGGAACGTCGTTCCCGCTGAGCCGCTGAACCGAGGTAACCTGATTCCGCCGGGAGGAGGAGTCCCGGCTTAACAGTGGTTACTCAAGACTTCTATTATGACGAAACTGAAATCCTTCACGATGGTGGGGCTTGCCACCTCGCTACTGTTGCATTCCGCTTTTGCGGTTGAATCTTCGGTGACACTGCGTCCACCGGCGGTTCCGCTGGTGGCGTGCGACCCATATTTCAGCGTGTGGTCGCCGGCCGACAAATTGACGAACGCCGATACGGTGCACTGGACCGGCAAGCGCTATCGTCTCAACAGCTCCGTAACCATCGACGGCAAGAGGTTCAACGTGATGGGGAAGGATTCTGCCAATTCGCCAGCGTTAAAGCAAACCAGCGTGAATGTTTTGCCGACGCGCACGATCTATACGTTTGAAGCCGCCGGGGTGGCGCTGACGCTCACGTTTCTGACACCCGCGTTGCCGGACGATGTCGATTTGCTCTCGCGACCCGTCACCTATGTCACTTACGACTTCCGCGCCACTGACAACCAAAAGCACAAAGTGGCATTTGACTTCAATGCTTCGGGCGAACTTACGGTTAACCAGGGTGGGCAAAAGGTCGTGGGTTCGGTGTTTGACTGGACCGCAAAGCCCCACGATTTGGTGGGCGTCAAAATCGGCTCGGTGGATCAACCCATCCTGGCCAGGAAGGGTGACGACATCCGGATTGATTGGGGACATCTTTATCTGGCGGCTGACCAGGCGCAGGCGCAGGGCAGTTATGGGGAGCGCGGCCCCAAAGGGCGAAGCGGCGAGACGGCGACGGTCGCCGACTCGCCGACTCGCCGACTCGCCGATTCTCTGTCCGGTGAATCCGCAATCGGATCCCTTTCCTTCAAAGCATTTGAAGTCGGCAGCAAACCTGTTTCCCGCTGGCTTATCGTCGCCTATGACGACGAGTATTCGATCCAATACATGAAGAAGAATCTGCGCCCGTACTGGCGGCGCAATGGCTGGGAAGCCGCCGACTTGCTGAAGGCTTCCGCGAGGGATTACGCGTCCCTGCAAAAGCGGTGCATCAAGTTCGACAAGGAATTGATGGCAGACCTCGTGAAAGCGGGTGGCGAGAAGTATGCCAAAATCGCGGCGCTGGCGTACCGGCAGTGCTTCGCCGCGGGCAAGTTTGTCGCCGATGAAAACGGCCAGCCCATTTCGTTCTGCAAGGAGAATCATTCCAATGGTTGCATCGGCACTTCCGACGTGTTTTATCCGATGGCGCCGCAATTCCTGTTGTTCGGCTCGTCGGTGGCCAAGTCGTTCCTCGTGCCGTTCATGAACTACGCGGCCAGCGACCGCTGGAAGTTCCCGTTCGCGCCGCACGACCTCGGCACCTACCCGCACGCCAATGGTCAGGTCTATGGCGGTGGTGAGCGCACGGAAGATAATCAGATGCCGGTCGAAGAGAGCGGCAACCTGCTGATCCTGATGGCCGCCGTGGCGCAGATGGACGGCAATGCCAGTTTCGCCGGTCGTTATTGGCCGACGCTGACTCGCTGGGCGGAGTATCTCAAGGCGAAGGGGTTTGATCCGGAGAACCAATTGTGCACGGACGACTTCGCCGGGCACATGGCGCACAATGTGAACCTGAGCGTGAAGGCGATTTGCGGTTTGGGTTCGTACGCGAAGTTGTGCGAGATGCGGGGTGACAAAGCCACGGCGGCGGAATACTTCAAGATCGCGCGCGAATTTGCCCAACGCTGGGTCAAGGAAGCCGATGACGGCGAGAAATACCGCCTCGCCTTCGACCGTCCGGGCACGTGGAGTCAGAAATACAATCTCATGTGGGACCGGGTTCTCGGTTTGAACCTGTTCCCCGCCGAGGTGGCCAAGAAGGAAATGGCATTCTATCGGAAGATGCAGAATCGCTATGGCCTGCCGCTCGATAACCGGAAGGATTACACCAAGCTGGATTGGATCGTCTGGACCGCCACGTTGACGCAGAACCGGGCGGATTTTGAAGCTTTGATCGATCCCGTGTTTGCCTTCCTCAACGAGAGTCCGGATCGCGCGCCGATGCCCGACTGGTATCAGACGAAGTCCGCGAAGAAAGAGGGCTTCACCGCGCGTCCGGTCGTGGGTGGTGTCTTTGCGCCGTTGCTTTACAACAAGAAGGTGTGGAAGAAATGGGCGTCGCGGGACGTGACCAGGGCGGCAAACTGGGCGCCGATGCCCGCGCTGCCGAAGATCACCGCCATTGTCCCGGCGGCGGATAAAGCCCCCACGACCTGGACTTACACGACTGTGGCACCGGGCGCGAACTGGTTCGCGGTGGACTTTGACGCGAGTTCCTGGAAGCAGGGCCAGAGTGGTTTTGGCACCCGCAACACGCCGAGCACTACGATTGGCACCGTCTGGAATTCGCGCGAGATCTGGTTGCGCCGCGAGATCGAATTGCCGGATGGCCAGTGGAAGAATCTCCAGGGCTGGTTGCATCACGATGAAGACTCGGAGATTTACATCAACGGTGTGCTGGCGTTGCGCACGTCCGGTTACACCACGAGCTATGACGCGTTCCCGCTGACCGAAGCCGGCAAAGCGGCATTGAAACCGGGCAAGAATGTTGTGGCGATTTATTGCCGGCAGACGCAAGGCGGGCAGTATATCGACTTCGGCCTGGTGGATGTGCAGTGAATCTCGTAGGACGGGCGTGCGCGCGTCGCGCCTGTCTCTAACTGAAAAACATCCGCCTCAGCGGTGACAGAGATCGTTGAGCATCGTTGTAATCAGTTCATTCGATTCAGAAAAATGGAGACAGGCGGACGGCGCGACGCCGGTCCTACGTGAATCAATGATTGCTTTGGCGGACCGATGCCAGTAACCGTTCTGCATGAGTCGTCCCTTCTGCTGGGCTGCCGTGGCTTTGATTGGTCTTATCACCACCGCAGTCACCCACGCCGCTACCACCAACGCCGTCATCCCCTACAAGGCGATGGACGATCTGTGGCAGATCGCCAGCAGCGCGGATCAATCGAAGCTGATGGTGCGGGTCTTTGTGGCTTCCACCAACAAGACCGTGCGTCCCGCGGATATCGTGCTGACCATTCAAAGTGCCAGCGCGGGGAAAATTCCGGTGCAGCTCAGCACCAACGGCCAGATCATTGATTTTCCTCATCGCACGGAACTGGTCCGCGAGAATCCTTCGATTGTTGCCAACCAACCCAGGGGCACGCTGAACCTCTTCATCGGTTACAAAATTCCGGTGGAAGGATTGAGCTTTCCCTATTCGCGCCTTGGACACGCCGCCGCCGAAGCGAACAAGATGATCAAGTCGCAGGCCGGGATGACCGCCATGCTCGCCGCAAAAGCGCAGGGCGTGGTGTTTGTCTTCCCCAGGAAAAGTTCCGAGCCGGCAAAGGTGACCATCCTCGCGGTTGCGGGACGCAGGGAGTTCATTGCCGACAAGGACGGGCGGGTGAAACTCAAACTGGAAGAATCGCTTTTGTCCGAGAATCCTGAAGTGCAATTGTCGGAAAAGCCGGACGTGGTGTTGCCCGATATGGATTGAAGGCGGGACCGGCTGCCTTCGTTTGTTGCTTCGCGCAAGAATTGCAGTAACAAAAGCAACATCCGGGTTTCGCGTTCAGCGGTTTTGGTTCCAATTGACGGCGGAAAGCTGGTTCAGTCAGACGCACGCTGAATTCCATTTTTCAAAGTTGCGGGTTCTCGCGCGGGCTGCGCAGGGTTTTATGGTCACTGTTTCAACAGGAGCCGAGAATGGTGAGGGTATGGCGGTACCCCCCCCCCATCGCGCAAACTATTTTCACTTTGACCCCCGGCTTGGGGCGGCTGGCGTTCCGCTTTCTCGCCTTCGCTTTCCTTCGTTCAGGTTTCTTCAATCCATCGCACAAATCATGAGAACGATCACCCTGCTTCTTTGTTGTGGCGCGTTCATCCACCTGACACTTGTCGCTGCCGAAACCAATGACGTGCCAATGAGTGAATGGCAGAGCCGCCTGGCGGCGACTGCGTCGTCCATTCTGCCGTCAATTTCGCGCCGGAGTTGCCACCAATGGGGATGCGGCGCGAAAGCGTGCATTGCCGCAGCGCGCGGCTACGACCGGACATATGGATTTCATGGTTCGCTTTAATACAAACTGGCAGCCTGTCCACTTTGGCAGAACTATCCGGTCGAATGGAGTTTCAATTTTCCGATATTATCAATGGGACGCTAAGGGTCAGGCGCTTCCGCTAGTAGAATACGGCCTCGGCAAGACCCAGCTTTTTCAAATCGATACCAGAAGAGTGTCAACGAATGCTGTTTCAAAGTGAAATGTCGATCTCGCCTTTGCGCAGGGTTGTTTTAGTTGAGTAATCGGTCGTGTTCTGTTCGGACTCCCTGATCGATAATCCCACCCTACACCGCCTCAATCCAAGGCTTGGATTCCTTTGTGCGTCGGTTCACTATGGCGCTGACGTCACAAGCCATGAAAACGAAGTTCATCTGCCTCGCGGTCGCCTGTTCGACCTTCCTGCACTCAATTTCACACGCTGCCGATTCCACGAAAGATTTTCTCCATGAAACCCCCGCCGAGCGCGAAGCCCGGATGGCGTGGTTCAACAATGCGCGCTTCGGGATGTTCATCCATTGGGGCGTTTATTCCGTGCCCGCCGGTGAATGGGAAGGAAAGAAGAATTACGGCGAGTGGTTCATGGAGGAAACCAAAATGCCGGTGTCGCAGTACGAGAAGTTTGCCGAGCAGTTCAACCCGGTGAAGTTCGACGCTCGCGCCTGGGTGAAAGCCGCGAAGGCCGCCGGCATGAAATACATCGTCATCACCAGCAAACATCACGATGGGTTCGCCATGTATCGCTCCGACCTCTCCGATTGGGGCATCAAGTCCACCCCGTTCAAACGTGATCCGCTGAAGGAACTCGCTGATGCGTGCAAGGCCGAGAAAATCACCTTCTGTTTCTACCACTCCATCATGGACTGGCATCATCCGGACTGGGGGCAACGGCGCGCCTGGAATGACAAGACTGGAAATTCGGGTGACCCGGACATGGATCGCTACACCGCTTACATGAAGGGCCAGCTCAAGGAACTGCTCACAGGCTATGGGCCAATTGGCATTCTGTGGTTCGACGGCGAATGGGAAAAGCCCTGGACGCACGAGCGCGGCGTGGACCTTTATCAATATGTCCGCAGCCTGCAGCCCGCGATCATCATCAATAATCGTGTTGGCAAAGGCCGTTCCGGCATGGCCGGGATGGATCAGGGCACTGAGCGCGTCGGCGATTACGGCACGCCCGAGCAGAACATTCCCGCGCGCGGTTTTGGGCCGGGAGTGTATTGGGAGTCCTGCATGACGATGAACAATCATTGGGGCTACAACCGCCATGACGATCATTGGAAATCCGCCGAGACGCTCGTGCGCAACCTGATTGATTGTGCCAGCAAAGGCGGCAATTACCTGCTCAATGTCGGCCCGACCAGCGAGGGATTGATTCCTGGACCGAGCCTCCAACGACTTGAGCAGATTGGCGTTTGGATGGAAGTGAACGGTGCGGCCATTTACGGCACGAGCGCGAGTCCGTTTTCACGCCTGTCATGGGGACGCTGCACCACCAAGGCGAAGGGCAAGGACACCATTCTTTACCTGCATGTTTACGACTGGCCGCAGGATGGTTTGCTCGGTGTGCCGGGATTGATGAGCCCCGTGAAGTCGGCGCGGTTGCTGGCGGGAAACCGGGAATTGAAGTTCAGCAAAGCGCGAGGGGGCGTCGTTGTTGAAGTTCCCGCGACCGCGCCCAGCGTTTTTTCTTCAACCATCGTTTTGACGATTAGCGGTAAACCGGAAGTCGCCACGGCAGTCATGGGCCAGGACACGGATGGTTCGGTGAAGTTGCTGGCAAGCGATGCTGACCTTGAAGGCGGGTTGCAATACGAAGTCGGCGGCGGCAAGGATAATATCGGCTATTGGACCAATCCCAACGACATCGCGAGCTGGAATTTTACCGTGACGCGCCCCGGCAAGTTTCAAGTCATTGCGGATATTGCAGCGCAAGGGTCAGGAAGATTCGAAATTCTGGTCGCCGATCAAAAACTCTCGGGCACCGCGCCCAACACCGGCGATTACACCCGGTTTCAAAGGACCGATCTGGCGGGCGAGTTGCAGTTGGCCCAACCAGGCAACTATCAGCTGAGGGTAAAGCCAGTTGCCGACGGTTGGCAGCCAATGAACTTGAAGGTGCTGGTTCTGAACCCGACGGGTCTGTGATGTGGCTGCGAATAAAATTGTCATCGCTCGTAGCGCAGATTTGCAATCTGCTGACCACACGCCGCGTAGCGGCTTCCTTATTTGGGGCATCCATATTGTGGCGGGCTTGGGAAGCTAATCGCCGAATTGCATTCGGCGGGGCATCAATTCTGCCAGGCGTGTTGAAGTCGGTGAGGGCGGCGGATTGCAAATCCGCGATACAACAGAATTCAATTCTGCGCTACGATGGTGGCGGTGACCGGCGGCGCAATGGCTCTGCTTAACGTGACAATGATCCAATCTGAGTGCCAACGGTGGATGAAACGCGGTTTGCTGGGGTTGATCCTGGCTGTTCTTGGTTTTGCCTCGCTGGCGCAAGATAAACTCCCGGCCGGCATCCCGGCATCCATCCAAACCCGTGTCGAATCCTCGCCGCTGCGTTCCTGGTTTCTTGCACCCACGCGCATTGTCTGGCAGAGCGAGCAGGGCGTGAAAAATGCCGACCGTCTTTTGCAAAAAAATCCCGGCCAGACCGTGCTGAAGAACGTTTCGCCGCCTTGCGCATTGACGGCTTCAACGAATCAGCTCGCTGGCGTGCTGCTGGACTTCGGCGTGGAGATTCAAGGTTACGTCGAAATCTTCACGCCGATGGAAGGCAATCGCCCTCCCGCGCCCGTGCGCGTCCGCCTGGGCGAATCCGTCTCCGAGGCGATGGCCGAGACGGGTGAAAAGAATTCTCAGAACGATCACGCCGTCCGCGACCAGGAGGACTCGTTGCCGTGGTGCGGGAAGAAGATTGTGGGCCCGAGTGGATTTCGTTTTGTGCGCATTGATGCCATCGACCCAAAGCAGCCGGTTTCCATCAGTGAAGTGCGAGCGGTGTTGCAATTGCGTGACGTGCCGTATGTGGGTGCGTTTCGTTGCAGCGACGAGCGGTTGAATCGCATCTGGAAGGTCGGCGCTTGCACGGTTCACCTGAATATGCAGGAATATCTTTGGGACGGCATCAAGCGCGACCGGCTCGTCTGGCTCGGCGACATGCACCCCGAGGTCAGCACCATCAACGCGGTGTTTGGGTTCAACGAAGTTGTGCCACGTTCGCTGGACCTCATTCGCGACATCACTCCACCCACCGAATGGATGAACGGCATCAGCAGTTACTCAATGTGGTGGGTGCTGATTCAGGAAGACCTGTGGATGCATCATGGCGATCGCGCGTATCTGGAAGCGCAAAGGGACTACCTTGCAAAGCTGCTGCATCATTTGGCGACATTCGTCGGGACGAACGGAAGTGAGCAGCTCGACGGCATGCGTTTTCTCGATTGGCCAACCTTTGAAAACAAAGCCGCCGTGCACGAAGGATTGCAAGCGATGCTGACGATGACCATGGAGAGTGGGGCACGTCTTTCCGCAGCTCTGGGCGATGAGGCCACGGCAAAGCGGTGTCGTGATGCCGCGGCGAACTTGCGTCAACACAAACCTGACTCCAGCGGACGCAAGTCACCCGCCGCCTTGCTGGCGCTGGCCGGCGCACGGCCGGCAAAGGAAGTTGCTGAAAAAGTGCTCAAGGTGAATGGCCCGAGTGATCTGTCCACGTTTTACGGCTTCTATGTCCTGCAGGCCTTGGCGAAGTCCGGCGATGCCGACGCCGCGCTGGATTTCATCAGCGCCTACTGGGGCGGGATGCTGGACTACGGCGCGACGACGTTCTGGGAAGATTTCGATCTGGCATGGACGAACAATGCGGCACGTATTGATGAGCTGGTGCCGCCCGGCAAGAAGGACATTCACGGTGATTACGGCGCGCACTGCTACATCGGTTTTCGACACAGTCTATGTCACGGCTGGGCCAGCGGCCCAACGGCGTGGTTGAGCCAGCACGTGCTCGGTGTCACTCCGCTGGAGCCGGGTTTCAAGCGCGTGCGCGTTGTCCCGCAGTTGGGGCGACTGCGATGGGCTGAGGGAAGTTACCCCACGCCGCTCGGACCCATCAAGGTCCGGCACGAACGGCAGGCCGATGGCAGCATGAAATCTGACATTCAGTCGCCAACTGGTGTTATTGTTGAGCGCAAATGAAGCCGGCGGTCATCAACCTTGCAATACTGTTGAGCGTGCTCGTAGCGGCAACCGCGAACGCTGCGAGCCCGACCAGCCCGGTGAGTGCGCCAGTGGATTTTGCCCGCGACGTCCGGCCCATCTTCAACAAGAACTGTGTCGGCTGCCACGGCGGGGTCAAACGTGCCGGCAAAATCTCCTTCATTTATCGGGACGTGGTGGTGGCGACGAATGCCGCGGATGAAAAAGTCATTCATCCCGGCGATCCGGAGCATTCAGAATTCATCCGCCGCATCACGACCACTGACGAAGAGGACCGCATGCCGCCGGCGGAGCATGGACCACGGCTTTCCGAAAAGGAAATCGCCTTGCTGCGCGAGTGGGTTCGTCAAGGCGCGGCGTGGAAGGAACATTGGGCGTGGATCAAGCCGGTCGCTCCGGCAGTGCCGAAAATATCGAAACCGAAATGGGTGCGGCAGCCGCTCGACGCCTTCGTGCTGGCGAAACTCGATTCCGAGAAGTTGAAACCATCTGCCGAAGCGGACCGCATTCAATGGCTGCGCCGTGTGAGTTTTGATCTCACCGGGCTGCCGCCGACACCTGAAGAAGCGAAGGCATTCGTCGCTGACAAATCTCCGCAAGCTCACGAAAGAGTTGTAGACCGATTGCTGGCCTCGCCCAGGTTTGGGGAACGCTGGGCCTCGCCGTGGTTGGACGCCGCGCGGTATGCGGATTCGATGGGTTTTGAGAAGGACCCGTTGCGCACGGTGTGGCCGTATCGCGACTGGGTGATTCGCGCGCTGAACGACGGCATGCCGTTCGATCAGTTCACCGTCAAGCAACTCGCTGGTGATTTGTTGCCGGAAGCGTCCCTGGATGATCAGATTGCCACGACCTTTCATCGAAACACCCAGCTCAACACGGAAGGCGGCACCGACGATGAAGAGTATCGTCTCGCTGCGGTGATTGATCGCGTGAACACCACGTGGGAAGTCTGGCAGGGCACAACGATGCGCTGTGTGCAGTGCCACTCGCATCCTTACGAACCCATCAAGCACGAGGAATTTTACCGGTCGCTGGCGTTGTTCAACACCACGCGTGATTGGGATTTGCCGGATGATTCGCCCACCTTGCGAGTGCCATTAAGCGAAACAGACTTCACCCGCGCCCGGCAACTCGATCAATCCATCTCAAAACTGCGGCGGGAGGAATTTGATGCACGCGGCAGACTCTTCAACACCAGCAATGGCTGGATTGCGCTCGCGCCGGATCGAGCGACGGCGACCAAGGGCACGCAACTCGTGATTCAAACCAATCAAGCGGCGGGTAACGAGATTCGGACCGTTGGCACGGTGGCAACCTTTTCCCAATTCACCATCGAGATTCCCTTGCCCGAGCATCTCAGCCGGCTCAGTGCGTTGCGGATTCAAGTTTTGCCGGACGATCCCGACAAAGCCAGACTCACACCCGAGAAAGGATTTATCTTAACGCAACTGAGGGCCGTCTTGCTGGCAAATTCCGGACTTTCCGGTGAGGACGGTTCAACCAACGAAGTTCCATCAACGAACTCGTTGCCGGGCGAAATCAAATTCGTGCATTGCTTTGGTGATGAAGCCGAGCCTGCGCAGGACGACGACGCCGCGGTGCGCGCGGACAAGAGCGGCTGGGGCGCCAATCCAAGGCTCACTGAAGTTCGACGCGCGGTGTTTGTGCCGGCCGAGTCGACTGAGATTACACCCGGTTCGCGGCTCAAGTTGATCGTTTCGCACGAACAAGGCGCCAATGACTCGGCCGCGCTGGTGGCGCGCCGTGTTCGCCTGGATGCGACGGCCAGCGAGGACTGGATTCGATTCGTTCAATCTCGACAGTTCAAGGATGGCCGAAAGGAACTGGCGCGTTTGCGAAAGGAGCGTGATGCGATTTCCAATGTGAAAGTGCCCGTGATGCGCGAACAGGAAACTGCGTTTCGTCGACCCACTGCCGTCTTTGAGCGCGGCAACTGGCTGGCGAAGGGTGAAACGGTCAAGCCTGGCGTGCCGGCACTTTTCAAATCCGCGCAGGGAACTGATCCTGACGACCGTCTCGCCCTGGCGCGTTGGCTGGTGTCTCCGGAGAATCCACTTACGGCGCGCGTCACGGTGAATCGAATTTGGAGTGAGCTGTTTGGCTTCGGCCTGGTGGAGACGGTTGAGGACTTCGGTAGCTCGGGCCCGCCACCGGTAAACCAGGCCTTGCTGGATCAGCTGGCGTTGCGTTTTCAGAACGAACTCGGCTGGAGCTTGAAGAAGCTTTTGCGCGAAGTGGTGCTGTCGGCCACCTATCGTCAGGATGGCCGCGTGACGCGGGCGTTGGAGGCGCGGGATCCGCAAAACCGTCTGCTGGCGCGGGGTCCGCGCACGCGTTTGAGCTCGGAGATGGTGCGCGATCAGGCGCTCGCGGTTTCTGGATTGCTCTCGGACAAAATGTTTGGTCCGCCAGTGATGCCGCCGCAACCGGATGGCATCTGGGACATCGTTTACAGCGGCGCAAAATGGGAAACGGCCAAGGGTGAAGACCGCTACCGTCGTGCGCTCTATACGTTTTTGCGGCGCACCGCGGCATATCCCAGTTATCTCACCTTTGACTCGCCCAGCCGCGAGGTTTGCGTGACGCGCCGAATCAAAACCAACACACCTTTGCAGGCGCTCGTCACGCTCAACGATCCGGTCTATGTCGAGTGTGCGGTGGCATTGGCCGGTCGGATGCGGCGTGAAGGTGGCGCGGACCTGCGAAAGCAGATTTCGTCTGGCTACGAACTGGCCACGGGTCGCGCGCCGACGAAGGAGGCACTGCGCGCGCTGCAGGAACTGCACAAGACTTCTCTGGCCCGCTACCAGGCGGATCCGGACCTTGCCGGGAAACTGGCGGGCACGCCGGAGGAGTCCGCGCTGGCGCTCGTTGCCAATGCGGTTTTGAACCTCGACGATTCGTTGACCAAATGAACTCGACTCAGCGCCACCTCGAACGCGACACGTTGCATCAGATTACGCGGCGACACTTCCTTCGCGATTGTGCCACCGGCATGGGCGCCCTTTGGCTCACGAGCCGGGGTTTCGCTTCGGAGAGCAACGCAATTCGACGTGACAGTTCCAAGCCACTTGGAGTCTTGTCTCCGCATTTTGCGCCGAAAGCCAAACGGGTCATCTTCCTGCACATGGCCGGTGCGCCAAGCCAGTTCGAGATGTTTCAACCCAAACCCGAACTTGCCAGGCTCGATGGCAAGGAGTGTCCGAAAGAATTTCTGGAAGGTCAGCGCTTTGCGTTCATCACCGGCGTTCCCAAGCTGCTCGGACCAGTGCATCCGTTTCATCAGGAGGCGAAGACCGGGATGTGGGTGACGGACCGGATTCCGTACCTGGAAAAGCACTTCAGCAAGCTGTGCTTCATTCACACGATGCAGACCGACCAGTTCAATCACGCGCCCGCGCAGTTGCTCGTTCACACGGGTAACCAGAATCTCGGTTACGCGAGTTTTGGTTCGTGGGTCACGTACGGGCTCGGTTCGACAAACGAGAATCTGCCGGGCTACATCGTGCTGCTCAGCGGGGGTAACAATCCTGACGGGGGCAAATCGCTTTGGGGCGCGGGCTTTCTGCCAAGTGTTTATCAAGGCGTGCAATGCCGTTCGAAAGGCGAGCCGGTGTTGTATCTGGAGAATCCGCCGGGCATCGACCGCGAGTTGCGCGGCGACGTGGTGAAAACGATTGCGGCCTTAAATCAACAGGCTTACAAGCGCGTGGGCGATCCCGAAACCATCACGCGCATTTCACAATACGAACTCGCGTATCGCATGCAGGTGAGCGCTTCGGATGCGTTTGACCTCACGAAAGAATCGGCAGAGACGCACGCGCTCTACGGCACGCAACCGGGCAAGGAGAGTTTTGCCAACAACTGTTTGCTGGCGCGCCGACTGGCGGAGCGCGGGGTGCGCTTCGTGCAGTTGTTTGATTGGGGTTGGGATTCGCACGGCACGGGCAAGGATACGTCGCTCAGTGACGGATTATCTGACAAGTGCAAACAAATCGATCAGCCGATTGCCGCGCTACTGACCGATCTTGAAGTGCGCGGGATGCTCGATGACACGTTGGTGATCTGGGGCGGCGAGTTTGGTCGTACGCCGATGCGCGAAAATCGCGGTGGTGTGGAGATGCCATTCGTCGGACGCGATCATCATCCGGCGGCGTTTACGATCTGGCTGGCTGGCGGCGGCGTGAAAGGCGGCTTCAGTCTCGGTGAGACCGATCCCATCGGCTATCACCCGGTGGGCGAGCCCGTGCAGGTTCGCGATCTCCACGCTACGTTGCTGCATTTACTCGGGCTGGAGCACCGGAAGCTCACGTATCAATTTCAAGGGCTCGACCAGAAGTTGACGGGCGTTCGTTCCTCACGCGTGATTGAGGAAATCCTGGCGTGAATTGAAGTTGTCATTCCCGAAAACTTCGGGAGTGATGGAGCGGACGGTTTGTTACGTCGAGCAAGAAACGCAGTGACAAAAGCAAAATTCGTGGACGGACGCCAGTTCCTCGTCGAATCCACGCCGCTCCACTGGATTGCGCCGAAGCTGGCCGCATTGCCGCGTTTTGCTGGAGAACCGCTGAAGCGCGAACCGCAGAGCCTCAAGCAACTGCTGGCGGCGGCGAGTCGAAATGCAGAACGCGAGGCGCGTTCCTCTACGCCCGGGGCGGGCGTGCTCCCCGGTCAGATGGTGGCGGTTTCTACTGTGAAGCACGATGACGAACCGGGTGTGGTGCTG
>DASUGI010000189.1:0-33532 GCA_036274115.1 Verrucomicrobiia bacterium
CAGCAGTTCGCTTCGTTGCTCAGTGGATAGGTGTAGAGGCAGTTTGGGTCGAGCCATGCTGGAATTCTGGCACGCCCGCGCTTGTTAGTAAAGTCTTTTATGAGACACTACACTAGGGTTTGTGCAAAGGACAGCTTGCTGTATCCCGTGAAAGAAAGTAGAAAATTGAATATGAGTTTCAAATCTCATCAGTCTCCGTTGAGCGCGTTGTGGCTTGTTTGTGTCTGTGCTGCGGCAACAACGCTCGCGGGGCGTGCGGACCAGATTCAGGTTTATCGCGTTCCGAAGGAAACGGCGCAACCATCTGGTCACTCAGCCGATGATGGGCACAACCATGGACCGGGCGACGGCCACAACCACGGCTCAGTCGCCAACCCGCACGCCATGCGAGCCACGCCAAAGGTCACTTACATAACGCCTGAAGGTTGGCGCGAGGCTGGCGCTGGCGAGATGCGCGTGGCGGGCTTCACTATCACGGGAACGAATGGGCAATCAGCACAAGTGGCGGTGACACCGTTGCCCGGTATGGCCGGACGCGAGGCTCTCATCGTCAACATGTGGCGACAACAAGTGGGACTGAGCGAGCTGACCGCGGACGAAGCCGAGAAGCAGCTCACGGCGGTGGACATCGGGGGCGAGCCCGGAAAGATGTTCGACATGGCGGGTAAGTCTGCGCTTGGCGAAACCATCCGCATCGTTACGGCGATGGCGCACAAGGGCGAGATGAGTTGGTTCTACAAATTGCAGGGTGATGACGAACTCGTCCTGGCGCAAAAGCCGAACTTCGTCGCCTTCCTCAAGTCGGTGAAAATTGAAGACGTTCCGGCGGCAAGTGCGTTGCCCGCGGATCATCCGCCGATTGCGCGACCGGGCACAATGCCGGGAGCGGTGACAACGGAACGTCCACCCCGGGCGCGTGAAGGCGGTCCAACCTGGACGGTGCCGACGGGCTGGAAGGAAATTGATGGGGGGCAATACCTGTTCGCGAAGTTTGTGATTGCCGGTGATGACGGAACGCAAGCTGCCGTGAACGTCAGCACGTCAGCTGGTGACGGCGGCGGGTTGGCGGCGAACGTGAATCGTTGGCGCGGGCAGTTGAGTCAGTCGCCATGGAGCGAGGCCGAGTTACAAAAGAACGTCAAGGAAGTGACTGTCATCGGCGGTAAAGCAAAGTTTGTGGAGATGAGCGGCACGGACGGTCGAACGGGACAGGCCACTTCGTTGGTCGGAGCGATGGTGCTCAACGGAGGTTCGGCATGGTTTTACAAACTGATGGGTGACGCCAAATTGGTGGAGGCGCAAAAAGAAGCGTTCACCCGGTTCGTCACGGAGGTGAAATACTGAAATGCTCACGCGCCTCTACAATTTCTTTTCCTCCGTCAAACTCGCCGTGCTGCTCCTGGCGCTGGGTTTAATTCTGGTCTTTTGGGGAACGCTCGCGCAGGTGAAGCTCGGTTTGTATCAGGCGCAGAACGATTTCTTCCGCAGTTGGTTCATTTACTGGCAGCCGCAAGGGTCAGGTCTGCGGATTCCCATTTTTCCCGGCAGCTATCTGGTCGGCTTTCTGTTGCTGATCAATCTTTTCACGGCGCATCTGCGTTACTATCGGAAGGGGTGGAAACACTTTGGCATCGCACTCCTGCACATTGGAGTCGTGCTGATGCTGGTCGGGCAATTCGCCACGGACATGCTTTCCGTCGAGAGCTACATGAGGATTCGCGAAGGCGCGGCGTCGAATTATTCCGAATCGAACGGTCGATGGGAGCTGGCCGTTGTCGATACGACTGATGCAAAGGACGACAAGGTCGTAGCCGTGCCCGCTGGTTTGTTGGTCAACGGCGAGACCATTCAGAATCCTGAACTCCCGTTCAAGCTCAAAGTGCTTGCGTATCATTTGAATTCCACTTTGTCCGGCAAGCAAGCTGACGGATTGGAGCCGGTCGAGGCGGAGAATACCGCGAGCATGCAAATCTGGTGGCGCGGTTTGCCTAAAGAAACGCGCATGAACTATCGCGACATTCCGTCGGTGCTCGTGGAGTTGACCGAACCCGGCGGCAAGGTCCGGAAGATGTTGGTGTCGGGGCATATGAATTCGCAAGCGCTGACGGTGGGTGGGCGTAACTTGAAAATGGATTTGCGGCCCGAACGCTACTACAAACCTTATTACCTGTATCTCGTGGACTTTCGGTTCGATCGCTATCCGGGCACGGAAATTCCCAAAAATTATTCCAGCCGCGTGCGAGTGGTTCGCCCGGAGTCGGGCGAAGATCGCGAAGTGACTATCCGGATGAATGAGCCGTTGCGCTACGCCGGCAAAACGTTCTTCCAATCCAGCTTCGATGAAGTGGACGAGAAAGGCACGGTATTGCAAGTGGTGGATAATCCCGGTTGGCTGACGCCGTACTTCGCCTGCATTCTCGTTGCGGTGGGCATGTCCTGGCAATTCCTCGTGCACCTCATCGGCTTCGCCACCAAACGTAGAACCGCCACCACATGAAATTACTGCTGAAATATCTTCCGTGGTTCTGCCTGGCGTTGTTCGTCATCGAGATGGTCATGGTGCTGAAGCCCAAGGCCGATGGAGAAATGCGCGTCGCGGAATTTGGCCGTCTCCCCGCGCTGCTGAATGGCCGCGTGCAACCGCTCGATTCCGTGGCCCGCAATTCGTTGCTGCAAATCCGCAGCACCGGAGATGTGCCCCTGGAATTTGTCACCAACCGTTTGGGAAACCTCGAAGCCTATCCCGGCTGGAAATTCTGGCATCACCCCAAAAAGCTGCGCTCAACGGAATGGTTGTTGGAAGTTTGCTTTAAACCGGAAGTGGCGGACACGCGATATGCCTTCCTGATTCATCATCCCGATTTGATCAGTGAACTCAAACTGGGTGAGAAGGGCGTCGAGAACTCCGGTTTGCGTTATTACACCTACAATGATCTCAAGCCGGTGGTAAATGAAATCATTACCCAGGCCGGCAATGTTCCGCGAGAAGCCGCTCAGCAAACTCCTTATCAAAAGCAGGTGCTCAAGCTCGCGAATGGCATCAACATCTATCAGCGGCTCAAGAACAGCATCGAACCTGAAGGCACGACAAACTTCGTGCAACTGCTGGCGGATTATCAGGCCACGATGCCCGCTGGCATCGCGGCATTGCGCGCGCAACAGACCGGTGGCGAACCCGATCAAGCGGCGCTCGACAAATTCATGGCCATCGCGAGAGTGATTGAGGCTGCGGCAAACGCTTCTTATCCGCGCGTTGTACCGCCGCCGAATCCGGACGACCGCGATGCATGGGCAAACGTCGGGGCCAGCTTGTTGGACGCGATCCGAAATCAGCAGATCCCGCCTGCGGTTACGTTTTATGCCCGCATGGCCAAGGCTTACACCGACAACGACAATGCCGAGTTCAACAGTGCCGTTGTCGGCTACAAAAACTGGCTCGCAAAGGATTTCAGCAAGGAAGCGGGCAAGGGCCGGGCGGAATACTATTTCAATCGCGTCAAAATGTTTTTGCACGCGACGATTATTTACATCTTTGCGTTCGTCCTGGCGGGCGGCGCGTTGCTGGCTTATGGCAGTTGGCCAACGGCGTCTGAGTCGTTTCGGCGGGCCGCATTTTATCTCATCGTCCTCGCGTTTCTGGTCCACACGGCCGGACTCATTTTCCGCATGGCGCTGGAAGGACGTCCGCCAGTCACCAATTTATATTCATCCGCCATCTTCATTGGCTGGGGAGCGTGCGTGCTCGGATTGATCCTGGAACGGATTTACAAAGTTGGCCTTGGGAGCGCGATGGCGGGCCTGGCCGGATTTGTAACGTTGCTCATCGCGCACAATCTCGCGCTGGGCGGCGATACCATGGAAATGATGCGAGCCGTTCTGGACACGAACTTCTGGCTGGCGACGCACGTGGTGGTGGTCACCTTGGGATACGCTTCGACGTTTGTCGCAGGACTGTTAGCGATGGGCTACGTAATTCTGGGCGTTTTTACGCCCGTGCTGACAGCGCGAAAAGATCTTAATTTGAGCCAGGCTTTGACAAAGATGGTTTATGCCATCGTGTGCTTCGCCACGCTGTTCAGTTTCACGGGCACCGTACTGGGAGGTATCTGGGCCGATCAATCGTGGGGGCGCTTTTGGGGGTGGGATCCGAAGGAGAACGGCGCGTTGCTCATCGTCATTTGGAATGCGCTCATCCTGCACGCGCGCTGGGGCGGACTGGTGAAAGAGCGCGGACTGATGAACCTCGCAATTTTCGGCAACGTAGTCACGGCTTGGTCGTGGTTTGGCACGAACATGCTGGGCATCGGGCTGCACAGTTACGGTTTCATGGATGCCGCGTTCAAGTGGTTGATGCTTTTCATCGCCATGAACGTGACGCTCATCGGCCTCGGCTGTCTGCCGCTGAACATCTGGAAGAGTTTTCAATCAAACGACACAACCCCGCCGGCTGCCCCGAAGTCAGCGGATCGCGAATCCACGCCCGAACCGGCGGGTGTCGCGTAGGACAGGCGTCGCGCCTGTCTCAAACTTTTTGCCCCAAAATGGAGACAGGCGGGACGCCTATCCTACGTGGCTTCGTCAGAAATCCGTGCTTTGGTCTCCCAAATCCAATTCCTTGATCCAGGCATTGCGGTAGCGAACGTCGTGCCCCTCCGCCTGAAGCTTTAATCCTTGCGGCGAGTCAGTGATGCCCTTGCCACCATCATTGCCGCCATCCACCCCAGAGTTCGGTCCACCCCAGACCTGTTGGATGGGGAAATTCGTGTGAACCTTTGTTCCATTGAAATACATCGTCACGCGGGCTTTCTCCACGAGTTTGCCGTCTTTGAATCGTGCGGCGCGAAACTGAATGTCATACGCGTTCCACTTTCCGATGCCGGCAAAGAGATGATAGGGTGATTCGGTTTCGTTGATCACCGCGCCCATGCCGTGCCTGGTCTTGTCGCCTTCCTGAATTTGAATCTCGTAACGATTCTGCAGATACACGCCGCTGTTGCCGCGTGGTCCGGTCACGAGAAACTCGATATGCAGTCGAAAGTCGCGATACGCCTTTTTGGTGACAATGTCCGCCGCGCCATACTTGCCACCAGCGGCCGCCGGGTCATCGGTTTGCAGCACCGTGCCTTTATCCACCGGGTCGTCCACGATCTTCCACTTGATGGGGAGGGATGAAGCGAAGCGTGGTCCTTCCCAGTAAGTCCATTTCTCGTCGAGCATCTGCCGCGTGCCATCGATGATCATCTCCGCACCGGGAATGGGCTTGGCGCCCCGCCCGATATTCTGGTCGGCGACAGCGAGTGAAGTGAAGGTGACAAGAGTCAACAATGCGGCAAAAGTCTTCATGGCCTGGCCGAAGAACTAACGGGCTTAGCTGCGTTTCACAACTCCAAATTCTGACGACAACAAGGCCGCTTGCCTGTTGCAGGTCCAATGGCGATGATGACGCGAAGCCACGGCATCCTGGGAGCGCTGGCCTCTGGCCGACGAGTTGCCAAGTCCGATGCTTAAATCGCCGGCGTGACGCCAGTGCTCTCAGGCTGACACAACAAACAGAGCAACACCGATGAAACGTTCCTGGTTCTCAATCCTGGCAGGAGTTGCATTCGCCATTAACGCCGCCGCTGCGGACAATCCAGTCACGCTGGCATTAGGTTCGCCCGAGCCGGACTTCGATTTGCCCGGCGTGGATGGCCGCAACTGGAGGCTCAAGGACTTCGCCGATGCGAAAGCGTTGGTTGTCCTGTTCACGTGCAATCATTGTCCTACCGCGCAGTACTACGAAGAGCGCATTAAACAGATCGTGAACGACTACAAGGGCAGGGGAGTTGCGCTCGTGGCCATCAGCCCGAACGATCCGAAATCGGTTCGGCTGGATGAACTGGGCTGGACCGACCTGAGCGACACCTTCGAGGAAATGAAGCTTCGCGCCAAAGATCGCGAATACAATTATCCCTATCTCTACGATGGCGACAGCGAAACCGTTTCGAAGGCTTACGGACCAGTGGCTACGCCGCATGCGTTTGTCTTCGACGCAGCGCGCAAGTTACGCTACGTCGGCGCGATTGATGACTCCGAGCGCATCGCGAAGGTGACGAAGCATTACCTGCGCGACGCTTTGGATGCTGTGCTCGCCGGCAAAGAACCGGCCGTGGCGCAAACCAAAGTCGTTGGTTGCTCAGTCAAATGGGCAGGCAAAGAGGCGTCGGTGAAATCCTACATGGCCAGGCTGGCTGCCGAGCCGGTGACACTTTCACTCGCGGATACCAATGCACTTGCGGCGTTGCGCAAGAATGATTCCGGCAAGTTCCGACTCGTGAACTTCTGGGCCACCTGGTGTGCGCCGTGCGTCGCCGAGTTTGATGAGTTTGTCACCATCAACCGCATGTATCGCCATCGCGACTTTGAGCTCGTGCTCGTTTCGCTCAATCAGCCTGACGAAGAGAAGCAAGTGCTGGAGTTCTTGAAGAAGCACCAGGCCTCGAACAAGAACCTGATGTTCGGTTCATCGGACCGCACGCCGCTGATCAACGCCTTTGATCCCGAGTGGCAGGGCGAAGTGCCCTTGACGGTGCTCATCAATCCGGAGGGTAGAATCATCTTTCGTGAATCCGGCAGTATTGATCCATTGGCCATGCGCCGCGCCATTGTCAAAGCGCTGAACGAGCGCAAGCCGTGGTGATTTTCTCGGCGGGTGACTCGGTCGCCGAAGCAATATCCGGGGCGCGCCGTTGTGGCGAGTTCCGAGTTGACTATTGCTACGGTTTGGTTACTTATTTAGCCCATCAGCCCAGTAACTATGTTATGAACACCAAACCACTCCTGTACTTATCCACTGCACTCCTAATGACAGCGAGTTCGTTGCCAGCAGCGAATATCGCCTGGGTCACGCTCCACTCCGGGGATGATACTCCGACGGCAGCCGCTGCTGGCAATGGCTTCACCAATGCGCCCGATAAGGGTTACACCGCATTGCTGGCCGCCAACGGACACAATGTGACCCGTTTTGTGAGCGTCGACAGCGTTGATACGGCCAATCCCGGTTTGTTAACCAGCGTCGTCACAAATGACCTCATCATTTTCAGTCGTTCGCTGCCCAGCGGTCACTATCAACAGCAGAATGAGACCATTGCCTGGAATGGGCTCAACAAGCCTGTGATGCACCTGGGAGGATACATCATTCGCGGCGGGACGGGAGGAGGCGCGCGTTTGGGCCTCACCACTGGTGAAACAATTCCTGACGTGAACAGCGATCCCATGCGTTTACGCGTGCTCGCACCGGTCCATCCCATTTTTACCGGCCTTGCATTGAATGCCACGAATCTCATGGTTAATCCGTATGCTAAACTGGCGACATTCGTTTCCACGAACGGCACGACGTTTACGCAGCGTGGTATTTCAGTGAACAACAACACGCTTCCGGCAGGCGGCACGGTGTTGGCGACGGTTGGCACGCCGGGCGACGCAGCGTTGAATGGCCCGGTAATTTTCGAGCTGCCTGCCGGCGTAACGGTCAGTCATTTTAACGAAGTTTTGCCATCCAAACGGTTGGTGTTCCTGACGGGCGGCCGCGAAGTGAATGGCCAGAGCGGCGATACCGCGGGAGTTTTCGATCTGCAGCCGGATGGCGCGACGCTGTTCCTGAATGCCGTCACGTATCTGACGACGCCTCAGGTGCCCAAATGCACACTGCCGCTCGTTGGGGCGACCAACCTCGTGCCGGGTGATGCCTGGACATTCAACGCAGGAGTCATTGGGGACGAACCATTGACGTATCAGTGGTACCACAACGGCTCGCCCCTGGCCGGCGCCATTACCGCGGGTCTTACCCTCACCGACCTCGACCCGACGAATGCCGGAAATTACCAATTGTTCGTTACCAACAATGCCGGTTGGGCGACGAGCACCATCGCGCAATTGTCATTTCACACGTTCGCTCCGGCCAGCATCACCAACAGCATTGTTTGCTATTGGCCGCTCGATGGCGTTACCGGCGAGAAAACGGTGGACGCCGTGAGAAGTTATGACATGACCCTCGTCAATCTGTCTGGGGCTGACATTATGCCCGGCAGATGGGGAAATGCCTTTTACTTCAATGGCACCAACTCCCATATGGAGCGTTTGCACGCTACCAACGACGCGTTGCCGATTTATCAATATCCTGACTTTACCGTTTCCTTGTGGGTGAATTCTCCGACCGTTCAGCCCGGCGTCAACGTCGACCGGCGCGTCTTTGCTGAAGGTTCATTAACGGATACCGATCCCCTGTTTGACTTTGGAACCCATAATGCAGGCACGGACGGCACTGTGGATATTTACATCCGGAATGACACTGGCGGAACGTCAGGTGATCATCGTCACACCACCGCCATCGCTTATGATGGCAACTGGCATAATATCGTCTACGTGCAACGGGACGTCGGTAACGGCAGCATGAAAGCGCAGATGTGGATTGATGGAGTTTTGGACCCTGTCGTAATCAATCCGGTGCGTCCCCTTACCGCCAACACCACAGCCATCGGCGCATTGCGCCGCGCCGGCGTGTCGGCGTGGTTTATCGGAATGATCGACGAGGTGGCAGTGTGGAGTCGAGCCCTCTCTGCTGAAGAAATCGGCATCCTGCAGGTGACGCAGATAACCAATGCGCCGGTGGTCCCACTGCCACTCGCCATCAATAGCTTCAAGGCGGACTTACCCGCAGTAGTTTCCGGCGGCTCGACCACTTTGCGCTGGGACGTGAGCAAGGACGCCACGCAAGTGACCATCAGTGGTGGCGTGGGTGACGTAACCGGTCAAACTTCTGTCGGCATCGGCAGCCAGGCCGTTTCACCGGCAGAAACCACAAACTATGTAATTACGGTAACGCGCGGCGTTGATTCCCTGACCGCCACCACCTCGGTTGCGGTGGTCACGGGCGTCGCTGCGGGATGGACGTTGCTTGATAACTTTGAGCAATCGCAGCTTGGCAATTTGGCCGCGTCCGGCTATTGGAATGATACGTCCGGGACGGCGGGCCAGGTGACCAACGTCTACGGCAGCAAAGCGCTTCGCACGGTCAACACGGGTGTCTCCTTCCTGAACCTGCGCAATTTGTCGGTGTTGGAGAATCAAACTCGCACGCTGTTCTTCCGCATGATTCCCGGAGCCGGCATTCCGTCCACGGTCACCAACATGGTGGGGCTGACGGACAAGACGCAACGTGGCTACGCCGATGCGGTAGCCAATATCGGTCCGATTCTCTATGTCGCGCCGTTCACCAATGTCAACATCCCGGTGGATACCAATGGTTGGTATCTGGGCGCGCGAAATGGTGTCGGAGCGGCCGTTGACTATTTCGGTAATCAGCCCACCCTCCAGACGGCGTTTGAAGCGGGTGAGATTTATAACATCTGGGTGGATATCACCAACGCTCCTTTGGCGGACTTCGCCAATGACATGTTCTCGGTGTACGTCCAAAAAGAAGGTGGTGCGCCTCGCGCCCTGGTGTTCCAGGATTACATCAGTGATCGCGATCTGTTTCTGATCGACCCGGTGTTGGGTTCCATTACACCGAACCTGGACAAGTTGATCGTGCTGGGCAATGGAGCGACGGTCAGTTGTATCTTCGACGATTTCTATCTGAGCACGTCGGGATATAATTCAACGGTACCCAAGCCATCCGGAATGGTGATTCCGCCGGGGCCCGTGAGCATCACCTGGTCCGGCAATCAATTGCAGATCAGTTGGACCCGCGGCACACTCCAGTCCTCGAGCAATGTGGATGGTCCTTACGTCGATGTTCTGGGCAATCCGGCGTCGCCTTACCTGGTGACGCCCACCGGAGTGAGCACGTTCTATCGAACGCGCGGCAACTAACGGTCAAGCTTGAAACTCACGAGGCGGTTGGCGCAAGCCAACCGCCTTTTTGATTTGTCACTTGCGGAACTGGGGATCGTTGATCCGTGGTCGTGTGGCTGGGAACTTCGCCAAGCTCGAAAAGCAACCGGGCCGTGAGGTTTCACCGCTCCCTGCAATCATCCGCGGTGAAATCGGTGCGAGCATTCCTGACGTTCTTCGTATCTGGGGATGACGTTCCCCGCAAATGCAGCACGAGCGCAAAGTCAAAAAATTGCGGGTTCGGCCGTTCGGCCGCTGACCTTTCAGCGTCGATGAACGCCTAGGGAATCGAATCCAGAATGGAGAACAATTGATTCGCCGCCTGTTTGACGTTGGAAGGGGTTGGAGAATCATAGTTACCGCCTGCCTGTTTGAGAGCCGTATTGAAGGCGGCTTGATATGCCTTGTAAGCATCCGCCACGCTTTGCTGTTCTTGCGGCGTCAAAAACCCGAAGGCTTGCCGGTTATGGTAACGCACCATGGCCCAATCAACATCCTGCCGGGTTTGTTTGAGTTTGTATGACCCTCCCATCGAGGCGCACCCGGTGAGCAATGCGCAGGTTAAGAGAGCCATTACGCAGACGACGTGGGATAGCGTTTTCATGTCGGAGTCAATTGCAAGGTGCGATCCACCTTCTCAAGCTCCGGAGCGAAACGAAAGCAAAAATAAGAAATCGGTTCGCGCCGCATTCAGCGATTACCGCGATGGGAGCATTACGGCAACTCGGTGCTTGCGAGCAGTCGATAAGCACCCACAATGCGGTTGCGAGATTTGGATTGTTATGGCCGTCAAAACCAATAGTTCATTAGCTGAATCGTATCGACTGGAAGTATCAGACTGTATTGAGGGGATGCAGGCAATGCCGACCAACTCTGTGGACCTGGTAGTCACATCACCTCCCTACAATCTCGGGATCAAGTACACGAACTATAAAGACAGTAAGAACCGGAATGACTATTTGAATTGGTCCCGGCTCTGGGCAAACCAGGTCAAAAGGGTGTTGAAGGATGAGGGTTCTTTTTTTCTTAATCTTGGCTCCGCCCCGTCAAATCCGTTGATTCCGCACGAACTCATCGTCGCCTTAAAGGAACTCTTCGTCCTGCAAAACACGTTTCATTGGATTAAATCGATTACCGTCCAGAAGAAGGACGGCGAGCTGGTTTCCGCGGGACATTTCAAGCCCTTGAATTCCCATCGTTATGTAAATGATTGTCACGAGTATGTTTTTCATCTGACCAGGCAGGGAAACACTTCGATTGATCGGTTGGCGATCGGCGTCCCTTACTCCGACAAGTCCAACATCAACCGCTGGTCACACACTGGAGGCCATGACAAGAGGTGCCGCGGTAACAACTGGTTTATCCCGTACAAAACGATCGTCAGCCGTTCCAAGCAACGTCCGCATCCGGCAACGTTTCCAGTTGAGCTGGCGGAATTCTGCATCCGGATTCACGGTGCGAAATCCCATATCACCATGCTGGACCCATTCCTGGGAATCGGGCACTCGGCATTGGCTGCGGCGAGATGCGGAATTCACAGCTTTATTGGATTCGATATTGACCCCGGCTATGTCAAACTGGCGCGGGCGGCTTTGGCAAGGGGTTCCACCGCGCCGTCAATTGAACTTCGCAGCCACGGCAATGAGAAGATGCCAGATTTCACCGGCACTTTGTTTGATGACGCTACGGTGCGACGCAAGGGATCCCGGGCGAGTCCCGAGGAGTCGGCCCGGAGGATTACCGGTCATGTTTAGGGTTGAACAACGGTGGGCATCGGGCATCTTCCGGCGCGAATAGTTGCACCTCTAAACTATGAAGATTGCCATTGTCGGTTTGGGTTACGTGGGCCTCCCATTATGTCTGCAATTTGCCCGAAACAACGTTGAAGTCATTGGCCTGGATATCGACGGCAACAAAGTTCAATCCATCAATGCCGGGCGTAGCTATATCGAGCATATCGAGTCGTCTGCGATTCGTCAGGCGGTCCAGGCGGGACGATTCACCGCCTCGGCTGATTTCGCGCGCGTGAAGGAGGTTGAAGCCGTGATCATCTGTGTGCCGACGCCGTTGAACAAGAACCGCGAGCCCGATATTTCGTACATTATCAAGACCGGAGAGGCACTGGCGCGCCATCTGCAAAAAGGATCGCTGGTGGTGCTTGAATCCACAACTTATCCGGGCACGACGGATACTGACTTGCGCGAGGTGCTGGAGAAAGGCTCGGGGCTGACCGCGGGAAAGGATTTTCATCTGGCATTTTCTCCGGAGCGCGAAGACCCGGGAAACCCCGACAGCAAGGTGGCCAAGATCCCGAAAGTAATCGGGGGATTGACCCCCGCTTGTTTGGAGAAGGCCAAGACGCTTTACGGAAAGGCCATTCAAACTTTGGTGCCGGTGTCGTCGTGCCGCGCGGCAGAGGCGACCAAGCTGCTCGAGAATATTTTCCGCAGTGTCAACATCGCGCTCGTCAATGAGCTCAAGCAGGTTTATGGCGCCATGGACATCGACGTGTGGGAAGTCATCAATGCGGCCAAAACGAAGCCATTCGGGTTCATGGCATTTTACCCCGGGCCCGGACTTGGCGGACATTGCATTCCGATCGACCCGTTTTATCTGACCTGGAAGGCGCGCGAGTATGGACAGAACACGCGTTTCATCGAGCTGGCAGGCGAGGTGAACACCGCGATGCCGGAATTTGTGGTGCGCCACGTGGCTGATGCGCTGAACACGAAGCAAAAAGCCGTCAAGGGCAGCCGGGTGCTGGTGCTGGGATTGGCCTACAAAGCGAATGTGGATGATGACCGCGAGTCGCCGAGTTATCATTTGCTCGACCTGCTGAAGCATCGCGGGGCGTTGGTGGATTATTACGATCCGCACGTGCCAGTGATTCGGCCGACGCGGGAACATCCGCATTGGGCGGGCACCCGTTCGGTGGAATGGAAGAAGGAAGTGATTGCCGGCTATGATCTCGTGTTGATTTCCACAGCTCATAAGGCGGTGAACTATCAGGAGCTGGCAGACTGGGCGCAGGCGGTCGTGGATACGCGCAACGCAATGGCGACCTGCAAGATTGCGCCTGGCAAGCTTTGGAAAGCCTGATATGGCGCGCTTCGGCGAACTGCAGCAGGGTTTAAGGGCGGCCCCAAAAACGTGGCTGGTTACCGGCGTCGCCGGTTTCATCGGCTCGAATCTGCTGGAAGCATTGCTCAAACTCGACCAGCGAGTGGTCGGGCTCGACAGTTTCGCCACAGGCAAGGCTGGGAATCTCCAACAAGTCCAGTCGCTCGTTTCTGCAACACAATGGGCAAACTTCAAGTTTCTCGAAGGGAGCATCTGCGACTTCGAAACCTGTCAGCAAGCTTGCGTGGGCGTGGATTACGTTTTGCACCAGGCGGCGCTGGGTTCGGTGCCGCGTTCGATCGAGCAGCCACTCGCCACCCATCAGGCCAACGTCACCGGCTTCGTCCAAATGCTGGAGGCCGCTCGCCTGGCGAGGGTGAGTCGCTTTGTTTACGCATCCAGCAGTTCGGTGTACGGCGATCATCCCGCGTTACCCAAAGTGGAAGACCAACTGGGGCAGGTGCTCTCGCCCTATGCGGCGACGAAGTTGATTAACGAGGTTTACGCGCAGTCATACGCCATCGCGTACGGATTCGGTTCGGTTGGTCTGCGTTATTTTAATGTCTTCGGGCCGCGTCAGGACCCTGATGGTGCTTATGCTGCGGTGATTCCGAAGTGGATCGCGGCGTTATTGCGGCAAGAGCCGGTGCAAATCAATGGCGACGGAGAAACCAGTCGCGACTTTTGCTACGTGGAAAATGTCGTGCAGGCAAATCTGCTGGCGGCGACGGTGGCGGATTCCCGAGCCGTTAATCAGGTTTACAACATTGCGGTTGGCGAACGCACCACGTTGAACGAGCTGTTTCAATTGCTTCACGACGGCTTGCGCCGGTTGGATCCCCAATTGCCGAAGCAGAAACCGGTGTATCGGGATTTCCGAGCGGGCGACGTGCGGCATTCACTCGCGGACATCAGCAAAGCGAAACAGCTCCTGGGTTATGAACCGATTCAGCGGGCGCGTGATGGACTGGCGAGTGCGATGGCGTGGTACCGCCGCAACGTCTAGCGCGTCCGCGTGTGGGGCTGCCATTGACGCCGGGAAGCGTTACCCATAAAAAACTTCTAGCCCGTTGAATGCGTTCTGTTTAATCTCGGGCCGACCAACCGAGCATCAGGGCATTGATTCAAACGAAGAGTAAACCGGGATTTTCAAATTCAGCTGCCGGCGGTCAGTGCGCATAAACTGAATGCCAAGTAAGTCCAGAGTGACTTGAAATCATGGCGTGGGCCGAACAAATGCAAACGGTCGGGGCGTTGGAGACGCTGGGATGCGTATTGGGCGCCTACGCGCTGGGTTGCTTCGCGACGGGCTACTATCTGGTGCGAGCTCGCACCGGACAGGACATCCGCGAGTTGGAAAGCGGCAGCATTGGCGCGCGAAATGTGGGGCGGGCGTTGGGCAAGACCGGCTTCACCATTACTCTGCTTGGAGACTTTGCGAAGGGCGCATTCGCGGTCTGGGCGGTGCGACATTTCTCCGGCAGCCATCTGCTCGCAGCCCTCGCGATGGTCAGTGTCGTCGCAGGGCACATCTGGCCGGCCACGCTTCAGTTTCATGGCGGCAAGGGAGCGGCGACTTCTCTTGGCGCATTACTCGTTTACGATCCCGAGTTGGCCCTGGTGTTTGTGGTTTGCTGTTTGCCTGGCGCCCTGCTGTTTCGAAAAATCACATTACCGGCAATGGTCGCATATGCCTGCCTGCCGGTGGCCAGTTATTGGCTGCATCGTGACTCAGTGGAGGTAACGCTGCTCGGGGTGCTGGCCTCGCTGGTTATTTTTGCCCATCGCCAAAATCTATTGAAAGAGATCCCCGCGTTGATCATGCGACGCGATCTCTCGGTCAAACCGCAACCTCCCAAACCATGAGTGCACCTCGTTCGCCCCTCGTGTTCAAGTTCGCTTCCGAAGATTGGGAGATTGAGCAGATTCACCGGCTGAACTACCGGACCTTCGTGGAGGAAATCCCCCAGCACAAGGCCTCGCCGACCCATCGGCTCGTGGACAAGTTTCACAACGAGAACACGTATCTCATCTGCCTGCACGATCAGAAACTCGTCGGCATGCTGGCCGCGCGGGGTAATCGCCCGTTCTCGCTGGACCAGAAACTGCCGGACGTTGACACTCATCTGCCGAAGGGCCGCACGGTTTGTGAAATTCGATTGCTGGCGATCGACAAACAATTTCGCGGCTCGCGCGGCGGGCAGATTCTCTCCGGCCTGCTGGCCCTGCTTTGGCAACATGGGGTGGAGCGCGGTTACGACCTTGCCATCATCTCGGGAACGATGCGTCAGTTGCGGCTGTATCAGCATCTGGGCTTCGTGCCTTTTGGGCCCGTCGTCGGAACCGGAGAGGCGCAGTTCCAGCCGATGTATGTGAAGCTGGAAACCTTTGAGGTTACCGCGCGGGAATTTCTGCGAGCCTCGCCCGCAAAATCCTTTCAGCCCAGCGCGGCGAACTTTCTTCCCGGACCCGTGGCGGTCCGCCGGGAGGTGCGACGGGCGTTCGAGCAGGCTCCGGAATCGCATCGGGCCGACAGCTTCAAGCAGGAATTTCAACAAACCCGGCAAAGGCTCTGCGAACTGACACAGGCCACAAACGTGGAACTGTTACTCGGCTCCGGCACCCTGGCCAACGACATGACGGCAGCCCAATTGTCCTTGTGGCCCGGGCAGGGATTGGTGTTGAGCAATGGAGAGTTCGGCAACCGATTGATCGATCACGCACACCGGTTCAAATTGCGCTGTGAGACTGTTGAGTTTGACTGGGGGCAGCCGCTGGACCTGGAATTGGTGCGCCAGAAACTTTCGTCAATACCATCCCCGACCTGGCTCTGGTGCGTGCATTGCGAAACGTCAACTGGCGTGTTGAATGACCTCAGGACTCTGAAGGAGCTTTGTAGCCAGCGCGGGGTGAAACTGTGTCTTGACTGCATCAGCTCGGTTGGAACGATGCCGGTTGATCTCCGGGAGGTTTATCTGGCGTCGGCTGCCAGCGGCAAGGGGCTGAGGGCTTACCCCGGTGTCGCCATGGTTTTTCATCAACATGAGACCCAACCGGAGTCCGCGAGTCTGCCACGTTACCTCGACCTGGGATTCTACGCTCAACAGGAGGGTATCCCGTTTACCTTTTCATCAAACTTGCTGCACGCGTTGCATGCGGCGGTGCGCGGCGTCAATTGGGAACGGCGTTTTGCGGAGGTTGCCGAAACTTCGACCTGGCTGCGAACCAAGCTGATTGAACACGAGTTCACGGTCATCGGCGCTTCCACCCGCACGTCGCCCGCGGTGTTCACGATTCAATTGCCCGCGGAATTGAATTCCATCAACGTCGGCAACCTGATGCAGGAGTCGGGTTTCCTCCTCAGCTACAACAGCGACTATCTCAAGCGCAGGAACTGGATTCAGATCTGTCTCATGGGCGAGGTTGCGCAGGAGAAAGTGGTGGCGCTGCTTAATGCCTTGGAGCGTGTTTGCAAGCGGGACCGCGCGCCGGGGCAAGCCATTCCAGCTTAAAAGCCCAACGATTTTCGCATTCGACTTTGCGAGTTGTGGATTCATGCTATGGACATGGCATCACGGAACGTGCACGTTTTCGGGCGATCAGCGATGAATCTGATGCCATTCCATCGCACCCCTGGGTGCTTCGTAACTCTGGCCGTTATTACGGCCTTTTTCTCTGCGCATGCGGCTTCGGACAAGGTTGCCCCGGCGATTCCAATTCGGGCACAAACATTCGCGCCGAAGCAGGTGGTCTTGCTTGAGGGCCCATGCAAACGCGCCATGCAACGGGACGAGAAATGGCTCTTGAGTTTGGAGCCGGATCGCTTGTTGAGCCGATATCGCCAGGAGGCCGGGCTGACACCCAAAGCCCGGAACTACGGTGGTTGGGAGGAGCAGGGGATCTCGGGGCACAGCCTCGGACATTATCTCTCGGCCTGCGCGTGGATGTATCAGGGCACCGGCGACCAGCGATTTCTCGACCGCTTGAACTACATCGTGGACGAGCTCGCCGGGTGCCAGCGGGCCAACACCAACGGATTTCTCGGCGCCATGCCGAACAGCAAAAGGCTCTTTGCCGAAATTGCACGGGGCGACATCCGGTCTGCCGGGTTCGATCTGAATGGTTCGTGGGTGCCGTGGTACAATTTGCACAAGCTCCTGGCCGGACTGATTGATGCGTATCGCTATGGTGACAACCCGCGGGCGCTGGAAGTCGCCACGCGATTTGGAGATTGGGTGGATGAGACGACCAAGAGCCTTACGGAAGCGCAATGGCAACGGATGTTAGCCTGCGAATTTGGCGGGATGAACGAGTCGCTTGCCGACCTCTACGCTTTGACCGGAAACAAGAAGTATCTCAATCTGGCGCTGAAGTTCTATCACCAGGCGATTCTCGATCCGTTGGCCGCCGGTCGCGACGAGTTGCCGGGGAAGCACGCGAATACCCAAATCCCGAAACTCATCGGTGCGGCGCGCCTTTACGAACTGACTGGCGATTCCCGGCACGGCAATGCGGCCCGCAACTTCTACTCGATTGTTTTGTCGAATCACACCTACGTCACCGGCGGCAACAGCCAGGGCGAGCACTTTGGGCCGGCGCGAAAGCTGGATAATCGTCTGGGGGCCAGCACGGCGGAGACCTGCAACACCTACAACATGCTCAAGCTCAGCCGCGCCTTGTTTACTTTCGAACCGCGCGCAGCGTTGGGCGATTACTATGAACGCGCGCTGTTCAATCACATTCTGGCTTCGCAGCATCCCGGGGACGGGCGCGTGACTTACTTCCTGACGTTGAAACCGGGCGAGGCGAAAAAATTTCTGGGCCCGGAGGATTTCACGTGCTGCAACGGTAGCGGCATGGAGAACCACGCCCGCTATGGCGAAGCGATTTATTTTCATGCCCCGGACCAACTCTGGGTCAACCAGTTTATCGCGTCCGAGCTGAATTGGACCGAGCAGGGCCTGAGGTTGCGGCAGGAGACCGCTTTTCCCTACGATGCCGCGACGAAGTTGACGATAACCGTCGCGAAGCCCTTGAAACTCGCGTTGCATATCCGGCAGCCCTTTTGGGCGACGAACGGTTTCGCGGTCATGCTCAACGGCAAGGAGGCCGACGACGCGGGAAAAATGGAAGGTTACGTGACGATCGAGCGGGAATGGAAAACGGGCGATACGGTGGATGTGGAAATGCCCTTCTGCTTGCGCACCGAAGCCATGCCCGACAATCCCAATCGCATCGCCATTTTCGATGGCCCAATCTTACTGGCTGGGAACGTTGGCGCGGTGGGCAGTGAGAACCCAGTGCCGGTCTTTGTTGCCGATGGCCGCGCCGTGACGGATTGGGTGAAGCCGGTCGCGGGCAAGCCACTTTCGTATCGAACGGAAGGCGTCGGTCGCCCCGTTGATGTGGAACTCAAGCCTTTCTTTGCCACGTACGACCAGCGGCACTCCGTTTATTGGGAGGTTTTCACGGAGGATGGCTGGAAGGTTCGTGAGCAGGAATATCGGGCCGAGCAGCAACGCTTGAAGGAACTGGAAGCGAACTCCGCCGATCTTTTCCACATCGGCGAGATGCAAGCCGAGCGCGATCACAACGTGCATGGGGAAAAGACCGGAGCTGGTGAATACAATGGTCGCAAACTGCGACACGCGTGGGATGGTGGCTGGTTTTCCTTTGAGGTGGCGGTGGCCACCAATGCCCCCAGTGATCTCGTGATTACCTATTGGGGCAGCGAGACGGGCCAACGCACCTTCGACGTATTGGTGGAAGGAGAAAAACTTGCGACCACCAGCCTGCACCAGGACCAGCCGGAACAATTCTGGGACAAAGTTTATCCGCTGCCGGAGACGCTCACCCGGGGCAAGCAAAAGGTAACCGTCAAGTTTCAGGCGCATCCCGGAAATTTCGCCGGCGGCGTCTTCGGAGTGCGCGTGGTGAAGCGCCAGTAGCTCGCAGGGACGATCAGCATGCTGCGTAAGCGAATCAACCCGGGAATGCTCTGGGCCGCAGTGCTCGCATTTCAGTCCGTTGCGGCCTCAGGCCAAACCAACTTCGCTACCCTTGTTCCGGACGGGGCATGGACCTGGTTTAACGATCCCCGGGCGCTCTTCCACAATCGGAAACTCTACTTCGGTTATGTGCGTGCTGGAGACGGCAGGACGACGTTGAGCGCATTTGATCTCATTACTGGCAAGACAACAAACCTGTGGTCATCTGGTTTCACAGAGTTGGACGATCACAACAATCCAGCCTTGCTTGTCCGATCTGATGGTCGACTTCTGGTGGCTTATTCCCGCCACAACAACAATCGATATTTTGCGTACCGCAGTTCCAAAGTCACCCATCCTCATACCAGCGCAGGCTGGAATGACGCATTATCGATTCTGGATTCGGGCGCGGGCATGACTTACGCGAATCTGTTCCAACTCTCCGCTGAAGACGGCAGGATTTACAACTTTTGCCGCAACTTGAATTTCAACCCAACGATCTACACTTCCGAAGATGGCGGCAGGCAATGGTCCGGCCCGCAGCTCTTCATCAAAACTGGCACGCAGGGAAAGATCCGTCCGTATGTCAAATACAGTTCCGACTACCGGAGTCGCATTGATTTCCTCTACACCGACGGTCACCCGAACAATGTGGCCAACTCGCTGTACCATTTGTTTTACACCGACAGAGCATTCTATCGAACCGACGGTTCATTCGTCGCGCACTACGCCTATTTGCCGATCCAGCATGATGCTGGACAGCGCGGCTCGGTGATCTATCAATTCAGCAACGCGGACACGACTGACTTCAATGAACACATTCCCACAGGCCGTGCCTGGTGCTGGGAAATTGCGAGTCAGTCGAACGGAGCACCGGTTTGCGTTTTCAGTGTCCAACGCGACTTTGCGTCACTGGGTGGCAGGGACTGGAAAGATGATCGCATCTACTACTACTACGCGCGCTGGACCGGCACGAACTGGCAGAAACGATTCATCGCACAGGCCGGCCGCCCCCTTTACGCTGCGGAGGAAGATTACGCCGGCGGCATCTGCGTTGACCCGATTGAGCCAAGTGCCGTCTACTGCTCGAGCAACGCCCAAGACCCGTTTGATTTGAGCCGCATCACGAACGTCCGCTTGCGGGCCAACAACCGTTATGAACTCTGGCGCGGCGTAACGGCGGATGGTGGCCTGACGTTCTCCTGGTCGCAGGTCACCACCAACTCCACCGCAGACAACCTTCGACCCTATGTTCCGCGACGGAACGGTGGCGAGCGTTGCGTGATTTGGTTTCGTGGTAACTACACCACTTACACTTCTTACCGATGTTCAGTCGTAGGACTATTTACCACGCCCGTCCCCGTGCATGAACTGTGATGACGATGGTAGTCAGCGCACCGCAAAATCTCTGCGGAGTAGTGGCGCAAACTCCCGGTTTAGGTATAATCCGCCGACTCACATGATCAGGTGTATTTGTCGGAGCAGCTTGGCACTATCTGTTTTATGCGGAGCATTGGCATCGCAAGCGGCGACCTTTTCGCTCAACTTTGATTCCGCATCCGGCACGGTGCTGGACCGAAACGGAGTTGGCAGTGGATTTACGGCGCGGATGCCCGGCAGCGGCGGAAATATTGCTGGCAATGATACCAATTTGTTGCTGCGGACTGCGCAAGGCTTGTTGCAATTGCGCACCTCGCCCGGCGCGGATTTTAACGGTCAGGCCAATCTGGCCAATGCCAGCGTCGTGGGCATCGATTTGTCGGACTTGGGCTACACTGGCGAACAAGACTTTGTCGCCAAAGCCAGATTTGTGAATCTGACGAATCGCAACGCGTTCCCTGACCAGTTGTGTCTGGTGGTCGGCACTACGACGAGCAACCTCATTCGCGCTGGCTTCATTAACTTCGACCAATACCACGGCGGCACGGATGCCAACGAAGGCACGGCCGTGAACACGATCAGTGGTATCGATTCGTCCTCACGATTTTTCGGAGCGGTTGTGGGTGACACGATGACGGTGGAAATCCGGCGCGCGTCCGGCAGATGGTATGTGACCGTCAACGGGTTCGATCGTTTGCCCAATGCAAACACCGATGGCACGGGAGCGCCCGCTCAACCCGGCTTTCTGGATTCAGCAACCAACTTGTTTGTTGGTGTTGTCGCAATGGACGTCGGCAATAACAGTCCCTGGCACGCGGACCTCGATTCTTTCAGCGTCAACGTGACGCCGGTTGCGCCGCCGAGCGTCGTCGCCTATTGGCGATTTGAGAATGGCCCGGCGTTTTCCAACGTGCCCCATACTGGCGCGGACGGTGTGTTTCATGGCACGACTCCGGATGTCTCGGGCAACGGCAACAGTTTGTCGGCCTGGACCGCGGGCGGTTATGCGGGCTTCGCTTATCGCACGGATCGGCCCTTTGGCTTGGTTCCGCAGAATGGGAATTCGAATCTGTTCAGCATCAAGAACACGGGGGCTAATCCCGCGATGTTCACGCGGGCTTCATCCAGCCTGCCCACGGGCATCAATGCGGATACGATGACGCCGACGCAATTCACCATCGAAGCGTCCTATAAGCCGGAGCGCAACGGCGGATACCGCACGATTGTTGGTCGTGACGCACGGAACGTTTCCACCGGCAATGGCAACCTGGCGGCGCTGTACCTGCAAGTGCGTCCCGATGACAGCGTCGGCGTGCTGTTCACCGATGTTTCGGGCTACACCCACAGCGCCTTTTCGCCCCCCGGTTGGATTTATGGATTTGAATGGGCCTCTGATCCTGAAGGAGCCAATGCGCTCGTGGGTTGGTATCATCTCGCCGCGGTGAGCGATGGCGACACGCTGAAGTTCCATGTCAACAATCAACTTGTCGCCTGGACGGATTTGACAATCAGCGGGAGTCCGAACCGCGCCCTGGCGGTGGGCCCAACGAGTGAATCTGGCTACACTGCCGGCTCCTGGTCCGTCGGGCGCGGCTTGTATGCGGGTGGCCACACGGATCGTGCTTATGGCTTCATCGATGAAGTGCGCATCTGCAACTCGGCGCTGATGCCGAATCAATTTCTTACCTCGCCGCGACCTCACCTGGTGCTGACCGCATCCGCGGGAACAAACCTGACGTTGACGGTGACGCGCGGTGAACCAGGCGCAACTTGTTATGTGCTGCAATCCACGAATGCATCCTTGCCACCTTCGCAGTGGACGGCGATTGCAGCGGGCGCGTTCAACGCGAGTGGGACCTTCAGCACGACTGTTTCTAAAGCAGACGCGCAGAAGTTCTTTTATCTCCGCGCACAACTCAAAGCTCCGCCTCTCGGTGACTTACGATACAAGCTGGCGGCCAGCGAGAATTGGCCCGCCAACATTCGCGCGGAAATCATGTATTCGATGGACGGCGCCGTGGCTGAATACAATCGCTACGGGACGTTTAACAAGGTCCTGACAGTGACTTACAATCCCGGTGTGCCGACTGCACAGGCCGGTTACGGCGGTCAGATTGATTTCGGTGGTTCACGGAATTTCCGCGTGGCACTGCATGAGATTGGTCACACGCTGGGCGTTGGCACCGCACCGAATTATGGAGCGTTCATCCAGGGCGGCCTTTGGATTGGAGCCCACGCTATAGCGCAGGTTCGCCAATTCGACGGGCCGGGCGCAAATGTCAACACGGACGGGACGCACTTCTGGCCTTATGGGCTGAACTTCGACAACGAAGGCGGCACGGAGAATCTCCGCCGACATGTTCTGATGGTTGCGGCTCTGCGGCGGGACATGGGTATTCAGTAATTCTCGGCTCAAAAAGTTGTCGGCTTTTTCTTCATTGCGGGCATATTGGGCGCGACCGATATGCGTGTCAATTCATCGAGAGCGCGTTCCGCAAGTTTCCGCGGAGGCAAAGCCAATAGCACGGACCAACGCGAACGCTGTCGGTCGGCAACAGGTTCGCCAGCTGATGCCGGTGGCCCAACCACGGCGAAGGAAAAGATGCCAAAGGTCGTGCTGTTGGTGGAGTCTGCGCGCGCGGCCGGTCGGGCGCTGCTGTGTGGCATTGCGCGCTATGCGCATCATCACGGGCCGTGGTCGTTCTACTGGGAGGCCGGCGGATTGGAGCGGGCTTCCGGTTCGTTCGAGAATCTGGATGCCGACGGCATCATCATGCGGGATACCGATCGATTGGAGGAGGTGCTGGCTCGCGGGTTGCCCGCGGTGGTGGTCGGACATCGACATCGCGAGATCCCCGGGGTGGCCAACGTGGTCACGGGCTCGCACGATATCGGACGGCTGGGTGCGCAGCATTTGCTTTCATGCGGCCTGCGGCATTTCGCCTTTTGCGGCTACAAGGATTGTTCCTGGTCGGAGATGCGATGCGAGGTGTTCAAACACGTCGTCAGTCTGGAACAATTTGACTGTACCGAATTCGCAATCCCGATTCAAACGACGGGTTCGCCCTGGCAGGGTCATCGTGAAGCCATCGCCACCTGGCTGCGTAACTTGCCCCGACCACTGGGATTAATGGCGTGCAATGATGATCTGGGGCACGAGGTGATCGCTGCGGCAAAACTTGCAAATCTCTCGGTGCCGGATGATGTGGCCATCGTTGGTGTGGATAACGACGAAGTGGTCTGCGGTCTAACGGACCCGCCGCTATCGAGTGTTGCGGTGAACTTTGAGCGCGCGGGCTACGAGGCCGCTCATGTTCTGGCCGGTCTGATGCGCGGCGAAAGCGCCCCATTGCGAATTGTCGTGAGTCCTACGCATGTTGTCCCGCGTCGCTCTACGAGTTTGCTGGCCGTAGAAGACCCGAATCTTGCCAAGGCACTCCGTTTTATTCGCGACCGGGTGCAAGAGAGCCCATCTGTGGAAGCCGTTGCCAAAACGGCCGGGATTTCGCGACGCGCACTGGAAAAACGCTTCCGGGATTCCCTGGGGCGTTCGGTGTTGGATGAAATCCGACGTGTGCGTACGGATCAAATAGCGCGCATGCTCGTCGAGACGGAGTTGCCGGTGGCGCAAATTGCGGAGCAGTTGGGTTTTGCCGATGTGCAACACATCGCCCGGTACTTTCGGAGTGCCAAAGCCATGAGTCCACTTGCGTATCGCAAGCTACACGGACGGAAGCAGGGAGCAACGAGTGGTGCGTAAAATGGTGAAAGTTATCCGCAAAGTGGCGTTGTTGAATTGATGATGACGTTTAATGTTCCGGCATGACACAAACCCCCGGCCTTGCTCGCCGACACAATCTGCAGCACACCAGCCAGGCTGACGTACTTTCTCGGTTGATTGGGACGAAGGGATTGCAAGCCGCGGAACTGGAGTCGCAACCGTGGGTGAAGGAGTTTCCGGTTTGTCAAAGCCTCAAGCAGCATCACATCGTCCATGTCGGCATCCACGAGGACGCGATTTCGATCAAAGTTCCCCAATCGAAACAAACGGGCACGTGCTTCCTCGCGTGCTACGGCGGAAAGGGCAAGGTCCTTATCAATGGCCAGTGGCAGATTTGCAAGTCAGGCTACGGCTGCCTGCTTCCGTCTGGAGTTGATTACGCCTTTGAATCCATCCCCGGCGTCCGGTGGCAGTTTTGCTGGGTTTCCTACGGGCAGACCGTTTCCCAACCCATCTCCTCAATGGCCACACCGGTGATGGCGCGGTTTGAAACTTTGCCTTTGCGCTCGGCGATTAATGGCTTGTTGCATGAGTTCACCAACGCCGGGCAGCCGGCGCTCATTCAAACCTGGACGGATTTGGTTCACGCCTACGTCCTGCGCTTTGCCCAGCCGAAGGAGCAAACGGATTCCCTGTGTCTGCTCTGGGAACGCGTGACCACGCAGCTTTCCGATCACTGGACGTTAACGCGGCTTTCACGCGAAGCCGGTTACAGTTGCGAGCACCTGCGAAGATTGTGTCGCGGTCAATGGGGGCGCAGTCCGATGCACCAGATTGCTTATCTGCGGATGCGTCGCGCGGCGGAGCTTCTCACCGGAACGGATCAGACCATTGAATCAATTGCTCGCGAGGTGGGTTATCAAAGTCCCTTTGTTTTCTCCAATGCGTTCACCAAGTGGATGGGGTGGCGGCCTTCGGAATATCGTCGTAAGGGTGTGCTGTCGCCCGGTTCATTAAGAGCAGCCTGACGGCATGGCTAACACCATGTCGGCTAACACTGTTGCTGGTTCGCTCCGTTTCAAAATCTCTTTCCTGTTGAGTTCCATTCTGTCGGTTGCGGTTGCCTATGGTTCAGATTCCATAACCAACGCCAGCACCGGGAAGCTGCTGCTGAAAGTGGAGTTGACGGACCAGCCAGCGAACGAATTCGTGCTGCTGAAGACTGGCGACGCGCAAGGCAGTTTGAAGTTGGAATCCGTCACCAACTCAAGCGCTGGCAACTCCAATGCGCTGGTTCTAACTGTCAGCAAGGTGGGAGATCAATGTGGTGTTGTGTTCGTGCGAAGCGCCGAAGTTGAGTCAGGCCAATGGTATGACCTCACGTTCCGCGCGCGGACGGAGAAGCGGGAGAATGACCGTGGTTATGGATTGACGATTTCTTTGCAAAGCCGCGATGGTCGCCAGCTTTGTGCGCGCACGACGCTTCCGGAGGTGGGCGGCGAATGGCGCGATTATACGGTAGCGTTGCATTCCCGTTTGTCGCATCCTGCTGTCACACTGACCATCACCATGTCTGAACCCGGCACTATCTGGCTTGATGACATCACGCTCAGACAACGTCAAACCGGTCGCGAAATGCGAACTCCATGAGAACCTCCGACTCCCTGCGAGCGCTCTTGCTCCTGCTTTTCACCTGGTCGACCGTTGCTCCCGCGCAGCAACGATTTAATCCGCCGCCTCCACTCTCCGTCGAGGAAGCGGCCCGACAGGCGGAACTTGGCAGTCGGGGAGTTCGTTTGCATGACCCTTCCACCATCGTGAAGTGCAAGGACGAGTACTGGATCTTTTACACCGGGCGCGACGTGCGTTCCTATCGTTCGAAGGACCTGGTGAAATGGGAAGCCGGGCCGGTAGTGTTCAGCAATTCACCTCCGTGGGTTGCCGAAGCTGTGCCGGCGAATCGGAGCGGGCGCGATTTCTGGGCGCCAGATGTCATTCATGTCGGCGACCGATACATGCTTTATTATTCTGTTTCCAGTTTCGGCAAGAACACCAGCGCCATCGCGCTGGCCACCAACCCGACCCTTGACCCGGCGGATCCGAATTACCAGTGGAACGATGAAGGCATCGTAATTAAGTCCAGCCCCCGCGATGACTTCAACGCCATTGATCCGGCGTTGTTTCAGGATGCGGACGGCAGTTTGTGGATGCCGTTCGGTTCGTTCTGGGGCGGCATCAAGATGATTCAACTCGATCCCAAAACGGGCAAACGCATTGCGCCGGATTCGCCGGTGTACGGACTCGCGCATTACGACTCCATTGAAGCGCCGTTTATTTATCGGCACGAAGGCAAGTATCTCCTGTTTGTAAACTGGGGTTTCTGTTGCCGCGGCACGAACAGTACTTACGAGATTCGTGTTGGTCGCAGTGACAAGGTCACCGGACCTTATTTGGACCGCGACCGCAAAGACTTGTTGGTTGGCGGCGGAACCCAGGTGCTCGGAACGGAGGATGTGTTTATTGGACCCGGTCACGCCGGCATCCTCAAGGAGGGTGATAAGTATTGGTTCGGTTTCCATTTCTACAATCGAGCTCAGCGCGGTTCTTCCACTTATGCGATTCGTCCGATGCGATGGGACAAAGATGGCTGGCCGGTCGTTGAGAAAGCTCTGAAATGATGAACCGGACTGCGAAAGCACTAGCGGCAGCAACTGCGCTCGGTCGGACTGAAGTCCGCGCTCCAGCGTGAGGATTGCTGTCCCATACTCAACTGTTCCCGGCCAGTAATCGGCTAGTGCCGCGTGTAGCGTTGCCAAAGTTTCGCAGTGCAGATTTTCTGAGATTTCTGTTGCCACCCCCCCCTAAAGCCTGCTAATCGTCATTGTTAGTTGTAGGGTTCAAAGGCGTTACGGGTTCACTTGACCGATTCTGTGGACTTCAGCGAACAACGCAGGCGCTGCATGATTGGACGGTGTCAGTACCGCCCTTGGCAGGCGCTTACTCTGGCTTTCTCCCGCCGCGGACGTCGGACTCCACGCCGCAGCCTTCATTTCGACTCGGCATTCACGCTCATTGAGTTGCTGGTGGTGATTGCGATCATTGGCATCCTGGCGGCGATGCTGTTGCCAGCGCTCGGCTCGGCGAAGGAACGCGCCCGGCGCGTGCAATGTGTGAGCAACCTTCGGCAGACCGGGCTCGCGTTGCAGATGTATGCGAACGACAACGCGGGCCGGCTGCCCGACTGCACCACCAATCATCCGGCCTTTCACGGCGCCTACTGGCCCTGGGATTTGCACACCAATGCGGTGAGCCAGCTTGAACTTCATGGGGCTGTGCGCAACGTGCTCTATTGTCCTTCGAATCCGGACATGAATGACGAGCGGCATTGGGACTTCTGGTGCACGGATGCAACCCCGATTCGAGTACTGGGATACGTGTTCTTGTTGGATGGGATCACTCAAGTGCCCCCGGAATTCGGGCGGAAGCGCATTGACGGTGACGAACAAAACCGACCAGCGGAGACGGAACTAACGCTAGATGCGGTCGGAAGTCAGAATGGGAACTTCCGCCATTTGCAGGGCAAATGGCTTGATCGTAGCAGCCATCTAAAAGGAAGGCAGCCGTTGGGCGGAAACATCTTGTTCTTAGACGGCCATGCCGAGTGGCGTGGTTTTCTGCAAATGAAACCCCGCATTCAGGGGGATGCAGTGTGGCACTTCTAGTGTGCTGTAACAGTGCTGGCTTTACAATGAAACGACCCAGTTTGAACCACACTGAGATTGTAAAGTTTTGCCTGTGACACAACACTAGTTCGATCCTGGCACTCATAGCACAGGGGCCAGGGCCGTTAAATGACGCTATAATGGACAGGAAAACAGGATCTTTAATCGGCGATGGCCTATCGACAGCTTGGTCCAAAGGACTCCATTATGTAGCCGGTTTGATTCTTTTGGCATATGGCGCTTCACATTTCGGATTTCTTTTCCTCCGAGAGCCAACCCACGACCATGTCAACATCGTGCTGCCACTATTTACGAACTGGAGTCTGTATCTGATCGCCGGAATAGTGGAGATAACAGTCGGCGTGCTTTGTCTCAACATGCGAGGAAAGAGTTTGACGAATGTCTTCATTCTAACCTTCGTCGCGACGATTCTTTGGTACCGGTGGGCTTACCACTACGCTGGTGGACCTTACTGCGGATGCACGGGTCTCTTGGGGCGATTGTTGCGTTTGAGCAAGAAGCTGGAGGAAATAGTACCGTTGGCGACACTTGGTTTTTTGGCGCTGAGTACGACACCTTGGCTCTATCGGTCCTGCAAACAATACCTCAGCCGTTTGGCGATTCCAGCGACTTTGTTAGCGGTCGCATCAATGTCCTGCGGGCGCGTTTTGGGGGAGCAGACCCTCGAGATTCGCGGCCTGACCTCGTGGCAAGATTACAGTCCTTGGAACGGACAATCAGCCGAGCAGTACCAAGCGCAGCATGAATTCGTGGCATTTATTTCGGGAAACGCCTGGTCGTTTCGGGTTGTCAACAGGGACCGACCGCAATGGTGGGGGGAACTGGTATTCGACGGCACGGATACCTACACCATACAACCCAAGACGCAGTACGGATTCCTGGCGAAGGACCAAGGCCACGTTCCGGAGACAAATCTTAACGAAGTATTAATCGAGAAGTCGCCGAGGTTTCTTCGCAAATCCGATGAGTTAAATCTGAGTATCGGTTGGCTCACGTACGGGCTATCCCGAGAATCGGTGCAAATCAACAACGCTGGTTTTGTAGACATGCCTACGCCAACGCGAGAAATTCGCAGTAACCCACGAGCATTTGGCTACAAGTGGGTGATCAAATACTCCGAGGATGGCAGGTATGCCACAACTTGTGAAGTAATTCGTGAGCGCGCGTTAGATTTGGGCGATCAGGATGAGTTGCTCCGGCCTGAAATGGATTACCCCGAAACGCTCGCGAGTTACAACGAGTATATGGAATTGCTTGGTCTTAGGAAGGCGACTCCGACAGGATTCGTTGATTGTCGGTATACCTGCACAGCATGGATTCGCACAAATGGTTTGATTGCGCCAACAGCATCGAAACTTGAGGTTTTTTGGTACGACCCAGGTCGTGGTGCTGCCCCGTTTCCTCGGAAGATAGTAACGTTGACAGCAACCAATGTGGTCGTGCATGAGGGACGCCGCGACCTGCTTCCGAATGTAAAAGTGCAAACAGCGATTCAGGATTATCGTTACAAAAGGGCTTCGACCGAACGGATTTTTAAGTACGCCGATTACACCTTGTCGCCAGGAGATACTTGGAAAACCGATAAGGATCCGGTCCTGCTGGCAGCGGCTGAGAACCATCTTCAGCACGGACGTAAATATGCAGTTTGGGCAAATCGAGGGAGGCATTGGGTCATTTGGTTACTGTTGCCGCTAATTCTTGCGCCCGCAGTAGTCCTGTCTCTCAAAAACAAGCTCGGAAAAGAGAGGAGTAACAAATCATGAAAGGACGAAAACAAAACTGGATTGGATCGGTGGCATTAGCTGTTGCCTTGACGCTGAGTGCGACGGCTTGGGCGGTGACATGTACACAGAACGACAGTCAATGCACCGAAGATAAATGTGGTGCCTCAGGCCCCCTTACGTATTGCGCTGACAATGGGGGACAAGAGTGCGCCTGTCAACTGCACTACCCCGGAGGCCATTGTCGGTGCATTAAGACGTGATCACCTCCGAGCTTTAGCAAGTACTGTCGTTGGCGGCGCTGTGACAAGGTAGAACAACAGCCGCAATGCCAGCGACGGCATTTCCCGTCGGCGAATGCAATTTAAATCGTTGGTTGGATGGTACTGCGCGATTCTCATTGCTGTAGGAGTGACGGTTGGCTCCGGTCTCGTATCCATCCCTAAGCGCGGGTATTCAGAACATTTGGTTTACCGTTGGCAGACAGAGCGACTGTTGCAGGGGGACATTGCGATGGCGGATGATCCCTCAGCGCTGGGATGGGATCTTGCATGGGATAACGGCAAAGTCCAGCAGGTTTGGGGGTTGGGTGTGCCGATTTTGCGCCTACCGTTCGAAATTGGCGCACGAATATTCGGCTTGCGTATGTTTCCTGATCGGGTTGCATTTGCGGTTTATCTGGGGTTTGTCGTCTACCTTCTCCTAAGACTCCATTGGAAACTCGCACCCAAGCTTGCTCCGAAGGTCAAACCCATCTGGATGCCGCTTGCTCTATTGCCAACTATTCTGTTTCCACCGTTTTTGAGACTTTGTAATTCGCGCTTTCTTGTTTACGAGGAAGTCATCGCTTATGGGTTTCTCATCGCATTGGTCCTTATTGGGTGGACCGTTGTTTTGTCGTATTATCAGTGTTGGTGGAGTTTTCTCTGCCTTACGCTGGTCTCAGGATTGATTGCATTCATCCGGCCGACGTTTGTCTTCTACGGAATTGCCTCGGTCGTAATTGCAGCCGTAGCGCATTGGCGAGGCCGTCACGGTAAACTTTTAATCTTCTCTGGTGCAACTATATTCCTGGCTGGAGTCGGATTGCTGTTATGGTCAAATACTCTACGGTTTGGATCGCCTTTGGAATTCGGTCATTCGCTAAACCTTAACATGCTTGATCCGATGCGGTATGCTTCGCGATTTGATCATCCTTATCGGAGTGAGCGCATCGGGGCGGCAGCCAAGGAGTTGTTTAGTCTCTTATTCTTGGCCAAATCAACGACTTGGTCTGACAGCTACCAATCGGATGCATTTCCGGGGCAGTCAGAAACCTTTCGGTGGCGCGAAATCTATTTGCTCCCGTATGGGTTGATCGTCGCCATATTTGTTCTGGGAGCATACATCAACTTCGGCTGGCGATTTTATCAGCGTCTGAGGTTCCCAACAACCTCCGCGAATCTCTCCCCAAGCGAGATTCTCACTTCCTGGTCTCTCATGGCCGGAATCCCGCTCTTTGCATTCTATATTCGCTGTCCATTTATCTCCTCAAGATACCTGTTAGACTTCGGGCCAGCTTTCGCCGCTGCTGTGTGGGCTTTTTGGTTGGTGACACTTAATTGGACCAGTCGCTCCAAAGTGGCGATTTGCGGGTGGCTGATATTGTTCCTCGGTTGGTGGAGCACTGAAACCTTGTGGACTAAACCCGGCGGTTGGGAGCGAACTTGGACAAAGGGCAAAGTATTAGAAAGAATGGCTGCAGACGAACTTAGGGCTTCCCGTGAATGGTCGCTCCCTGTCGAATATACAAACGGGTTTAACTTTTCTAAGCAAAACATTCCTTACAACGGCTCAGGTTGGACTGGAGACGGTGCGACTAAAGCGTGCGTGGTTTTATTTGTCCAGGATCCTGATAGTTTGATCATCGATGTCGCTCCAAGTGGAGGTCTGGAGTTGCACCCAAACAACTATGACTGTATCCAAGCGAAGATCGGCTTGGAGTTTCTCGAGCGTGAAAGTATCCGTCCGACCGTAGACGGCATGCGGATCGTTTTTCGTGGACCGCAGCGCCCAAGATACGCGCGGGGCTTGCAGGTAATGTTCCTTGGAATGGTGCCGGTGGAGGCTCTGAGTACCAGGGATTCGTCATTTAGGCTATTACGTGTGGCTTGGAGCAGGTCAGTTCTGGAACTTGGACGCCAAAACGAAACCCCGACAGACTGAAACGAACGAGGGATGGAAAGAGGCATTCAGCGAAGATGTTCCCCGTTACAAAGGATTATAGGTTTCAGAATTTTGACAACAGCATCGCCCTGTCAATGAAGACAGCCATCATCGGTGCGGGCCCGGCCGGACTGAGTTGTGGCCGCATGCTTGCCAAGCACGGCGTCGGTCTTGATCTGTATGAAGCCTGCGCGAGCCTCGGCGGCCTAGCTCGCTCCTTTTCGCTCTGGGGACAAACGGTGGACATTGGCCCGCATCGTTTCTTCAGCCGCGACCGGCGCGTGAATGAACAGTGGTTGGAGGTCGTTGGGAGCGATTACGCAATGGCGCGGCGGCTCACGCGCATTCTTTACCGTGGCCAGTTCTACAGCTATCCGTTGCAACCCCTCGACGCCCTGCGAAACCTCGGGAGCTTTGAAGCAGCGCGTTGCGTCGGCAGTTATGCACTCGAACGAATACGGCCTGAGTCGCTCAATGGTTCCTTTGAAGGGTGGGTTTGCCGCCGATTCGGACGCCGGTTGTTCGAGATTTTTTTCAAGACCTACAGCGAAAAGCTGTGGGGCATTCCCTGCGACGAACTGGACGCAGACTTCGCGGCGCAACGCATAAAAGGATTCTCGCTTTCTGCGGCTCTGAGCAGCGCCCTGTTCCGCAATGGCGCCAAACATCGTACCCTTGCCGACGAGTTCGCGTATCCACTGGGTGGCACGGGCATGGTGTATGAGCGCATGGCCCGCGCGGTGGCAGAACGTGGTGGGCGGATATTCCTCAACACCCCGGTCCAACGCGTACTCACCGAGAACAATGTGGTCAAGGGAATCGAACTGGCCGACGGCAGCGTCCGAGCATACGACCACGTCATCTCGACGATGCCGCTGACGTTGTTGGTGGAGCGGTTGCCCGAATCGCCAGCTCATGTCCGCGAAGCGGCGCGGCAACTGACTTTTCGCAACACCATCCTCGTTTATCTCGAAGTAGCGGACGCCAATGTATGCCCCGACCAGTGGATTTACATTCACAGTCCCGAACTGCGGACGGGCCGAATCACCAACTTTCGCAACTGGGTGCCGCAGCTTCATGGAGACAGCCCGAACACGATCGTGGCGATGGAATACTGGTGCAATGGCGAACCCCTCACCCGGCCTATTGGCCGGCCTCCCCCTGAACCTGGGAGCGCCGGCGTCCCGCCGGCAGGGTACGAAAACTCGCCGCCGAGACGGCAGCGCTCCCAGGTTCAGGGGTGCAATGCGCGAAATTTGCTTTGGGCGAAATCTCTCCCCGTCCGATGGGGAGAGGGAAAGGGTGAGGGGCAATCCGATGAGCTGTGGACTAAAACTGATGACGAACTCATCGCGCTGGCGCGGCGGGAACTGGTGGCAACCACATTGGTCGGGAACAAACCGCTTATTCTGAACGGCAAGGTGCTTCGCATTCCGCGTTGCTATCCGGTGTATCGGCGCGGCTACAAGGAACTGCTCCGGCCGATTCAGGAGTATCTGCGAAGCGTGCGCGGGTTGCAGGTCATCGGGCGTTATGGCTCGTTCAAGTACAACAACCAGGATCATTCGATTTTGATGGGCATTCTGGCGGCCGAGAACGTCCTCAAGAATGCCGGGCACGATTTGTGGGGTGTGAACGCGGACTACGACACGTATCAGGAAGGATGGAAGATTACCGAAACCGGATTGGTGCCGGCGTAGCCGCCGAGGAAAAGGAGAACCCCAGCACGTTGGAGACGCGGCGTCAGGAGCGCGGACAGCCTTGTCCGCAGTTCCGGTACAG